>NZ_KV815646.1:49385-173961 GCF_001814295.1 Streptococcus sp. HMSC067A03 | reverse complement strand
CAGCTACAAAAAGACGAGTTTGAGTTTGAGTTGACTGGTAAGGAAGATCATATTCACCAAACGAAGAAAAACACTGCAGATGGGAAAGTCCAGTTCGATCGGATTGAATATACTAAAGTAGGTGAATACCATTACACTATTAAAGAAAAAAACAATGGTCTAGGTGGTATCACTTATGATTCGAAAGAAATAAAAGTTACTGTCAAAGTTACAGATGACGGCAAAGGAAAACTGAATTCTGAAATTTTCTATGAAAATAATGATCAAACTTTCAAGAACACATACTCAGTTACTAAAACAAATGTACAACTTTCCGTTAAGAAAGCATTGACTGGTCGCAAACTGAAAGCGCAAGAGTTTGAGTTTGATTTGGTTGATAATACTGAAGTTAGTCCAACTGTCGGTAAAATCTTGCAAACTGTTAAAAATAACGCCAATGGTGAGGTCAATTTCAAATCATTGGAATATACTAAAGCAGGAACTTATGAATATTTTATCCGAGAGAACAAAGGTTCTGCACCAGGAGTTACCTATGACCAAAAATTTATCACGGTAACAGTAGAAGTCAAGGAGAAATCCGGTAAACTTGAAGTTAGCAAAGTGACTTATATGACAGATGGAGAAGAAATTAAAAAACCAACTTTCAATAATCGCTATACTCCAGTTAAAACATCTGCTAAGTTAGAAGTGAAAAAGGTTTTAACAGGTCGTCCTCTTCAAGAAGGTGAATTTGAATTTGAACTCAAAGATCTACAACGAAATAAAAAGATTTTAGAAACTGTAAAAAATACGGCTGATGGTAAGGTTCAATTCAAAGAGCTTAAATATACTAAAGCAGGAATCTATCATTATACCATTAGTGAAAAGGCTGGTGATGTTCCAGGAGTTGAATATGAACCGAATCTTATCTCGGCAACTGTAACTGTCGAAGATAAGGGAGGAAAACTTGAAGTTACAAAGGTCACTTATTCGAAAGCTGGTGAGGAGACTAAAAACCCAACTTTTGAGAATCGCTATACTCCAGGAAAGACTTTCGCTCGATTAGAAGTGAACAAAGTTCTGACAGGTCGTCAGCTACAAAAAGACGAGTTTGAGTTTGAGTTGAAGGAAGATGGTAAACCAGATGTTCTTCAAACGGCTAAAAATGATGCCCAAGGAAAAGTTCAGTTCCAAGCTATTAACTACGACAAAGCAGGTGAGTACCACTACACCATTACAGAGAAAAAAGGTCAGTTAGGTGGCATTACTTATGATACGAAAGAAATAAAAGTTACTGTCAAAGTTACAGATGACGGCAAAGGAAAACTACATTCTGAAATTGTCTATGAAAAAAACGACACTACCTTCAACAACACCTACACCACTCAGGCTACTTCTGCAACCTTTGATGTAACCAAGGAGTTAACGGGTCGCAAACTGAAAGCGCAAGAGTTTGAGTTTGAGTTGAAGGAAGATGGTAAGCCAGATGTTCTTCAAACGGCTAAAAATGATGCCCAAGGAAAAGTTCAGTTCCAAGCTATTAACTACGACAAAGCAGGTAATTACCACTACACCATTACAGAAAAAAATAATGGTCTGACAGGAGTTACTTATGACTCGAGCAAAGTCAAAGTCACAGTTAAAGTAACGGATGATGGTAAAGGGAAGCTAAGTGCTTCCGTGACTTATGACGGTGGTAAAACGACCTTTAAGAATACGTTTACACCAAAAGAAATCACAGTGCCACTGCAGGTGACAAAAGCCTTAACGGGTCGAAATCTACAAGATGACGAGTTTGAGTTTGAATTATACGATGGACAAAACAAGCTACTTCAAACAGTTAAAAATAAAGCGGATGGTACGATTCCTTTCACAGCTCTTAAGTTCACCAAGACTGGTCTCTACAACTATACTATCAAAGAAAAAGATGGTAACGTTCCAGGTGTTGACTACGACAAGCAACCAATTAGAGTTACCATTCGTGTTCAACAGGAAGAGGATGGACAGTTGATTTACAATATCGTCTACCTCGGTCTTGACGAGAGCGGTAAGAATAAAATTTCTAAACAAAGCTTTACAAATAAATATACTGCCAAAGGTACCGATGCTACTTTCTCTGTCACGAAGAAATTAACCGGACGTACTTTGAAGGATGGCGAGTTTAGTTTTGATCTGAAAGAAGATGGCAAGGCAGATGTTCTTCAAACCAAGAAGAATGACAAAGCTGGTAAGGTTCAATTTGATACAATCAAGTATCAAACCGTTGGTACCCACAAGTACACCATTACAGAGAAAAACACAGGATTGGGTGGTGTGACTTACGACACCAAGACCATCAAGGTAACAGTTGAAGTCACTGATAATGGTAAAGGTCAGCTTGTTTCAAAAGTAACCTATGAAAACAATGACCAAACTTTCAACAATACATACTCTAGTCAAAAGGTTAGTGCACAACTAGGCGTAACCAAAGAACTGACAGGTCGTGCATTAAACGATCAAGAGTTTGAATTTGAATTAGTCGGATCTGATGACAACATTCGTCAAACGAAGAAAAATGCAGCAGACGGTCGTGTTACTTTTGATACGATTGACTATACAAAAGTTGGCACTTATCATTACACCATCAAAGAGAAAGACAATGGCTTAGGTGGTGTGACCTATGATAAGAAAGAAATCAAAGCGACTGTCAAAGTTACTGATGATGGCAATGGTCAGTTAGTTGCCCAAGTATCTTACGATACAGCTAATCCAACCCTCCGCAATACTTACCTTGCTAAGGAAACAACTGCGACATTAGAAGCGAACAAAGTGCTAACTGGTCGCGACCTAGAAGCGAATGAATTTGCCTTTGACTTGATTGATCCAAACGGTAAAGTGGTGGATACCGTTAAGAACGCTAAAGATGGTAAGATTTCATTTAAAGAGTTGACATTCAAAACAGCTGGAACTTATACTTATATCATTAAAGAACAAGCTGGTGCTTTAGGCGGTGTGAAATATGACACCAAAGTAATCAAAGCAACAGTCACTGTCACGGATGATGGTAAAGGTCAACTACATACAACAGTTGCTTATGAAAACAACCAAAACACCTTCACGAATACTTATTCAGCAGATAAAGCCACTGCAACTCTTTCTGCTAAGAAGCTATTAGAAGGTCGTAACCTCAAAGAAGGGGAATTCGAATTTGAACTGACTGGTACAGATGATCAAGTTCGCCAAACGAAGACAAATGCACAAGATGGTAGCGTCACTTTCGATACCATTGAGTATACTAAGGTGGGTACTTATCATTACACCATCACCGAAAAAGATACGAAACTCGGTGGTGTGAAATACGACACCAAAGTGATCAAAGCGACAGTCACTGTTACAGACGATGGTCAAGGCCACTTAGTAACAAAAGTTGCTTATGAAAAAGATGATCAGACCTTCAAGAACACTTATTCTGCTGCAAAAACAAACGCACAATTCTCTGTTAAGAAAGCCTTGACAGGTCGTGCTTTGAAAGATGGCGAGTTTGAGTTTGAATTGAAAGACCAAGATGATAAAGTTATTCAAAGCAAGAAGAATGCTCAAGACGGTAGTGTCACTTTCGATACGATTGAGTATACGAAGGCTGGTACTTATCATTACACCATCAAAGAAAAAGATAATAACTTAGGTGGTGTGAAATATGACACCAAAGTGATTAAAGCAACCGTAACCGTAACAGATAATGGTCAAGGTCAATTGGTAGCACAAGTTGCCTATGAACAGAACGACCAAACCTTTACGAACCAATACCAAGCTGCTCCAACAACTGCTCAGCTTTCAGCTAATAAACAATTAACTGGTCGTGACCTTAAAGCCGGTGAATTCAGTTTTGAACTGAAAAATGACAAGGACGAAGTGCTTGAAACGGTGACAAATGATAAGGACGGTAAGATTACCTTTAAGACGCTAACTTATACAGCAGTCGGTACTTATCAATACACGATTACCGAAAAAGATACGAAGCTTGGCGGTGTGAAATATGACGCCAAAGTGATCAAAGCCACTGTTACTGTGACAGACGATGGTCAAGGCCGCTTAGTGACAAAAGTTGCTTATGAAAAAGATGATCAGACCTTCAAGAACACTTATTCTGCTGCAAAAACAAACGCACAATTCTCTGTTAAGAAAGCCTTGACAGGTCGTGCTTTGAAAGATGGCGAGTTTGAGTTTGAATTGAAAGACCAAGATGATAAAGTTATTCAAAGCAAGAAGAATGCTCAAGACGGTAGTGTCACTTTCGACACCATTGAGTACACGAAAGCTGGTACTTATCATTACACCATCACTGAAAAAAATACAAAACTTCAAGGAATCACTTATGATAAGAAAGTGATTAAGGTGACAGTCACTGTCACAGATGATGGCAATGGTCAGTTGCACGCTAAAGTAAGTTACGACAAGAACATCAAGACATTTGAAAATCGCTATACTCCACCGAAGAAGGGCTTACCTAAGACAGGTACTGTCATTCATATGTTAGCTATTTTCATTGGACTCATTGTTTTGGCTGGTGCAGTTTATCTTATTAAGAAAAAATCTTGATAGAATTAAGCTTGTAGGAAAAATATAAGTCTAAAATTGGAAATCTAGTGAGAATCCTCATGAAACATGGAGAGTCTCATTAGGTCTCCTTTTTTTGAGCTCAAAAAGAGAAAAAAGAATATAGATAAATGCTTCAAAAAGATGTATAACTATAATTATCCCAAAATACAGCATTTTAGGAGGTGTCTATATGGATCAAGAAGATCTGTTTTGGATAACGATTAGTTCTTATTACTATTTGTATATCGTTTATTCTCTATTGGTGGATCAAAACTTGTTTCGTGAGATTCAAGATACGGACTTGCATCTGGTGTATAAGTATTCTGCTTGTCCTAAAACAAGTGTTTTCATACGTTGTTGCATGAAAAGTTTGTTTTATGTTGCCTTGCCTGTTTATCTCTTTTTAAACCGAACGCGTTATTATCAAGCTAGAGGTGAGGACGGGAAGCATCTGCACAAGCACGATTTTCTGTATCGCTATAGTGTTTACTTCACTTTTCCGCTGATTATTACTCGTATCATGGTTTATCTAGCGCAAGATGACACGAACGAAGTCGTCAATACGGTATCTAATCTATATTACACATTGATTTATCGGATTCCTTATTTTCAGTTATTATTTGCTTTATTTGTAGTGTATTTATATATTGTTGTGGCACATTATGTAGATAAAAGGTGTTTTCGATTTTACTTTATCAGCAATATAATGACAATTGTGGGCTCTCTCATCTTTATTATTCAATTTCTCGTTGGCTTCTATTTTTATTTTTTAGAGAGTGTTCCAGACGGGTTGAAGATTTTTTCTTTTTATTATGGAACAGTCCTAGCTTTAGAAAAGTTTTTAGCATGGTTAGTTATTTATATAGGCAATCACAACTATGGAGATCATTTGAGACAGTATGGTTTATATCAGAAAAAGAGATTGCTAGATTCACAGGCGATGAAACTTGTTCATTCTTTTGGAATGTGGATGACAAGTTTGTGGTTGTCTTTGAGGACGCGGTTTGCTTTGGTTCTGCTAGCGGTGACTTCCATAAACCTATCTCGTATTGTAGAATTTTTATCTAGAGGAAGTTTTCGCTGTGCAATGTGGCAGCTACTATCTATTTTTATTTTGTATCCAGCTTTATTTTTCCTTTTACCCATTTTCTTTCTTTATATTTTTCCGACGGATTCAAGCGATTCTCCGATAGGAAGTTACCTGCTCATTCGAAAAACGGAAAGTCAAACGATTTATTATTCAACTCCATCTTTAAAAATATTTTCTAAAGGTCAAAAATTGCTCTATCGGCAGCAATTGTTTTTGTTGGTAGACAGCTGGGTGAGTAAGAAGAATGTTCACTATTTGCGGTATCGTTCGGTAGAAACAGGAGTTACGTATTCTTTCATTTGGCAGCCACATACAAATTTGTTACGCTTGAATGGAGAAACATCGCAGGAGTTTATTCGAGATGGAACGAAAGATTATATTAAAAATTTGTCCAAGGATTCAATTACAAGTTTAGAAGGAACAGGATATGAAAAATGGGAACGACCAAAGGAAGAGTTGGAGCCATTTTCATGGCAAAAGCGAACGCGAAAGAAGCTATATAAAGGCTTGAGGTAATACTCGAGCCTTTCTGATGAAAAAGACACTGAAATTTTCACTTGACTCTTATTTTCTTTATGATATACTTAACTAGTAAAGAATTAACTGGTTAATCAGAAAGGGAGTAAAATGAGTCGGTTAGCACATGAAATTGATCGTTTTTTAAATGAAATCATTTTAAAATCTGAGAATCAACATGAGATTTTGATTGGATCTTGCACGAGTGGCATGCCATTGACTAATACTCAAGAGCATATTTTGATGTTGTTGTCTGAGGAATCTTTGACAAATTCAGAGTTGGCGAAACGTTTGAATGTCAGTCAGGCAGCGGTTACAAAAGCCATTAAGTCGTTGATTAAGCAAGAGTTGTTGGAGCCATTTAAAGATGTGAAAGATGCGCGCGTCATTTTTTATCGTTTGACAGAATTGGCGAAGCCTGTTGCAGCTGAACATCAACACCATCATCACCATACGATAGAAATCTACGAAAAAATTGCCAATCAGTATAGTTCTGATGAGAAAGTCATCATTCAAAAATTCTTAGAAACCTTAGTAGGAGAAATCGGAAGATGAGGTATATCACAGTTGAAGATTTGTCTTTTTATTATGACAAAGAGCCTGTGTTGGAGCATATTAACTACTTTTTAGATAGTGGCGAGTTTGTAACCTTGACGGGAGAAAATGGTGCTGCAAAGACGACCTTGATTAAAGCTAGTCTCGGAATTTTACAGCCTCGATTTGGCAAGATCACTATTTCTAAGACAAATACATCTGGTAAAAAGTTGCGGATTGCTTATTTGCCGCAGCAAATTGCTAGCTTTAATGCAGGCTTTCCAAGTACTGTCTACGAATTTGTAAAATCGGGTCGTTATCCACGAAAAGGTTGGTTTCGTCGTTTAAATGCCCATGATGAGGAGCATATTAAAGTCAGTTTAGATGCAGTTGGTATGTGGGAAAATCGCGATAAACGGATTGGCTCGCTGTCAGGTGGGCAAAAGCAACGAGCGGTCATAGCGCGCATGTTTGCTTCAGATCCGGATATTTTTGTCTTGGATGAGCCAACAACAGGGATGGATGCAGGCAGCAAGGATGAATTTTATAATTTGATGCACCATAGTGCTCATCGGCATGGCAAGGCTGTCCTGATGATTACACATGATCCAGAGGAAGTCCGAAAATATGCAGACCGCAATATCCATTTAGTGCGAAATCAAGATTCGCCGTGGCGCTGCTTCAACGTTCATGAGAGTGACAAGGAGGTGAGCCATGTTTAATTTACTAACTTATGATTTTATGCAACGGGCTTTTCTGGCTGTGATTGCTATGAGTTTGTTCTCACCTATTTTAGGAACGTTTTTAATTCTACGTCGTCAAAGTTTGATGAGTGATACACTTAGTCATGTGTCGCTTTCAGGAGTTGCATTTGGCTTGGTATTGGGTATTTCACCTACAATTTCAACAGTCATTATCGTGATGATTGCGGCAGTTTTTCTAGAGTATTTGCGCACTATCTACAAAGATTTTATGGAAATCGGAACAGCCATTTTAATGTCAACAGGACTTGCTATTGCTTTGATTGTGATGAGCAGGGGCAAAAGCTCCAGTTCCATGAGCCTAGACCAATATTTGTTTGGCTCTATTGTTACGATTAGTACGGAGCAGGTGATTTCGCTGTTTGTTATTGCGGCGATTGTACTTGTGTTGACTTTTCTCTTCATTCGGCCAATGTATATTTTGACCTTTGATGAAGATACAGCCTTTGTGGACGGTCTACCTGTGCGTACTATGTCTATTCTATTTAATATCGTGACAGGTGTTGCCATTGCTCTCATGATTCCAGCGGCAGGTGCGCTGTTGGTATCGACCATTATGGTGTTGCCGGCAAGTATTGCTTTACGGCTTGGGAAAAATTTCAAATCTGTTATTCTATTAGCTAATTTTATCGGATTTGTAGGTATGATTGCTGGATTGTATATTTCTTACTATGCTGAAACGCCAGCCAGTGCAAGTATTACGATTATTTTTGTCGGTGTATTTTTACTAGTGAATCTATTAAAAAAATTTATCAAATAGGAGTGAAAAATGAAGAAAATTGGTCTATTAGTAGCAAGCTTACTAAGTCTCTTTTTAGTGGCTTGTTCCAATCAAAAAAGCGCAAATGGGAAGCTAAATGTTGTGACAACATTTTATCCAGTTTATGAGTTTACTAAGCAAGTGACAGGTGATACTGCCAATGTTAAGTTGCTAATCGGTGCAGGGACAGAACCACATGAATATGAACCTTCTGCTAAGGCGGTTGCAACGATTCAAGATGCAGATACTTTCGTTTATGAAAATGAAAACATGGAAACTTGGGTGCCAAAATTGCTTAAAACCTTGAAAAAAGGTAAAGTGAATGTGGTGAAGGCGACTGGGAAGATGTTGCTACTGCCTGGTACAGAAGAGGAAGGAGATCATGATCATGGTAAAGAAGGACATCATCATGAATACGATCCTCATGTATGGTTATCACCAAAACGTGCTATTAAAATGGTGGAAAATATTCGTGACAGCTTAAGTAAACGCCATCCCGATAAGAAAGCGACTTTCCAAAAGAACGCAGCAGCTTACATTAAGAAATTAGAAACTCTGGATAAAGAATATGCAACTGGTTTAGCAAATGCAAAACAAAAAAGTTTTGTGACGCAACATGCTGCTTTTCGATATCTTGCATTGGATTATGGTTTGAAACAAGTTCCTATTTCAGGTCTTTCACCAGATAGTGAGCCTTCAGCAGCGCGTTTGGCTGAATTGACAAAATATATTAAGAAAAACAATATTAAGTATATCTATTTTGAAGAAAATGCTTCTCAAGCATTGGCTTCTACATTGGCAAAAGAAACAGGTGTGAAGTTAGATGTCCTTAATCCGCTTGAAAGTTTGACTGAAAAGCAAACAAAAGATGGAGCAGACTACATTTCCATCATGCAATCAAACCTGAAAGCTTTGAAAAAGACGACAGATCAAGCTGGTACTGAAATTTCTGCTGAAAAAGAAAAAAATACAAAGACTGTACAAAATGGCTACTTTGAAGATAGTGCTGTCAAAGACCGTACGTTGTCTGACTATGCAGGTCAATGGCAATCCGTTTATCCATATTTGCAAGATGGAACTTTAGACCAAGTCTTTGATTACAAAGCAAAATTAAGCGGTAAGATGACAGCTGCTGAGTACAAGGCTTATTACGAAAAAGGCTACAAGACAGATGTGTCTCATATCAATATCACAGATAAGACTATGGAATTTGTAGTCAACGGACAAAAGAAAAAATTTACTTACAAATACGTTGGTAAGCATACATTGACTTATTCTAAAGGCAATCGTGGTGTGCGTTTCATGTTTGAAACAACGGATAAAGATGCTGGAAAATATAAATATGTGCAATTCAGCGACCATAATATTGCACCAACGAAAGCAGCACACTTCCATATCTTCTATGGTGGTGAAAGCCAAGAAGCACTTTTCAACGAATTAGAAAATTGGCCGACTTACTACCCAACTAAGCTGAGCGGACAAGAAATTGCCCAAGAAATGCTGGCGCATTGATGAAGATGTAAGAGCGTAAAAACGTTCAGAAATTAGTCAAACTTAGGATTGTTTTTATGCAAAATAATGAAAATCGAGTTGAGCAATCTTCTCGATTTTTTGCTTGACAATTTCTGATTACAGATGTAAACTATAAAAGAATCAAAAATTACAATTGTAATCATAAGAGAGATGAGAAAATGGAACAACAAAATATCAGTAGGGCAGAATGGCAAGTTATGCGCGTGCTCTGGGCGTATCCTCATAGCCGGAGTACCGAAGTGGTGGAACGTTTAGAAGCTGATTTTGATTGGAAGCCAGCTACTGTTAAAACCTTGCTGAATCGCCTGAAAACCAAAGAGTTTATTTCAATGGAAAAGATTGAGGGGAAATTTTACTATGATGCATTGATTTTAGAAGATGAGCACTTGGAAAATAGTTGGCGTACCTTGCTTGACAATATGTGTAACACCAAGTATGGCGATTTAGTGGTTTCTATACTAGAAAGTAATCAATTTAGTCAAACGGATTTGTCTCGAATCCTAGATATTGTAAAAGAAAAGCAGATCCAAGCTCCTAAAAAGGTTGAATGCAATTGTCCGCTGGGTCAATGTACTTGCGGCGTGCATTGTCAAGATGAAACGAATAAATCCAAAATGGCGGAGTAAGAAATGGAAAATGATAAAAAAGAGTATAAATTGTCTGGAATGACTTGTGCAGCCTGCGCGATGACTATTGAAATGGTAGTCAAAGAACTTCCAACAGTAAAAGAAGCTACTGTGAACTTGGCAACGGAAAAATTGACAGTTTTTCCAAAAGAAGGATTTGCAAGTGAGCAAGTCTTAGAGGCTGTGAAAGAAGCTGGCTACCAAGCGGCAGAAAAAGGAGAACAAAAGCAGTCTGATTATGCAAAACAGGTCGCAGAAAAGAAAGAAAATGTACGTCATATGGCACGCCGGATTTGGTTTGCGGTAGGAGCAACTGTGCCACTTCTTTATATTTCAATGGGGAGCATGATTGGTTTGCCGTTTCCTTCCTTTTTGGATCACACGGTGCATCCCATTGCTTTTGTATCGGCGCAGCTTTTCCTTACTTTACCGGCTATTTGGGTAGGCTGGGGCTTTTATGTGCGTGGCTTTCGGAATTTGGCGAAACGGCATCCGAATATGGATAGTTTGATTGCTGTAGGAACGAGTGCAGCCTTTCTTTATAGTTTGTACTCGGTCGTTCAAGTGTTATTTGGGCATCATACTTTTGTACACCAATTGTATTTTGAATCAGTTGGTGTGATTATCACTCTTGTTTTACTGGGGAAATATCTGGAAGACAATGCCAAAGGACGAACCTCACAAGCGATTCAAAGTTTGATGAGCTTAGTACCCAATCAGGCAACTGTGATCCGTTATGGCGAAGTCGTAACAATTGATACGGAAGACATCAAGGTGGGAGACATTGTGCGAATTAAGCCGGGAGAACGCATGCCGGTTGACGGTGTGGTTATATCTGGACAAACCTATGTAGATGAGTCTATGATGACAGGTGAAAGTGTTCCTGTTGAAAAAAATGCCGGAGATGTGATTACGAGTGCCACTATAAATCAAACGGGTTCTATTGATTATAAAGCAACCAAAGTCAGTTCAGACACGACTTTAGCTCAGATTGTTCATTTGGTAGAGGAAGCGCAAGGGTCAAAAGCGCCTATTGCGGCTATGGCAGATAAAATCTCGCTTTACTTTGTGCCACTTGTCTTAGGCTTGGCAGTTTTAGCAGCTCTGTTGTGGTACTTTCTGGCGGGAGAGAGTTTGCAATTCTCACTTTCTATCTTTATTGCGGTGTTGGTCATTGCTTGTCCTTGTGCGCTTGGCTTAGCTACTCCGACGGCTATTATGGTAGGTACGGGAAAAGGAGCTGAAAATGGTGTCTTGATTAAGTCTGGGGAAGCTCTTGAAGCGGCTCATTTGGTAGATGTTATTGTTCTAGATAAAACAGGTACGATTACAGAAGGAAAGCCCAGTTTGACTGATGTACTGACTTTTAGCACTATTTCGCGAGAGGCTTTACTTAGTTTGGTAGCAAGTAGTGAGCAACATTCAGAGCATCCGCTAGCAATTGCCGTTTTGCAAGCAGCTCAAGCAGAAGACTTATCTTTGGCGCCGGTAACAGATTTTCAAGCGATTTCAGGTAAAGGAATTATAGCCCAAGTAGAAGCGCAAGAAGTGTTGATTGGGAATGAAAGTCTGATGAGACAATACCAAATTGAGCTTGGAGAACATATTTCTGATTTGATTTTCTTATCACATCAAGGAAAGACAGCTATGTTTGTCGCTTTGGATAGGCAATTGGTTGGGCTGGTAGCAGTCGCTGACCAAATCAAAAAAAATAGTCGTGAAGCTATTGCAAAATTGCAAAAAATGGGCTTAGAAGTGGTGATGTTGACAGGGGATCGTGAGGAAACAGCTCAAGCCATTGCAAGAGAAGCTGGTGTCGATCAAGTGATTGCAGAAGTATTTCCAGACGGCAAAGCAGATGTCGTAAGAACTTTGCAAACTCAAGGAAAGAAAGTTGCTATGGTGGGTGACGGGATTAATGATGCACCTGCTCTTGTACAGGCCGAAGTTGGGATTGCCATTGGTTCTGGAACCGATGTGGCTATTGATTCAGCCGACATTGTCTTGATGCATAGCGACCTTTTAGACGTGGTGACAGCCATTCGACTTAGTCAAGCCACGATTAAAAATATCAAAGAAAATCTTTTCTGGGCCTTTGCCTACAATACTCTAGGAATACCGGTCTCAATGGGACTCTTGCATGTATTTGGCGGTCCGCTGCTTAATCCTATGTTAGCTGGTCTTGCCATGAGCTTTAGCTCGGTTTCTGTCGTCACCAATGCGCTACGTTTGCGGCGTTTTAAAATAAAATCATAAAAGGAGAATTCATCATGAAACAAATCATCACTTTAGAAAATATATCTTGTCAAAATTGCGTAAAACACGTCACTGAGCACTTTCTGAAAATGGAAGGTGTATCGGATGTTCAAATTGATTTAGACACAAAGGTTGCTACTGTAACCACGGATCACATTTACAGCGCAGAAGACTACCAAGCAGCACTTGCTAAAACAATTTATAAAGTTGTTGATGTTGCATAATTAAAAACGGACAGGCAAATATACTGACGCCTGTCCGTTTTTAGTTTTCTTTCTTTAATCCCTCTTCAAAACTTTCGGAAAAGGCTTCAATACTTAGTTTTTCAAGTGTAAAAGGATGTGTGAACGTTAAGCGATGAGCATGGAGCATGAGACGCTCTGTATTTTGCGAATTGTACAGTGGATCACCAATGATAGGATATCCGTGATGAGCTAGATGTACCCGAATTTGATGAGTTCGTCCAGTTTTAAGCTGGCACTTGATGAGGGTATTGTTTCCAATCTCTTTGAGCTTGGTGACCTGTGTTTCAGCGTATTGACCGTTCTTGTGATCCACCAGACGTTTTCTGCGATCATGACGATTGCGCCCGATTTTATCCGTATAGATTTGATGTTTTTTTTGGAAAGTTCCTTGTACCAAAGCCCAATATTCGCGAGAAATTTCTTTGTTTTCTAGCAATCGATTTAAGATTGGCAGGATAAATGGATTTTTAGCAAAAAGGACAGCCCCACTAGTTTCCTTGTCCAAGCGATGAACGACATAGCACGTACTTCCAACATAAGCAGAGACATGATTTAAAAGCGCCAGCTCTGTCGGTTCATTGGCATGTGTTTTCATACCTTCAGGTTTATTGACAATGATGATGTGTTCATCTTGATATAATTCTTCCACAAGATCAGCCTTGCCCATTAAAATAGACTTTTCCGGATAATCTTCTTCGTCAAAAATCAATGTAATTTTATCATGTGGGTGGACAATGCTCTGCCAGGTAATCTGTTTTTGATTGACGAAGACATGTTTTTTGATACGCAAAAAATGGCGAATCTTCCGTGGAATCAGAAACTGTTCTTCCAGCAGTTCTTTGACTGTCATCTCTGGCAGACCTTGTGGAATCGTAATTGTAAAATGCATGATTTTATTGTAACAAAATAGTAGATGATTGCAAATAGTCAGCTAACTCTTGAACAATTTCTTAAAGTTTTCTAAACGAAACGCTTGATAAGAGGTCCTTTCTTGTCTGGATATGGAGAAGGTGATAGAATAGGGATATGAAAAAATTGAGTGAATTATTTGAAATAGTAGTAAATCATTTTAAAAAGGACAGTCCTGAGCGCAACCATCAAGAGGTGACAGAGGTGGAAGAAAGCGAATCACATTTGAGTCGTTCTGGGAAAAGCCGAAAAAAGCCAATTTCTCAGCATCCATTTCGTCGATTTTGGCGTCGCTATCACCTGACGAAGATTGTTTTGATTCTGGGACTTGGTTTTGGTTTGGTGACAGGGGGCTATCTCTTTTATGTTGCCAAATCCACTAATGTGAATGATTTACAGAATGCGTTGAAAGCAACGACATCAATTTATGATAAGGACGGAAAAAAAGCGGGCAGCTTGTCAGGGCAAAAGGGAACTTACGTAGAATTGTCCAAAATTAGTCCGAACTTACAACATGCCGTCATTGCGACAGAAGACCGTTCCTTTTATAAAAATAGTGGTATTAACTACGGTCGTTTTATTCTAGCAATTTTAACGGCTGGGCGTTCTGGTGGTGGTTCTACCATTACACAACAATTAGCTAAAAATGCTTACTTATCTCAGGATCAGACCATTGAGCGGAAGGCAAAAGAGTTTTTCCTAGCTTTAGAATTAACTAAAAAATATAGTAAAAAGCAGATTCTCACTATGTACCTCAATAATTCTTATTTTGGAAATGGTGTTTGGGGTGTAGAAGATGCCTCTAAAAAGTACTTCGGCGTATCTGCCAGTCAGTTGACCCTCGACCAATCTGCTACTTTAGCAGGAATGCTCAAAGGACCGGAACTATATAATCCGCTTGCTTCTATAAAAAACGCAACGAATCGACGCAATACCGTTTTACAAAATATGGTAGCAGCAGGTTATATCAATCAAAATACTGCAAACCAAGCAGCAGCAAATGGTTTAGGTAGTCAATTGGTAGATGCTTATACAGGAAAATCGGCAGATTATCGTTATCCGTCTTACTTTGATGCGGTTATCAATGAAGCAGTACGTGATTATGGCTTGACAGAAGCTGATATTGTCAATAACGGCTATCGCATTTACACAGAGCTAGATCAAAATTACCAAGCTAGCATGCAAGTTATCTATGATCGTAAAGATTTATTTCCACAAGCAGCAGATGGTACGAGGGCCCAATCTGGCAGCGTAGCACTAGACCCTAAAACGGGAGGAGTTCGTGCGCTTGTTGGGCAAATCAATAGTACGAGTGCCAATTTCAGAAGTTTTAATTATGCTACACAATCCGCAAGAAGTCCTGGCTCCACTATTAAGCCATTAGCAGTTTACAGTCCCGCAGTTGATGCAGGTTGGTCTATCAATAAAGAATTGGATAATAGTACAACAACGTATGGAAATTATACCGTGAATAACTATGCTGGGATTCAAACCAGTCCGACTGTACCAATGTATCAGGCTTTAGCACAATCCTTAAATATTCCCGCAGTTGCGGCTGCCAATGAATTGGGGCTGAAAAAGGTTTTTGAATATGGTAAAAAATTTGGCCTGAATATGGATAAAGTGAATCAGACCCTTGGGGTAGCTCTTGGTAGTGGCGTAACAACTAATCCACTGCAAATGGCACAAGCTTATTCTACTTTTGCAAATAATGGGGTTATGAATGATGCGCATTTGATTACCAAAATTGAAAATGCTAGTGGGCAAGTCGTTAAAACTCATAAATCCACCTCGACTCGAGTACTCAACCGCTCAACAACAGAAAAAATGACGAGTATGATGCTGGGAACATTTACCAATGGTACTGGTGTGTATGCAGCACCTTATGGCTATACTATGGCTGGAAAGACGGGAACGACAGAAACTAACTTTAATCCAGATTTATCAGGAGACCAATGGGTTATTGGTTACACGCCGGATGTGGTTATCAGTCAGTGGTTAGGTTTTCCAAAGACAGATGAAAATCATTATCTGACAGGCACAAGTGCCAATGAAGCTTCAGCTATTTTCCGAAGTGTGGCAAATAGTATCTTACCGTATACAAAGGGTACGAAGTTCGGTGATGAAAATGCCTATGCAAAAAATGGTATTGCACCGGTTGATACGAGTGGTACAAATAACACTACGAATCAAAGTGACAATCGTTCAGATGTCTTGAAAGATGTGCAGGATAAAGCTAAGAACTTGGTTGACCAAGCTAAAAAAGCAATTGATGATGCTAAAATTCCTGAAAAAGCGAAAAATCTTTGGGATACAGTCAAGAGTTGGTTCCAATAGACTTGTCAAAAACGGGCTTTCCTGATATAATAAATAGAATGGAGGCGTTATGGCACTAAAAAGAGCAAGTCTGGCGTGCACGGTTTGTGGATCGAGAAACTATTCAATTAAATTGAGTAGTACGCCAAAACCAAAACGTCTGGAAGTAAATAAGTATTGTAAACATTGCAGTAAATATACGATTCATAAAGAAACTAGATAGGAGAAAGTTGTGAAATTCATCAGAGATACATTTCAAGTGTTAAAAGATACAACTTGGCCAACTAGAAAGCAAAGCTGGATAGATTTTATCTCAGTCATGGAATACACCGCTTTCTTTGTTGTTATTATTTATCTTTTCGATCTCTTTGTTACAAGAGGTTTAGTACGATTGTTAAATATCTTTTAATTTTTAACCTGCTTGCTATTTGTCAAGTAGGTTTTTATTGTAAAAAATAGCAGTTAAAAGGTTGCATTGGCTATTTTTATGGTATAATAGGGCTAGAAAGAAACCGAAGCCCACAGGCTTTTTTATTTAGGAAAGGAAGAACTCATGGACAGTTTTGATAAAGGCTGGTTTGTTCTGCAAACCTACTCGGGTTATGAAAATAAAGTAAAAGAAAATCTTTTGCAACGTGCGCAAACCTACAATATGTTGGAAAACATTTTGCGCGTGGAAATCCCAACACAAACGGTACAAGTAGAGAAAAATGGAAAAACGAAAGAAGTTGAAGAAAATCGTTTTCCAGGTTATGTCTTGGTAGAAATGGTGATGACAGATGAAGCGTGGTTTGTCGTACGGAACACACCAAACGTAACCGGTTTTGTCGGTTCACACGGAAATCGCTCTAAACCAACTCCGCTTTTGGAAGAAGAAATCCGCCAAATTTTGATTTCAATGGGACAAACCGTTCAAGAATTCGATATTCATGTGAAAGTTGGCGATACTGTGCGTATCATTGATGGAGCTTTTGCAGATTATACAGGTAAAATCACCGAAATTGACAACAACAAAGTTAAAATGATTATCTCTATGTTTGGCAATGACACGGTTGCAGAAGTAAATCTGAATCAAATTGCAGAGCTATAATTCCTTGAAAAACATAAAAAGGGTTGGGAAAAATTTCCAGCTCTTTTTATATGCTATTTTAGCTTACTTGCAAGTTTTGATATTCTCGCTAAGAGCTTATGCTCTTGATAATGATAGATTTCTAGTTGTTGAAAACGAATACAGAATTCTTTGAAAATGTTATAATAAGGATTGATAGAACAAAAAAATCATCTTTAAGGAGAAGTTATGAAGACTATTTTTGAAAATCAAGAAGTCAAATTGAACCGTAAAAATGGAAGTACGGTCATTGTTAGAAATGATGGTTTTTCTTATCTAGATGCAAAAAGTGAAAAGAAAAATCTGAATATTTCATTTGATAAAGTTTCTACTATCTTGTCACTTCGTTATTGTAACTCTAATTCAAGTTATAATCTCATTTTTCGAGATAAGAATGGAAAGAATATGGCTGAATTTGATACAGATACCACCATTTACAATAATGGCCATAACATTTTAGAAACGAAAGCAATCCTACTGGCTTTTGCAGCAAGTAAACTTACAAAAGATTTCCCAAATAACCTAAGGGTTCTTGATATAACATTGGCTTTTAGCATGAAAGAAAAAGAAATCCGTATTGCCAGTGGTATCATTTATGGCTCAAAGCATAAAATTAGTATTGAAGATATTCGTAGAGTACAATGTGTAACAAATGGTACGATTTCAAATCTTGCACTGTACAAAAGTGATAAAAAGACATTTTGGGATATGCCTGATATGAAGGTTCCTTGTAATGAAATTACTTTACCTTTATTTGAAGCGATTGTTACTAAAAATACAGGGAAGGGAATAGATTTCAGTCGTGGAAACGGTTTTGATCAAAAGACTTCTGAATTTATGATTATTCGTTACATGGATGCTAACTTTTTTGTCAATAGTGATGGAACTCTTGATAAAGAATGGCAAAAACAAATCTATGATAGAATGAGTGCATACAAATATGACCTTGCAACTTTATTAGAATGGGTATTGTAGATTGAGAGTATAATTTTTACATATAAGTTGCTTTGTAGAGATAGAAAAAGGGAATAAAATGAACTGTAGTCAGCTATTACAGTAAGCAATCCGTACAGAATTACGTGAATAAAATAGAAGCGGTCAGCGATGTCCGCTTTTTATGTATAAACAAAATAAAGTGTTACCAAATAGATAGCCTCAAATTTATTCCCAGATTAGTTTCAAAGTAAAACAAAAAGCCTGTGAAATCAGGCTTTTTGTTCGGTTGATTCCTGACAGGTCAGGTATTGAAAGGCGGTAGACGGATTTGAACCGACGATCAAGCTTTTGCAGAGCCGTGCCTTACCACTTGGCTATACCGCCACAACTTTTACTATTTTATCGTAAAAAATCATTTTCGTCAAGAGTGTAGATTTGTTTCTATCGGTAAAATTGTAGCGCTTCATCATCTAAGATTAAACTATAGAATAAACGGATGGAGATTGAGAAGACTATAAAAAAGAAGAATACCTCTTGTAAAATAGAAGAACTTTTGATATGATAGTAGATGTCGTGTAATCGGCAAATACTCATTTCAGATGAATTGTGAAATTGTTGCCTACGGGTGATTTTGCAAGTTGAAATCTGAAAGAGGAAAAAAACAAAAAGGAGATCTTACTCATGGCAGTAATTTCAATGAAACAACTTCTTGAGGCTGGTGTGCACTTTGGTCACCAAACTCGTCGCTGGAACCCTAAGATGGCGAAATACATCTTTACAGAACGTAACGGTATCCACGTAATTGACCTTCAGCAAACTGTAAAATTTGCAGATCAAGCATACGACTTTATGCGCGATGCTGCTGCTAACGATGCGGTTATCTTGTTTGTTGGTACGAAAAAGCAAGCTGCTGATGCTGTAAAAGATGAAGCAGAACGTGCAGGTCAATACTACATCAACCACCGTTGGTTGGGTGGAACTCTCACTAACTGGGAAACGATCCAAAAACGTGTTGCTCGTTTGAAAGAAATCAAACGCATGGAAGAAGACGGAATTTTTGACGTGCTTCCTAAGAAAGAAGTCGCTCTTCTTAATAAACAACGCGCTCGTCTTGAAAAATTCTTGGGTGGTATCGAAGAAATGCCTCGCATCCCAGACGTAATGTACGTTGTTGATCCACATAAAGAACAAATCGCTGTAAAAGAAGCTAAGAAGCTTGGTATTCCAGTGGTTGCGATGGTCGACACGAATACAGATCCAGATGACATTGATGTGATTATTCCAGCAAATGATGATGCTATCCGCGCTGTTAAATTAATCACTGCGAAAATGGCTGATGCGATTATCGAGGGGCGTCAAGGTGAAGATAACGTTGAATCAGTAGAAGCAGAATTAGCTGCAACTGATACACAAGCTGATTCTATTGAAGAAATCGTTGAAGTTGTTGAAGGCTCAAACGAATAATCAAGTAACGAACCTATGGGGCGGGGCCTAGCCCTCCCCTTTTTATTCAATCAAATCGTAATATCTTAATTGGAGGATCAAAATGGCAGAAATTACAGCTAAGCTTGTAAAAGAATTGCGTGAAAAATCTGGTGCTGGTGTCATGGATGCTAAAAAAGCACTTGTAGAAGTAGATGGCGATATCGAAAAAGCAATCGAATTGCTTCGTGAAAAAGGTATGGCAAAAGCTGCTAAAAAAGCAGATCGTGTTGCTGCTGAAGGATTGACTGGTGTTTATGTGAATGGCAATATCGCTGCTATCGTTGAAGTGAATTCAGAAACAGATTTTGTAGCAAAAAATGCTCAATTTGTTGAATTGGTAAACGAAACGGCTAAAGTGATTGCAGAAGGCAAACCAGCGAATAATGAAGAAGCACTTGCTTTGATAATGCCTTCAGGAGAAACGCTTGAAGCTGCTTATGTTAGTGCAACTGCTACAATTGGAGAAAAAATTTCATTCCGTCGTTTTGCAGTTGTTGAAAAAGCAGGTGATCAAGTATTTGGTGCATACCAACACAATGGTGGACGTATCGGAGTTATTACTGTTCTTTCAGGTAGTGACGAAGATCTTGCAAAACATGTAGCAATGCATGTTGCTGCTATGAAACCTTCCGTTCTTTCATACAAAGAATTGAGCGAAGAATTTATCCATGATGAATTGGCTCAAATGAACCATAAAATTGACCAAGACAATGAAAGCCGTGCAATGGTTGGTAAACCAGCACTTCCACACTACAAATTTGGTTCTAAACTTCAATTGACAGATGAAGTGATTGCACAAGCTGAAGAAGATATTAAAGCAGGTCTTGCGGCTGAAGGTAAGCCAGAAAAAATCTGGGACAAAATCATCCCTGGTAAGATGGATCGCTTTATGTTAGATAACACAAAAGTTGACCAACAATATACACTCTTAGCCCAAATTTATATTATGGATGACAGCAAAACTGTTGAAGCATTCCTTGAAAGTCAAGGGGCTACAATCGCTAGCTTTACACGTTTTGAAGTAGGTGACGGTATTGAAAAAGCTGCCAATGATTTTGAATCAGAAGTAGCTGCTACAATGGCTGCTGCACTTGGACAAAACTAAGTTAATCAATTATGTAAATGGCAAACAAAAGGTTAGAGAACAGATGAAGTTCTCTAACCTTTTTTAGCTGCGGTTACTATTTTACAATTCGTTTCGTGAATCCTTTGTGTGAAATGACTAAGTCTACAAAGATTAAAACAACTAAGGAGATAAGTAAATAAGTAATTTCAGAGTAGGTGAAAGCAATTCGATAAGTTTGTGTAAAAAGAATAGCAAAAACACTGGTAACAACGATGGCTAAATCAATTGTCCATTTTGTTTTAGGTTTTATTGAAGACGGTTCAAATAAAAACGGGGCAAATAAACAGGCGACTAATGTGGCGACTTGAACATCTACATAGTCAGCAGAAATAATTGTAAAAAAGAATAAAGTTGAAAACAACCAAACCAGTATATGACGTGTATATTTGAACCAATCCATTTTCATTCATTTGGCCTCCTTTTATTGATATCGTCAAATTTTCATCTATATTATAACGCTTTAAAATTAAAAGGCAAGCGTTTACACTTGAATTGTTGCTGATAGATAAGCTTTTTCACTTGCTTGAATAATCAGACTTTTCAGTTTTTCATTTAACTCTTTTTCTTTTAAAAAGAGAAGAATTTCGGTATAATATTAGTCAAAGATAGTCAATGTCAGTTGTGGGTAGTTGTTTATAGACTGAGACCAAAAAGAAAGGAGTTGTCATGAGTAATAAAAATACATCAGATAATATTGAAGAATATATTAAAGCTCTTTTGGCACAGGCAGGGATTGCGGAGCTGAAGCGAAGTGAGATTGCAGATGTTTTTCAGGTTGTTCCTAGCCAGATAAATTATGTAATAAAGACGCGCTTTACGGAGAGTCGTGGCTATGTTGTTGAAAGTAAGCGTGGTGGAGGAGGCTATATTCGGATTGGTCGAATTGAATTTTCCAATCACCATGAGTTGCTTTGTGATTTGTTGCATAGCGTTGGTGAGCAGATTAGCCATCAGGTCTTTACAGATATTATTCAGCTGTTATTTGATGAACAGATCATGACAGAACGAGAAGGGAATCTTCTTTTAGCAACGACAACAGACAGGGTATTGGGGACAAATGCTGCACAGATTCGTGCGCGGATGTTAAAGAAAATTTTACAGCAAGTTGATAGAAAAGGGAAAAACTAATATATGAAACATTCAAAAGCTTTGACAGAAAGTATTGAATCAGCACAGCTATTAGCAAGTCATTTTGAAACGGATTATTTAGAGTCTTGGCAGCTGTTGATTGCTATGGCAAATAATCCTTATAGTGTTGCTGGTTCAGTTTTAAATGATTATCCACTTGAAATTGATGATTTTGAAAAGGCGGCTTTTCATATCACGGGGAAAGTCTATCAACAAGAGGGAGCTTTTACTATTTGGCCGTTTTCTTATCGCATGAAAGTGTTATTTTTGACTGCTGAACAAATTGCAGAGGCGGTTCATGCCAAGAACCTTGGGACAGAGCATGTGTTGCTAGCTATGTTATTTGACCGAGGAAGTTTGGCAGCGCGTATTCTTGAATTTATTGGTTTTAGTTACGAAGATAAAGAAGGTGCTCTACGCATGACAGATCTTCGGAAAAATTTAGAGCATAAGGCAAGCTGGAATAAAGAGGATTTAAAGGCGATTCGTCACCTAAATAAAAATGCTGCAGCAACAAGACAAACGATGGCTAATATGATGGGAATGCCTCCTGCAACCAGTGGCGGACTAGAAGATTATACTCGTGATCTAACTGAAATGGCTCATATGGGCCTTTTAGAACCGGTCATTGGGCGGGATAAAGAGATTTCTCGCATGCTTCAGATTTTAAGTCGCAAGACGAAAAATAATCCAGTTTTGGTAGGAGATGCAGGAGTTGGGAAGACAGCATTAGCCCTTGGTTTGGCGCAACGTGTGGCAGCTGGTCAAGTTCCAAATGAGCTTGCAAAGATGAGAGTTTTAGAGCTAGATTTAATGAATGTGGTGGCTGGAACTCGTTTTCGTGGTGATTTTGAGGAACGGATGAACAATATTATCAATGATATTGAAGCAGATGGACATGTCATTCTTTTCATTGATGAGCTTCATACTATTATGGGGTCGGGTAGCGGGATTGACTCGACATTAGATGCAGCGAACATTCTCAAGCCAGCTTTGGCCAGAGGGACACTCAGAACGGTCGGCGCAACGACACAAGAAGAGTACCAGAAATATATTGAAAAGGACGCAGCTCTTTCACGGCGCTTTGCTAAGGTTGCTATTGAAGAGCCAACAGTAGCTGATAGTATTGCGATTTTACAAGGGCTAAAGAAAACTTATGAAGATCACCACAAGGTCGTGATTACGGATTCGGCCATTGAGACGGCTGTTAAGTATGCTCATCGTTATCTAACAAGCAAACATCTACCGGATTCGGCCATTGATTTGCTAGATGAAGCCGCTGCAACAGTACAAAATAAAGGTCCGCAAAATCACGTAAAAGCAGAATTAAGTGCAGCAGACGAGGCTTTAATGGCAGGCAATTGGAACAAAGTTAGTACGTTGTTGGAGAAAGAGAGTCAGCCGATTGTCTATAAATTAAGGGTGAAAGACGAGGATGTTTTGGCAACGCTCAGCAGTTTATCAGGTATTCCCGTGCAAAAGTTGACGCAAACAGATGCGAAGAAATACCTCAATTTAGAAAAGGAACTGCACAAGCGGGTCATTGGGCAAAATGAAGCAATTTCTGCTATTAGTCGAGCGATTCGGCGCAATCAATCCGGTATCCGCACTAGCAAGCGTCCAATTGGCTCCTTTATGTTCTTAGGGCCAACCGGGGTCGGAAAAACTGAGCTAGCTAAGGCTTTGGCAGAAGTTCTCTTTGATGACGAAACAGCACTGATTCGTTTTGATATGAGTGAATACATGGAAAAATTTGCTGCCAGTCGCCTCAATGGAGCGCCTCCAGGTTATGTTGGTTATGAAGAAGGGGGCGAATTGACTGAAAAAGTTCGCAATCGTCCGTACTCTGTGCTCCTCTTTGATGAGGTAGAAAAAGCTCATCCTGATATTTTCAATGTGCTTCTCCAAGTCTTAGATGACGGGGTGCTGACAGACAGCAAGGGGCGTAAGGTGGATTTTTCCAATACCATTATCATTATGACCAGCAATCTTGGTGCGACAAGTTTGCGGGACGACAAGACGGTTGGTTTTGGAGCAAGAGATGTTCGTTTTGATCATGAAAATATGGAAAAACGAATGATGGAAGAGCTAAAGAAAGCTTATCGTCCAGAATTTATTAACCGAATTGATGAAAAGGTTGTTTTTCACAGTTTGACTAGCGAAGACATGCAGGAAGTGGTGAAAATTATGGTGCAACCGCTCATTTCTAGTCTTGCAGAAAAAGGAATTAAACTCAAATTCCAGCCGAGTGCTTTGAAGCTTCTAGCTCAAGAGGGCTATGATCCTGAAATGGGAGCTCGTCCATTGCGTCGAATTCTACAAACTCGGGTGGAAGACCATTTATCAGAATTACTTTTAGTAGGTGAGCTAAAAACGGGACAAAGCTTGAAAGTCGGTGTCAAGGCTGGAAAATTGAAGTTTGAAGTGCTCTGAGTTTTTATTCGAAGCATTCATCAGGGAATAGATAAGGTATTTTAATATGGATATTCGTGAAATGGTAGAAGCAGATTACGACCAAGTTTACCAATTATGGCTGTCATGTGCAGGTATGGGCTTAAATCATTTGGATGATTCTAAGGAGGGGATTGCACAGTTTCTAAAAAGGAACCCTCAAACTTGTCTGGTAGCAGTAGAAAATCAAATAATTATTGGAGCGATTTTAGTTGGCTTTGATGGTCGAAGGGCGTATATCTATCATACAGCTGTTCATCCGAATTACCGTAGGAGAGGGATTGCTCGACAGTTGGTTGAAACAGTTTTAACTGTCTTAGATGAGTTGAAAATTCATAAGGTTGCCTTGGTTGTCTTTAAAAGGAATGCAGAAGGAAACAAGTTTTGGGAGAAATTAGGATTCTCTGTTCGAGAAGATCTCATTTACCGCAATCAACCAAGGACTGAAATGGTTCGGCTGGATACCTAGTAGAAATGACTAATAAAAAACATCAACCATTTAGGAATAATTTCCCAGATGATTGGTGTTTTTTTAATGTTTAAACTTGTAGCAATTCTTCAATTTCTGCAAGACTGTTGGCTTGGGAAATAGCGCTGCGGAGTTTGGCAGCACCAGCTGTTCCGCGGAGGTAATGAGGTGCTAAGCCACGAAATTCTCGAACAGCGATATGCTCGCCCTTGAGGTCAATTAGACGTTTCAAATGATCGTAAGCGACTTGCATTTTATCCTCAAAGCTGAGATCAGGCAGGATTTCTCCTGTTTCAAAATAGTGGTTAATTTGATGAAAGAGATACGGATTGCCCATAGCAGCACGCCCGATCATGACTGCATCTGCCCCCACTTCTTCTATACGCTGTTGAGCATCTTGAACAGTACGAATATCGCCATTGGCAATAAAAGGAATCTTGGTTAAGGCTTGCGCAACATTGTGGAGGGTTTCAAGATCAGCGTGCCCAGTGTACATTTGTTCGCGTGTACGACCGTGCATAGCAAGAGCCGCCACACCAGCAGCTTCAGCTGCAAGAGCATTTTCCACAGCTAGTGAGGCATCTGCCCAACCAGTACGCATTTTCACGGTTAACGGAATATCTAGAACAGAACGAACTTTATTGATAATGGAATAGATTTTTTCTGGATCTTTGAGCCATTTTGCTCCAGCTTCGTTTTTGACAATTTTATTGACGGGACAGCCCATATTAATATCCACAATATCTGTTTGGGTATTTTCTTGGATAAATTCGGCAGCGCGCGCCAAACTATCTTCGTCACTCCCAAACAACTGAATGGAAACGGGATGTTCTTCTTCGTCAATATGCAACATATGGAGTGTCTTTTTGTTATTGTATTGAATGCCTTTGTCTGAGACCATTTCCATGACGACAAGACCTGCACCCAGCTCTTTTGCAATCGTCCGAAAAGCTGAATTGGTGACGCCTGCCATGGGAGCAAGAACAGTCCGGTTGGGAATTTTTACATCACCAATCAAAAAAGTGGTATTAAGATTTGTCACGAATGAGTTCCTCCAAGTCTTTTTCGTCAAAATGATATGTACTTTGGCAGAATTGGCAAGTGATTTCAGCACCGTGGTCTTCATCTCGCATTTCTCCAAGATCTGACTTAGGTAGACTTGAGAGGGCATTTAAAAACCGTTCTTTGCTGCAATCACATTGGAAGCGGAGCTCTTCTTCTGACAAGCGTTTGTAGGGATCGTTGCCATAGATAGCTGAAAGCAAGGCTTCAATATGGTTTTCAGATTCCAAAAGTGTTGAGATAGCAGGCATTTCTTGGATTCGTTTTTCAAAGCGGGTGATTTCTTCTTCTTTGGCACCAGGGAGAACTTGCAAGAGAAATCCGCCAGCAACCTTGACCTTGTCGTTGGTATCTAGTAGAACGTTTAAGCCAACGGCTGAAGGAGTCTGTTGACTTTCTGTTAGATAGAATGCAAGGTCTTCTCCAATCTCACCAGAAACGAGTGGAGTCATAGAATGATAAGGATTTCCAGTTCCATAATCCGTAATAACGAGAAATTCGCCATTTCCAACGAATGGTCCAACCAACACTTCACCTGTTGCAGTTTTTTTAATGTCCACACCGGAATTTTGCACATAGCCTTTGACAGTACCTTTTGTATCTGCGACGGTGATAATCGCACCGAGAGAGCTTGTCCCTAGTACTTTAACGGTGATTTTTGTATCTCCTTTTTCGTTTGCGGCAAGGATTTGACTGGCAATGAGTGTGCGACCTAACGCTACGGTTGAGCTAGCAAGGGTCTGGTGTTTTTCCTGAGCTGTTCGAACAGTTTCGGTACTATCTAGTACATAAGCTCGGAAAGCTCCGTTTTCTGAAATAGTTTTAATAATCTTATCCATACCTTTTATTGTAACATAAAAAAGAAAAGGGAGCGGGACAAAAATCAGTATTTCGTAAGAAAGTGATTTTGTTGTCCTGCCCCACATAATTGACGAGGTTGGTCATTATTTACATGGCAAAGAGTTAGTGCTATATACTGTTACTTTGTTTGGATGAAACAGCATACCACAAGAGTTTATTTTTGTCTTACTTCCATGTTTCAGCCCGTTATTTCTCACTTGTAGTCGGTTCATCCACTTCTTTTTGGATTTCTTTTCCCTGATCTAGCAAAGCTTGGATAATTTTTTGGTCGCGTAGTTTAACAGAGTCATTAATGGTTTCAGCGGATTTGATTACAGTTGCTTCAAGGAGAGCGCGTTTTTCCCGTCCTTTATCAATGGCAGAGATGATTCCTTGGTTTTGAGCGACTAAGCTTTCAGCTAATTTGGTGACGGATTCGACAGCGATTGTTGGATTTTGGGAAATCCTCTCCATTTGTGGAATGACTTCTTTGCTGGTTTCAGCTAGCATTTGCAGCGCTGCATTGTTGGCATTAGAAATAGCGTCTGCTACTTGACCAGATTTCATTGATTGCTGCAGGATTCCTAGTTGAGCGATAGAGAGCTTCATAGTCGGAATGGTATTGCGACGGAGCATGCCAAGTTTTTGGCGCATATCAGAAGATACTTTTACGAGATTACGCATTTGCGGGGTAGTGGCCCAAGCGACATATAGACGGCTGATGTATTCTGTATGTTGTTGTTCTAATGTATTAACAACCTCAGTTAAGCGAGCCAATTCTTGTGATTTGGTTTGGTAATCGAGAGTGGCAGTATCTAATTGTGCCACCTCATTTTGAAGAGTCGAGGCACGCGCACCAGCTTCTTTTTGAGTGGCTTCGATAAAGGAAATGACACCGACTAGATTTTCAATGGATTTGGTGTTGTCTTCAATTAACATTTCGGCAGAAACGATATTGCGTGCGAGCAGATCTTCTTGCTTGACGACAGTGGCAGCCATACTATCCATTTTTTGTTCAATATTTTGTGAATCAAAATAGAACTCTTGCAAGGTGTTCTTACTTTGTTTAAAGAGTTTTTCTAAAAAATTTGGCTTTTTATCTAGTTCTGCAATTTGAGTATCCTTATATTTAGCAACAAAACCATTTAACTCTTTGTTGGTGTTTTTTAACAATTCATCTACTTGTGGGATTTGAAGTTTCTTTTGTTCGGCTAAAATGCGATTAACAGTATTATTAACTTCTTCGACTGCAGCCTGCCCAAAATCTAAAAGAGTATTTTGATCGGAAATAAAGTTATCTACCAGCTGAGGGGCTTTTGCTATGATCGCATCTTGTTGTTCAGGAGTTAATTTCTCCAAAAAGTTCATCTGTCCGTTTGCTTGTGTTTCGGTTGATTCGATGATTTCAGTAGTTCTGTCTGTTTTAGAAATGGCATTATTAGCGATTTTGTCGATGTCAAAGTTAAATTCTTGGCTCATAAGGTCTCCTTTTGATGGTTATAGTTCGGTATTGGGTTCTTTTTTACTTAAAATCCTCAAGCTGATATCAAAATCTCGTAGATCTGCTTCATTGAGTTGACGGAGTGTTTCATCCAAGTCTAAATCAAACTGCTCAATAGCTGCTTTGGCGCTAGAAAGTCGTTCTTCTGCATTATAAAAATCTTTCGGTGAAGTCTTGATTTTTAGGTAGCCTTCCAAAATATCCTCATAATGCTCCATTTGAGACTGATGGATCGCAGTTAATTCTTCCTTGTTGTTGCTTTCTGACTGAGAAATTTTCTTGAGAATCGCTTCGTGGTCGATTTGAATATTGTGAATAGTTTCAAGTAATTCAGGTGCTAATTCCTCCAAGTTTGATTTTAAACTTTCGGAAGTTTGAGCGCGAAGATTGTGTAGTTGCTCATGGATATCGGTTGTTACATTTTGCACTTTCCGTTGAATTCGCTGGTAAATTTCAGGCGAGATATATTTTTTTAAGGTGTCAGCTCGGCCTTGAATATAACTCAATTGAGGCAAGAGCTGATCAGCTAATTGTTGGTAATTTGCATAAGATTTTTCTTTCAGATAATTGTCCAGCTGTTTGATTCGACTATCTGCAGCTCTGATTTCCTGTTTCAAATCTTCAATTTGCTGACTGGCGCTGGGCTCTGTGATTTTTTTCGGTTTATGAGTTGCATAGTAGTAAATTCCGTAGCCTATGCCGATGGAAAGAAGGATTGGAATGAGGTACTGTATAATAATACCAACTGCGATAAGAATAAGTAGTATACCGATCCATCTTCTAGAACGTACATTGTTATAATTTCTTCTGGGCATAAATTATCTAATCCTGTTTCTTCTGAAATTTCTAAGTCTATTTTAGCATAAAAATGTATAAAAGACGGTACTGAATGATATGTTTAATAAAAAGTTTAGTTGAGTATAAGCAGAGGCTAGCAAGATTTTTCAAAAAATTCTTGACTTCGAGTTGACTCTAAGGTATATAACGAAAATATAACTGTTTCATCTTTTTAATAGAGAAAGGGGAAATAAGATGAAGGCAGCAGTATTTGTGAAGCTGGGGAGAATGGAAGTATAGGAAGTTGCGCGTCCAGGTGCTATTGTCGGACGAGTCGGCGTACCTCATACAGGAGACATCAATATTGGTGACTATTGGATGGTTAACTTGGCAATGGCTGGCGGACCAGCTTCTTGCACCACTTATGACAAAGAAGTCTTGCTAAAAGCAGTTCTAGACGGTCAAATCAATCCTGGAAAAGTGTTCACTCAATCTTACAAATTGGACGAGATTGACCAAGCCTACAAAGACATGGCTGACAGAAAAACGATTAAAGCTATGATTGTGATGGAGTAAGAGCGGTTCCTATTTTTGCAATTCAATCTCAATTTAATGAGCGGTCGACGACATTGTCTCGATCACTTTTTTATCGTTTGCATTTTTGCCCCAAAGTTCTCAAATATCTTAATTTTTGGTAAAATAAAAGAAAAATGGGTTAGAAAGAGGAAAGCGATGTCCTTAACTAGTCAAATTATTACAGCCGAATTTCCGGATTTAGAAAAAGTAGAACAACTCAATACAGAAGCCTTTCCTGAGGAGGAGCGTGCACCGCTATCCGAGTTGCTACGCTATGGAGATGGGGAATATTCTCATTTTTTTGCCTTTTATGATGGCAATGAATTTGTCGGTTTTGCCTTTTCAGTTTACAATGAAAGAGCCTTTTATATCAGCTTTTTTGCGATTATGCCTCATTTGCGTAGTCATGGTTATGGCGGGAAGATTATTGATAAGTTGGTGGATTTTTATCAAAGAACCATGGTTTTAGAAGTAGAACGTCTGGATGAGCCTTGTGATAATCTAGAACAACGAAAAGCTCGAATGGATTTCTACAAGCGAAACGGTTTTTGCTCTTCGCACGCCTATTTAGAATACGATGGGTTGAGTTTTGAAATCCTTTATAAAGGAGCGTTTTTTGATGAGGAAGCCTATCGGGACATTTTCAAAAAGATTCAAGAAGATGGCTATTTTGAATTTGAAATCAAACATGGTCATGGAAGAGACTGGGAGTAAGCTGCGAAGCATTATCAAACCGTTCTATTTTTATCCGAAAGTTATATATAAAAACGAGCTGTTTTGCTCGTTTTTTGTGGTATAAAGATTAATAGATTTCTGGGAAAAGTTTCGCTAAAATGTTAGGCGTAATGCTTTGACCGGGTCCTTCTGTACAATAGGTGTGCATATACATGGATGGGTTAAAATTAAGCTCAATGCAAGTACAGTTGGGCTCTTTTTTGCTGGCTGGCAATGTGCTATCTGGGATAATGAGATCTACACCGCAGACCCAAGCTCCTATAGCAGTTGCCATTTCTGCTGCTAGTTTCTTGTAGGAAGGATGCATAGCTTCAGTCATATCTATTGAATCTCCGCCAGTAGAAATATTAGAATTGCGACGGAGAAAAACTTGACCTCCTTTTGGTAAGATATCGTCTGCTTTATAACCTTGCTGTTCTAGCATGAGTAGCTCGATCTCTCCTAGTTTGATTCTTTCCAAAGGAGAGCGGTGATCTCGACCGCGCAGGGGATTGGTATTTTTCGTAGCGACCAACTCTCGAATAGTGTGCTGACCGTCTCCTCTAACGTTTGCCGGCAAACGTAGGAGCACCGCCTCACATTTGCCATCTAGGACGAAAAAGCGGTACTCGGTTCCTGCGATAAATTCCTCAACAAGAACAGAGCTGTCTTCTGAAAAGGCAATTTCCAATGCTTTTTGGTAACTATCTAGATTGGTAGGTTCTTGAAAAATAGAAATTCCTAAACCGAAGTTAGTGGATTTAGGCTTGATGACAATCGATTTGTCCTTGATCAAAGAATAGTAAGCTATACCTTCTTCTAGAGTGGAAAATTCGGCTCCAGCAGGAACAGGAAAACCAGCAGCAGATAAAATTTTCTTGGTTACCGTCTTATTTGCCATGGCTAAAGGGACAATGTAGTTATCTTTAGAAGTCATATTGCCATTTTTGACATACTCGATATGATCTTTATGTTGAAGCTTTAAAAACTGGTCACTTTCGTCTAAGATTTCTACTTGCACTCCTTTTTGAATAGCATCAAAGAGGAGCATTTGAGTGGAGAGTTCCATATTTTCATAGCCTTTCAGCGCATAATGTGCATGCCAAGCGTAGTTGTGGTATTCCTTGGCTTTTTCTAAACCAAAGGCTTCTAAGGACTGGTTTCGAAGATAAGGCAAGAGCTGAGCGGCAAGGGTCAGGTTGGGATCAGCTACTGCATTTCTTGCATGTTGAAGCAAGTTTTGATAGTAGGGACTTAGTTCAAAATGATGAATAACAGCTTGCATGGATTCAAGAAGTAAGTCGGTATCAGCTTCAACTGGTAGCGGAGCCAGAGGGTGGCTAAGAGCGATTTGCTCATTTAGAGCATGGGCTTGATTTAGAAGTTCATCAGGTTCTGCTATATCATCGAGCCAGAGCAAGGCAAGCAAAAAGAGATGAACCGTGTCCATTGTCTCCTGACTGATTCCCAGCACCTCAAAAGGATCAAGGTCAAAGCAGCGGAATTCTAAATAGGTGATTCCTTTTTCTAAGTAAAGTCGATTTTCTTTTTGCCCACGGAAACGAACAGGCATGTAGCATTCTTTCTCAGCAATTAAATCACCTTGTGCTACGTATTTCTCTATATCGCTCACATAAGATTCTAGTGAGGCATAAGAGATATGAATCTTTTGATCATTGACATAACCAAGATCACTATTGCGGATAGAGCGAACAGGCTGAGAAATCTCCCTGGTCAAGAATCCTTCCTCAGCAATTGGTGCTGCCCCGTATAAATAAGTCAGAAACCAGCGAAAACGTAAAAAGTTTCGAGCCAATTTGAGATAGAGGTCATTTTTAAACAGACGAATATTCTTGTAATCACTGACCTTGAAAAGAGCTTGGATCAAGTCTGGTCCCAACTCCATGTTGTAGTGAATGCCTGAGATAGCTTGTAGTGTTTTTCCATATTTTTTCGCCAACCCCTCTCGATAATAGCGCTCAAAATCATTTTCTAAATGAGCGATTTGAATTTCTGCTGGCGATAATTTGGGGGGCATAGAGAGTGGCCAAATCACTTCGTTTTTGGGAATGGTTCGTCCAGCCACATCAGTAATTGCAGCAAGAAAACGCCTTGCTTCTTTTGTAGAAGGAGCAATTGGAGTGATGAGTTCTAACTGCTGCTCGCTAAAATCTGTCTGAATCGTTGGATGAAAATTGCGACTGCCAAATGCTTTTGGATGAGAAGTTTGTGCTAATTTCCCGTTTTGATTGACACGCAAGCCCTCTCTTTCCAATCCGAAAGTGGCTTGTAGAATAGGAGCATCTACTGCTATTTTTTCTAACAAATGATTGATGTTCATGGTAAATCCCTGTTTGTTTTCTAATACTTTTAGTCTATTATAAAAATGCTTAGAAGACAAATTTCTACTACGTTTTCCGAACTTTTTTAAAAGAAAATGATCATAATTTTAGATAAGATACAGATTTTACAAAGGCGGGATGTTCAAACTTCGTCATTTACAAATAACAATGGCGGTCTTATCTTGAAAAAAGAAGGAATTTTTCTTATAATAAAGTATAAGATATAATTGCAGGTGAGACTCCTGCCATGTAGACAAGAAAGGACGAGCACTTAGCTCAGACAAGATTATGACATCAGTTGTTGTTGTAGGGACCCAGTGGGGAGATGAAGGGAAAGGAAAGATTACAGATTTCCTTTCAGCCAATGCCGAAGTCATTGCCCGTTATCAAGGCGGAGATAATGCGGGTCATACCATTGTAATTGGCGGTAAAAAGTATAAATTGCACTTGATTCCTTCAGGTATTTTCTTCCCAGATAAAATTTCTGTTATCGGGAATGGAATGGTGGTTAATCCAAAATCTTTGGTACATGAATTGACTTATTTGCACGAAGAAGGTGTTACGACGGATAATCTTCGGATTTCAGATCGTGCTCATGTTATCCTACCTTATCATATTGAATTAGATCGCTTACAAGAAGAAGCAAAAGGTGATAACAAAATCGGGACGACTATTAAGGGAATTGGACCAGCTTACATGGACAAAGCTGCTCGTGTGGGAATTCGAATTGCTGATCTTTTGGATAAGGATATTTTCAGAGAGCGTTTGCAAAGGAATTTGGCTGAGAAGAATCGTCTTTTTGAAAAACTCTATGACAGCGCAGCTATCAGATTTGACGATATGTTTGAGGAATACTATGCATATGGTCAGCAAATTAAACAATACGTGACAGATACTTCTGTTATCTTGAACGATGCTCTTGATCAAGGCAAACGTGTCCTTTTTGAGGGGGCGCAGGGAGTGATGCTAGATATCGATCAAGGTACTTATCCATTTGTTACCTCTTCCAATCCTGTTGCAGGTGGTGTGACGATTGGTTCGGGAGTAGGACCAAGTAAAATCGACAAAGTTGTCGGAGTTTGTAAAGCTTACACCAGTCGTGTTGGTGATGGACCATTTCCAACAGAATTGTTTGATGAAGTAGGCAGCCACATTCGTGAAGTTGGCCATGAATATGGAACTACAACAGGACGTCCTCGCCGTGTTGGTTGGTTTGACTCAGTTGTGATGCGCCATAGCCGCCGTGTATCTGGAATTACCAATCTTTCTCTCAATTCGATTGATGTTTTGACGGGACTTGATACGGTTAAAATCTGTGTCGCTTATGATTTAGATGGTGAGCGCATTGATCATTATCCAGCTAGTTTGGATCAGCTCAAACGGTGCAAGCCAATCTATGAAGAATTGCCGGGGTGGTCAGAAGATATTACAGGTGTTCGCAGTTTAGAAGAGTTGCCAGAGAATGCTCGCAACTATGTCCGCCGTGTCAGTGAATTGGTCGGTGTTCGTATTTCTACTTTCTCTGTCGGTCCTGGTCGTGAACAGACAAACATCCTGGAAAGTGTTTGGTCAAGTTTGTAATAGAAGTAGACAAAGCGGGTTTCGGCTCGCTTTTTATTGACGTAATAAAAAAGTTTAAAGAATGATTCTCTCTTAAGTTAATTTTAAGCTGGCTGGGTTATACTAAAATCATCAGATGAAGACCTCCTAACTTTATTTGATAGAAATCCTAAACTTTTTCATAATAATCTCCTGAAAGCCATCGAAAGGTGGCTTTTTTTATATTTTCGGGTTTATAACATGATATAATAAATGGAGAACAAAGGAGATAAATGATGAACTTTACAGATTTGTCTAATAAAGAACAGGAAAAAATAATGATAAGTGAAATTATCAGGAATTTAAAAAAGCTAGGTGGCTATGCAACCAAACGAGAGTTGCTAGATGCTATTAAAAAGGGAGAAAATACGATAGATGAGAAATTTTTTTGAGGAAGAAAAAGTGTCTCAAAAAAGTGAAAAAATTTATAAACCTAGTGATTACACTTTTAATTTTTCAGCCAAAAGTTTACTTACCACGGGCTATCTTTCTAAATCAAAGCAATCGACTTTTGGATTGACAGAATTAGGTAGAAAAGTGAAACTGGATGAGCATTTTGCTAGCGATATTCAACAGAAAGCCATTCAATTTTGGAAAAATGAGAAGAAGTCAAAACAATTCTTCAAGTTATCCTTTGAAAAGGAATTAAAACATTCACTAGATGACTCAAAAGAAAATTGGAGAGTTGAGTTGACAAGAGCTTTAAAATCTATGTCACCACAAAAATTTGAAACTTTTGCTCGTGGTCTAGTCAAGGAGATGGGTGTCAAACTAGATGAAAAAATTGGAGTTAGTTATACTAATGATGGTGGTTTAGATGGTTTTGGCTTATTACTAGTACAGATGACTTCAGAACCAATCGTGTAGCTATCCAAGCAAAGCGTTGGGAAAACAATGTTCCTTCTCCGGAGATTGATAAATTCCGTGGTGCAATGGATAAATACAATGCAGAATATGGTATTTTTATTACAACTTCTGATTTTTCAAGAAGTGCTATTGAAGCAGTTCGTCAAGGGACTAGAGTCATTACTTTAATCAATGGCGAGGATATTGCGGATCTAGTTGCCAAATATAAACTTCATGTCAGAGAAGTCACGACTTATGAATTAGGAGATTTTTATCATACAGAGGATTATACGGTTAAAAGATGAACTACACAGTTGAAGAAAAAGAGTTTTTCATGCGGGAGGCTTTGAAAGAAGCAGAGATTGCGCTTGCTAATGATGAAATTCCGATTGGTTGTGTTATTGTCAAGGACGGGAAGATTATCGGTCGTGGACATAATGCACGTGAGGAATTGCAGCGAGCGATTATGCATGCGGAAGTGATGGCGATTGAGGAGGCCAATCAGCATGAGCATAGCTGGCGTCTGCTGGATACGACCCTTTTTGTTACTATTGAACCTTGTGTGATGTGCAGTGGTGCTATTGGTCTGGCTCGCATTCCACAGGTTATCTATGGTGCAAAGAATCCAAAATTCGGCGCAGCAGGCAGTCTTTATGACATTCTAACGGATGAACGTCTTAATCACCGAGTTGAACTTGAAACTGGGATTTTGGAGGTCGAATGTGCGGCAATCATGCAGGAATTTTTCAGACAAAGAAGAAAAAAAAGATAAAACAAAAGCAATGGCTTATTTCAGCTTTCTTACTTGGACTGGTAGCCTTTTTTATCAGCTTGTTAGTGCTGAATTTGGATTTTCAAGCTTGGGCTTTTAAATGCCACCAAAACCAGTTAAGCTGGCACACCCATCCTATTTTACTCCTTCCAATTTTATTTTTTCTTATCGGCGACAAATACTTGGTTATTTGTCAGTATTCTAGCTCTATTTACCAGTATGATTTGGTTTCCTGTTCCTCGGACAACGCTTCTCTTGGTTAAAGAATTTTTAACTTATGAACGGGAGTTTTTACAGGCTGGTTTGACGGGGGAAAATTTATTCTTTGCTTTTCTTGTACTCAGTTTTTTTATTTTGCTGATTCGTGCCACCTGGTTGCATAGTTGGAAAATGGTGGGGCTTATTTTGGTTGTAACAGCTTTTTTAAAAATCATTTGGTCCGTAGACAGCGGACAGGCTGGTTTGACAATTATTCAGCTGGCTTTGATAGGATTAGTAGTTTGTCTGTTAGCCATCTCTTTTCTAAAAAAAGAAAAAATTCTAACTTTGCAGTTCAGATATTTTATGTTATAATGTTTATGGAGCAACAATTCTGCGTGAAGCGGGTCAGAGGAGGAATCCAGCAGCCCTAAGCGAGTGTGAATTGTGTGCTCTTTTTATTTTGAAGAATGGGATTAGAGAACGAAGTTTAGTATAGTCAAATGATGTAGTTTAAGCAGGAACAAACTTATTAATATTTTAGCTATTTACATAGCCCATTGCCTATAAGTCAAGTATGTGACTGTGATTACTGAGGATTGGAGTCAACAAATAATTAGAATCTTTCTAAAGTTTCTTTTTAAGGACACTATTGACAAAAAACTGATAGTGCTCTATAATGTGAATGAATTATATTTTATATTCATTCACATCCTGCCATTGTACGCTACTTAGGAAGGAGTTCATTATGTCGCAAGACAAAAAACAAAGATTAAAATCTGCTGCCTATGTCATTTTTTCAAGAAAAGGTTATAAGGCAACAGGAATTTCTGAGATTGCCAAGCAAGCTGGCATGGCGGTTGGTTCTTTTTACAACTATTATGACTCCAAGGAAGCCATTTTTCTGGATGTTTATATTGATGAAAATAACCGTGTGCGTCAAGCAATGAGAGACGATATTGATTGGCAAGGAGATGCGGTCGAACTCGTCGGGCAGATTTTTAGTCAGTCGCGAAATCTCGTTTCGTCCAGTAAAATTCTGGCAGAATGGTATAACCCGGCTATTTCTGATGAGCTGCATAGCTATTATTCTTCGGAAAAAGGCAAGGACGCGAATCCATTTCATCAGTTTTTAGTGGAAACCTTTACCAATCGTATGCTGGCAGAAGGCTATTCTCAAGAAAAAATCCAAGAAGTGCTGCAGGTTTATCAGCTTTTCTACTATATGGATACCCATATCACTGAAGAGGATTTCCCTCATATCAGTCAAACCATTGAAACCTTGGCGACTTACTTTGTCAAAGGACTTTTTTAATAAAGGATTGCGATTCTTTATTTTTTAAACAAAAATGAATGAATATAATTATTTGTTCATTCAAGATTTTTTTCTGAATTGATTATTACGTAGTCACTCAAATTTTAAAATAAAAGGAGGAAAAGCATGAATACGAACGGAGGAAAACAAATGAACGGATTAACCATTAGTGGTCTTAGCCTAGCAGTAATCGGTATTTTAGTGATTATTTGGGGAACTACCAAAGTGTCTGTTAATCTAGCAAAACCTGATTTTATGTCATTTGCGACTGGTGGTCTGATTTTGCTTGCAATAGGTCTCTGTATGGTGCCTCGATTATCATTTATCTATCAAATTGTAGGAATTTGGTTGGCGGCAGTAGCTGTTATGGCTTACATTTACAGTCTGCCTAATATGGATTTTATTGTGATGTCAATAAGCTTCCTTGTGACTATTGCGCTAGCACTATGGATATCATTTAAATTTTGGAAATAAAAATCAAAGTTTTAAGGAGAAATCATGAAAGGACATTCTAAAATGTTAATGATTACTGTATCAATCCTTGCTGTGGGCCTTCTTGGATGTCTCATTATTTGGGGTGCGATTGTCTATTTTGGGGACAGTCAATCTTTATCGGTTAAATGTATTGAAAATCCTAGCGACGATATTCACCTCATTCATCTGACAAAATCTAAAAATATGACTTGGAAGGCCGGTTCTTATGCTAAGATTGCCTTACCTAATATTAAAGAGAGCGGACAAAAGAGTCGCTGGCTGACCATCGCCTCCAATCCTGATGACAATGAGATACTTATTCTGACGCACAATAACGGCAGTCTTTATAAGAAAACCTTAACCAGCTTGCCAGCAGGTAGTAAAGTTGAGATGAGTTGGTTAACCTCTAATTTATCAGTTGCAAACGACAAGGAACCCCTTGTTTGCTTTGCATCTGATGTCGGTATTGCAGCCATGAAGCCTATTGTCAAAGAGTGGGCTGGTAAACGTTCCATTGTTCTCAGCCACTTGGACAAAGGTGTCTTGGTTTTTGATAAAAAATTGTCTCAAATAGCTCAAAAATATAGTAACTTGGATTATAGCAAAAGTGCCAACCTTTCTCAAAGTAAAAAAAGACTGAAGCAAGCAGCAGAACAGTATGGCAACAAAGCAATTTATCTCTTGGCTGGTCGTCCTGGTGATACAGAAGCGATGAAAAAATTTCTTGAAGACAAGGGGATTGATAGCAAACAGATTAAGTTAGATTCTTTTAGGGGATTAAAATAACAAATTGGAAACGTTTTAGTCAAGAAAATTGCTTGATAAAAAAGTGGTAAAGCGGTATCATAGTAGGGAAGAAAAATTGGAGGACTATAATGACACATATTCAATTTAATTACTCAAACGTTCTTGGAAAATTTGTTGCACCACATGAAGTGGACTATATGCAAACGCAAGTTTCTGCAGCAGATGAACTATTGCGCAAAGGAACTGGTGCAGGAAGTGACTTCCGTGGTTGGCTTGACCTTCCAGAAAACTATGATAAAGAAGAATTTGCTCGTATTTTGAAAGCAGCAGAACAAATCAAATCAAACAGCGATGTTTTGGTGGTGATTGGGATTGGTGGTTCATACCTTGGAGCAAAAGCAGCGATTGATTTCTTGAACAATCATTTTGCGAACTTGCAAACCAAGGAAGAACGCAAAGCTCCTCAAATTCTATATGCAGGAAATTCTATCTCATCTACTTATCTTGCAGACTTGGTGGAATACGTTTCGGATAAAGATTTCTCAGTCAATGTGATTTCTAAATCAGGGACAACGACAGAACCTGCCATCGCATTCCGTGTCTTCAAAGAACTCTTGATTAATAAATACGGTCAAGAAGAAGCTAACAAACGTATCTATGCGACAACTGACCGCCAAAAAGGTGCTGTTAAGGTTGAAGCAGATGCTAACGGTTGGGAAACATTTGTCGTTCCAGATGACATCGGTGGACGCTTCTCAGTATTGACAGCAGTTGGATTGCTTCCAATCGCTGCATCAGGCGCTGACATTAAAGCCCTTATGGAAGGTGCCAATGCTGCTCGTAAGGATTACACTTCAGACAAGATTGCAGAAAACGAAGCTTATCAATACGCAGCTCTTCGTAACATCCTTTACCGCAAAGGTTATGCAACTGAAATTTTGGTTAACTACGAGCCATCACTTCAATACTTCTCAGAATGGTGGAAACAATTAGCTGGCGAGTCAGAAGGGAAAGACCAAAAAGGTATTTATCCAACATCTGCCAACTTCTCGACAGATCTTCACTCTCTTGGACAATTTATCCAAGAAGGTGCGCGTATTATGTTTGAAACAGTTGTACGTGTGGACAAACCACGCAAGAACGTGACGATTCCTGAATTGGCAGAAGACTTAGATGGACTTGGCTACCTGCAAGGAAAAGACGTTGACTTCGTTAACAAGAAAGCGACAGATGGTGTGCTTCTGGCTCATACAGATGGTGATGTGCCAAATATGTATGTAACGCTTCCTGAGCAAGATGCTTTTACTCTTGGTTACACCATTTATTTCTTTGAACTTGCTATTGCGATTTCTGGTTATTTGAATGCGATTAACCCATTTGACCAACCGGGCGTAGAAGCTTATAAGAAAAATATGTTTGCTCTTCTTGGAAAACCAGGATTTGAAGAATTGAGCAAAGAATTAAACGCTCGTTTGTAATTTGTAAATGAGTGACAGAGAGGCTGGGACAAAAGTTTCCAACTTCTGAAAGAGTTTCGTGATAAACAAATGACGCAGTAGCTGATTGGACTCTTTTTTCGCTGTTCAAGCTCGCAAGAGTTCCTAATCATCTTTGCGGGGGTGGGACTACGAACTTAAAATTTTTAATTTTGAGTTCTGTCCCACTTCCTTTTTATATGTCTGAACTCGGATTCAAGTGAAATTTTCACAAAAACAGAAGAAAAAGATAGAAAGAAAACGCTTTATTGTGTATAATAAAAATAGAACATACAATGGAGGCGTTTTATGTCACAAGAAACTTATATCATGGCGATTGACCAAGGGACAACCAGTTCGCGGGCGATTATTTTTAATAAAAAGGGCGAACAAGTTGCCACGAGTCAAAAAGAGTTTACTCAGATTTTTCCACAAGCAGGCTGGGTTGAGCACAATGCAAATGAGATTTGGAATTCTGTGCAGTCGGTCATTGCAGGTGCCTTTATCGAAAGTGGCATTAAGCCAAATCAGATTGAAGCGATTGGGATTACCAATCAACGGGAGACAACGGTTGTGTGGGATAAAAAAAGCGGATTACCCATTTACAATGCGATTGTTTGGCAGTCTCGGCAAACAGCTTCTTTAGCAGAAAAGCTCAAACAAGATGGATATGTAGACTTCTTTCATGGAAAAACAGGTTTGATTATAGATGCTTATTTCTCTGCGACCAAGGTGCGCTGGATTTTAGATCATGTGGAAGGAGCACAGGAACGTGCAGAGCGAGGAGAATTGCTCTTTGGAACGATTGATACATGGTTGGTCTGGAAATTAACGGATGGTGCAGCTCATGTGACTGATTATTCCAATGCAGCGCGGACCATGTTATACAACATCAAGGATTTGAAGTGGGACGACGAGATTTTATCCTTGCTCAACATTCCTAAGGCTATGCTACCAGAAGTTCGCTCGAACTCAGAAATGTATGGCAAAACAGCACCTTATCATTTTTATGGTGGAGAAGTGCCGATTGCAGGAATGGCAGGCGATCAGCAAGCTGCTCTCTTTGGGCAATTAGCATTTGAACCGGGAATGGTGAAGAATACTTATGGGACTGGATCTTTCATCATTATGAATACTGGTCAGGAATGCAATTTATCAAAAAATAATCTTTTGACAACCATTGGTTATGGGATAAATGGCAAAGTGACTTATGCTTTGGAAGGTTCGATTTTTATTGCGGGTAGTGCTATTCAGTGGCTTCGTGACGGCCTTCGTATGATTGCTAGCTCACCTGAATCTGAGAAATATGCAAAAAATTCCACCAATGAAAATGAAGTGTATGTTGTTCCAGCTTTTACAGGCCTTGGAGCGCCTTATTGGGATCCAGAAGCAAGAGGTTCTATTTTTGGATTGACACGTGGAACGAGTAAAGAAGATTTTATCAAAGCAACTCTGCAATCCATTGCTTATCAAGTGCGCGATATCATTGATACGATGCAAATGGACACAGATACAGCTATCCAAGTCCTGAAGGTAGATGGTGGTGCTGCCATGAATGATTTCCTCATGCAGTTTCAAGCAGATATTCTGGGAATTGAGTTAGCGCGTGCGGCAAATTTGGAAACAACGGCTCTTGGAGCAGCTTTTCTAGCAGGACTTGCGGTTGGCTATTGGAAAGACATGGAGGAGCTAAAAACATTAAATGCGGTTGGGGAAATATTCTGTCCAACTATGTCAGAACTAGAGCGCCAAAAATTGTACAAAGGCTGGAAAGCAGCAGTTGCAGCCACACAATTTTTTGCAAAAGAATCTAATAAATAATTGAAAATATGGTGTTGCCCAAATTTATAAATACGTGCAATCATTGAGTATCAGGCGTAGAGAAGCGATTAGGAATAGATCTTAGTCGCTTTTTCGTGTTTACCATTTTAAATAGCTTTCGCATAAAATTTTAAGCAGAACAGCTCACAAAATTCATTCTCATTTAGCTTGGAAAATTAGTAAAATGGTGAATATACCTGCTCTTATTGGTTTTTTTGAAAATTATGGTATAATAGATATAATTTTGGTAGATGGAGTTGAGTTTTGAAGAAAAGCTATCGCGTCAAGAGCGAGAAAGATTTTAATGCGATTTTCAAAGTTGGGCAAAGTTTTGCCAATAGAAAATTCGTCATTTATAAATTAGAAAAGAAACAAAAACACTTTCGAGTAGGAATATCTGTCAGTAAAAAACTAGGAAACGCGGTCATGCGCAACAAGATTAAACGTCGTATTCGACACGTTTTGATAACTCATAAACTAAAGTTAGCAACGCTTGATTTTGTCGTCATTGCACGGAAAGGTGTAGAAATTCTGACTTATCCAGAATTGGAACAAAATTTACTTCATGTACTAAAAATAGCAAAAATTTATCAGGAAGGTTTGAGTTGTGAAAAAGAAAAGTAAGTTGGTGGTGCTTTTAGCTCTGGCTTTGCTCATTCTAACAGCATGTGGAACGAGTGAGGTTACAGCGAGTTCGCCAGATTTATGGGAAAGATTTGTGTATTTCTTCGCTGTAACGATTCGGTTTCTTTCCTTTAATGGAAGTACGGGGATTGGGATTATCCTCTTCACTTTAATTATCCGGACTGTTCTTCTGCCAGTTTTCCAATTGCAGATCAATGCTTCGCGCAAAATGCAGGAAGCACAGCCATTGGTGAAAGAATTGCAGGCGAAGTATCCAGGGCGTGATATGGAAAGCCGTAATCGTCTGGCTCAAGAAACGCAAAAACTATATAAAGAATTAGGAGTGAAGCCTTCGGCATCATTTTGGCCCTTGCTCATTCAAATGCCTGTGCTGATTGCGTTATACCATGCTTTGATCCGTGTTGAGTTTCTTAAAGTTGGGCATTTCCTATGGATGAATCTTGGGGCGACAGACCCTTATTATATTTTGCCAGTTTTAGCAGCTGCGTTCACCTTTTTGAGCACTTGGTTGAGCAATAAAGGAATGGCAGAACGTAATGGTTTGATGACAGGAATGATGTTTATCATGCCAATCTTTGTCTTTTTCTTTGCGGTCAACGTAGCGAGTGGGGTTGCATTATACTGGAGTACATCGTATGCTTATCAAGTGTTCCAAACGCTTTTACTGAGCAATCCATATAAAATCATTGCAGAAAGAGAAGCAAAGGCGACTGCCGAGCGTGAACGTGAAGAAAAGAAAAAACGTGCCTATCGTAAAGCACAAAAAAAGAAAAAGTAAGGAGGCGCTTGTATGGTATTATTTACAGGAGCGAGTGTTGAAGAAGCTATTCAAAATGGCTTGCGTGAGTTAGAGATTCCAAGGATGAAAGCACATATCAAAGTGATTTCTCGTGAGAAAAAAGGATTTTTGGGATTATTTGGCAAGAAATTAGCCCAAGTTGACGTAGAACCCATCAACGAAACGACAGTAGTAAAGGCGAATCAAAAGGCTGTCAAAGGTGTTCCAGAAGAAATCAATGCTCAAAATGAACCTGTCAAGAGCGTCAGTGAAGCAACTGTTGACTTAGGCCACGTTGTTGCAGCTATTAAAAAAGTTGAAGAAGAAGGCAAAGAAATTTCAGATGATGTCAAAGCTGAAATCTTGAAGCATGAAAAAGAAGCCAGCACGATTCTTGAAGAGACAGGAACGATTGACTTGTTGAAAGATAGTGATATCGTAAATTTTCAAAAATCGGTCGCTCAAGAAGAAAAGACAACCGATAAGATTATTTCTTTTGATCAGGCTATAGAAAAGCGCTCGGAAAGTCAACCGATAGCTGAAGAGCCGGCTGATTTTGAAGATTTGGGCATTCAAGTTGAAGAAAATTATGATGTTGAAGAAGTTGTTGCGAGTGTGACGGGTTATGTGCAAAACATCGTGGATGAAATGGACGTAGAAGCTAGCCTTGCAAGTGCTCATAATCGTCGGACAATCAATATGCAAATTGATACTAATGAGCCTGGTCGCATTATCGGCTATCACGGAAAAGTGCTGAAAGCTCTTCAATTATTGGCACAGAATTATCTTTATAATCGTTACTCTAAGAGTTTTTACATTTCTATCAATGTCAATGATTATGTAGAACATCGAGCAGAAGTTCTACAAAGCTACGCTCAGAAGCTAGCTGATCGTGTGTTGGAATACCAACATAGTCAAAAGACTGATCCTATGTCTAACAATGAGCGGAAAATTATTCACCGAATTATTTCTAAAATGGATGGGCTTACCAGCTATTCAGAGGGTGACGAACCAAACCGTTATGTTGTAGTGGATATTGATAGTGAATATAATTAAGGACTGAGAAGAATTTCTTTTCAGTCTTTTCTTTCCATTTAGTCCACTATTTGATGTGCTTGAGATTGAGAAGAAAGGAGCTTGCATGTCTATTTTTCCAGCTATTGAAGCTTACTTAGTGTTGCAAGGAAATAAATATATTTCTCCTGATAAAGCGGGAGAATTGAGAGGGACGATGCTTGATTTTAAACAGAAGGGGGGCAGGCTGCCCGCAAGGAATTTGTCGATTTGGTAAAGCAATTTCAAGCATTTTATCCAAAATTAACTCTGGAGTGCAGCAGCAACTGGATGAATCAAGCTCAAATTTTGCGATCCCATTTTTGGAACTACTTGCGTGGTTATGGCAATATCACAGAACCCATGTTTGCCTTGCGATTATATGGGAATCCGAAGGAATTTGGAGTGTCGCTAGAAGTTAGTTTTATTGAGCGTAAGAAAGATGAGACCAGTCTGACAAAGCAAAATCGAGTGCTGCAGGTATCAATCACAGATCCAGTTTATTATTTGGCTCAAATAAATGGTGTCAGTCAACGATTTGTTGGAACAGAAGAAAATCGGCAATATTTGACTCGACAAGTAAAAGCAGGGCAAATTCGTAAAGTCTTAGTGAAATACGATGTGGATTTAGCTCAAGCCACTTCAATAGGGGAAGTGCTGAATGAACTCCAAACTGCTATGACAACACTTATTCCTTTCTATGAGGCAACTCGATTGCTTTAAGAGATAGTAATGATGAAGAAGGCGTTTACTTGTAAGGGGCTATTGACAAATGTTGAAGAATCATATAGAATAGTTAAGTATGTTTAGTAACTGATCACATAGCCGGCTAAACGAATACAAGAATCTAAGAGGAGGTATTCAAAGTGAAACGTACTTATCAACCAAGTAAAATCCGTCGTGCGCGCAAACACGGTTTCCGTCATCGTATGGCAACTAAAAACGGTCGTCGCGTGCTTGCTAGCCGTCGTCGTAAAGGACGCAAAGTTTTGGCTGCATAATCCAAACGAATACAAGATGAAGAACCAACGGAAACTCGAGACCGCTGGTTTTTTTGTTGGATAACAACGAGACAAACTGCATTTACCGCGAGATTTTGATATAATAGAAAATGATATAAAGAGGATTGAACTGATGAATATTTTTGATACACACACTAAAGGATAGAGAAGTTCATTTCAAAAGATTATAGAAATCACTAAGTACAAATTAACCAAGAAACTAACCAAAGGAAAGCAAAAGTAGCAGTGAAAAGAGGAGCAAGTCTCCTCTTTTATTAATTTCTAATACTGATAAAAATTTTACTGGTTACTTGAAAAGTTTATTCATATAAAGTAAACTATAGATAGTTAATTTTAGGAGGTTTAATATTGTCTACTGAGCTGAAATACGGCAATGATTATCCGAAATCTTGTCCACCATCTAGTGCGGCTCCTATTGAAGGAGATTTTTACAGACTATGTGCTACAAATCCTCCGACATTAAACGATTTTAAAACACATGTAGATTTAGGCTTGCCCTTCCCATCCCCAAAATTATGTGAAGCGAAAGCATTATCGTTTTTTACTAATTTAGATTCGATTGACAGAATGCAAAAACGGTTTCCTAGATTAAAAAATAAGATTGCTGTTTTAGTGTCAGTTTCATCTGAGCATGGAGTTTCAGTGTTGTCTGGTGACCATTTAAATTTATGGGAATATCAAGGAGTTAATTTTTTACAGAAAGAAGGAGGTGTAGAAAATGAGTAACGTTATTTTTGATATTGAATCAATAGAATATCTTTATATATTTGATTACTATGATTTTCCGCTTTCTTTTATTACTAAAAAAATTAATGGGAAGTACTATTTCTTTTATTATCTTGATTTTGAAACTTATTTTGTAAAAGCATTATCAATTAAAGATATAAATTTGATTTTTTCTGATATTTCGACTCGGAGCCTTCTGGAAAACTTTTATAATCAAGAAGACTTCTTTGTGCTATATAAGAATGAGAATAATCAATATGACTTTAATAATATTTCTGTGTTTGAAATTGAGAATAATATTAGAGCGACAGATTATTTTCCTGAGAATGATTCTAAATTTCAGCAAGACTTCATCACTAATAGAGATTTTGAAACTCTATGTCGAGAATATACTTCTATTTTTTCAGATTTATTTGATAATAAAGAATTAACTGTAAAATTAGTAGATAGATATAACTCTCACTCGGCTTCAGCCAATATAGTTATCAAGACGATAAATTTATTAAATACATTTATGGATTCTTTAAAATTACATTTGAATGAGAGTAATATATTTACAAATGAAAATATGGTTTTAAAGCCATTTACGCCTGGTTCGTTTAATATAAATTTTGAATTAGTTAAGTCTCCAGAAGTTAGTTTCTTTGAAAATGATGCTCAGATTTACTTTGATGATTTTATTGTTTTTATTGACTCTTTAAATAGCAAAGATGTTAATGAAGTCTATGAAGACTTAATATTTGAGGATGCCAAAATTGTAAAAGAACTTGGAGAGTATTATAGTCTTATAAAAGCTAATGACATTTCAGTAAGCATTGAAAATAATCATAATAAACTTTCTGAGATTACTGTTAATGAACAGACAGATAATTTCATTAATAGTTTACAATCTTTAACAAATAAACTTACCAATTCAACAGAGATTGTAGAAACATTTAATTTTGAAGGCACTGTAGAAAGTGCTAGTAATGCACGAAATCATATAACAGTTAGGACGATTTCGGGAAGTATCAAAGCAAAATTTTCTAAAGCAATTTTCAATGATATTAAAAAATTGAATAGAACGGTATCAATTTCAAGTATTATTCAGGGACAGTGGATAAAGCGTACATATTTAGATGAAGATGAAAATATAATTGATACAAAATATGAAATAGTTGAATTTCAGCAAAGTGCTTAGTGAATATTAAAAGAGGAATTCGTAGTGAGTTCCTCTTTTAATCTATATTTTTAACAATCTCGTTGAAGGAAGAAATGATTTTAGATTTTTTAGTATCTGATAAATCGGATATATTTTCCACTAATGTAGTTATGGGGACATAGTTGTCCGAAAAAGGGAAATCAAAAAACTCCTCAACGCTCATATGTAGGGCTGTGAGTACCTTTTCGAGTGTTTGTATTTTGAAATCATATTTTAGATTTTCTATATTTTGTATCGCTTTAATACCTAGTCCTGCTTGGGTAGAGAGTTGCTCTTGACTCAGATTTTTTTCTTTGCGACATTCTCTTATTCTATTTGAGATATATTTTTGTAGTTGATTGGCTTCCATCCATCTAATTCCTCTTTTATGCTATTTTACTACCCTTTTTAGTGAATATTAAGTACAATCGGCTATCTAAAAACCAACAAATGTATAGCTAAATATACATTTTTATGTTAAAATAGATAAAAAACGATACAATAGGAGTATAAAGATGGATATTGAATCCGCAGTTAGGCAATATTTAAATTTAAAGAATCGTCTGATACCTTCAACTGAAACTGAAATTTATACATTGAAAAGAAGTATCCCAAAGAAAGTAAAATCTTTAAAGAAAATAAAAAATGCTAGCACTAATATTGAAGATTTTGAGTGGGCAATAAGGACACGAGGCTTTACAATTTTTAATCTTTTTTCTTTAACATCCTACATAGTCTTTTTTATTTTTTCTATCATTTTGACAATTGTGTTATTTGTTTCTGCATTTGTAATATTGATTGTAGAAGCTCTCTTAGATAGGCAGAATTTTGAATTTGAACATTCTATGATTTATAAACCCATAGAATTTTTAGATGGTATAATAGCAGACCCATCGCAACTTTTGATTCCAATTCCTATGTGGTCTATGCCAATTATTTTAATACTAATTGTTTTATGGGTTATTTATAGTTTCGCACAGGTTAAGCGTAATCGAAAATATTATGAAGATGTAGTCATACCTCAAAATATGTTTGATAATGCACAAAAACCTGCTGAAAGGCAAAAGGTGCAAGAGGAACTGAACCAAGTTAATTTAAAGCTTCAAAATGCTGAAGACAGATTAAAACGCTATAAATCTCAACTTCATAGTTTACGAAATTCTATTAATATACCAGATAGATATTTTCAAGATGATGCTTTTCTCAGATTTATTTTACAGAAGTTTGAATATGGACAGGCTCGGACGTTAGGAGAAGCATTAAATTTATTGGAGAGGGAAGAACAAACGATTCGTATTGAAATAGCTCAGAGAAAAGCAGCTGAGGAAACTCGACGTGCAAGTGAGCGTAGAGAACGACAACATGCAGAGACTATGAAGGAAATGGAGAAAAATACAGAAGAACTCAGGAAGCAGAATGAACGAGCCGAAAGATGGGAGCGCCATTTTTGGTAATAAAATTATAAAGAAGTAAGAGTTGGATAAGAGAAAGAATTTTATAAAATTATTATTTATAGGGGTGATACTGTTTAGTCTGGGTGCATGTGCTTCGACTTCTAAAATGAAATCAGAAGTCAATTATGAGGATTTGATTGGTGCTTATGTGTATGAAAAAAAGGCTATACAGATGATTCATATGAGGATAACGAAGAAGAACTTACTTTACGATATGTTTTACAGATAAAAGAAAGAAATCAAGGGACAATTGATATTCATTTTGTAACTGAAAATGGTAGTCGTAGAAAAAGTATCTATGGTCAACGTGTGACAATTGACTTAAAGAAAGGCACTATTGAAGATAATAGTGGGAACGAGACCACGTTTAAGGTGTCAGCTAATACGATTTTGTTGGAAGATATAACACATACATTTGGAACGATTAAGTTGAAAAAAGTTAAATAGCTAACATATTTTTCTCTATAAGAGTGGAAATAGCGTAGTTTTTAGTCTTTTCCACTCTTATAGAGAAACCAAAGGACACATCGGGCGATGTGTTCTTTTAAATTATAATGAATGTATCAGAATAGTGCTTTATTTTTTTATCAGATAATGTAAATAAATTAGAGATTATCTTAGTAGAATCGTACTCTAACTGTTCTAATTCGCTTAAGATGTCTCTTTTCATTCTTGACATTATTTGATAATAACGTTGTATTTCTGGGATGTCAATGCTTTTATTCTCCGAATCAGTACCATATTTTATCTTACTTTCAAGTGGAACATTAAAATGCCTGTATAAAATTTTTTTGAGTTCAGGTGTTTGAAAGTTTTTTGTATGTATTTTCAATTCGTTAAAGAAGTTTACATTTAACGACTGTTTTATTTTGATGAACGCTTTAAAGTTGAGAGTTACAATTTTTAAATAAACTTCAATATCACTTTCTATTTTGGAAATATCTTCAAAGGAGATGGCAGTTATCTCTTGCAGATACTTATAGTCGAAATCAGAGTTTTGCAGTTCAGAGAAAGTTTTGCTAGCAAATATGTTTAGATAAACATGACCCATATATAAAGGTCTGTAAATCTTTTTAATATTTTCAGATATTTCTTTATCCCATGCCTTTTCCTCTTGAGGTGACAGAGAGTAGAGTAAATTTTTTAAGCTATCCTTGTGTCTGTTTTCTCTTGACTTCCAATAATCAATGTCTGTTTTTTTAGATTGTCCATAGTTTTCTTTTATTACTTGCCTTTTTATGTTACGACTACTAGCAATTATTTCTTTCAAAAATTTTCCAGAAATATAATATTCATGTTGAAACCTAACCGCCTCTTCCATCATGTCAGATTTTTCAGATAGTATCTTATTTTTTAGTTTGTTTAAAGTGTTAATTTTGATTTCATTTAAAGGGGAATAGTTCTTTAGGTTGGTAGAAGCTAGAGAACCATTTTTAAGAAGTAGCTGTACTTCTTTCATAGAGTACAGTAAGTCAGCTTTGAACCAATTTCTGACAATTTCTAATTGTAGTATTTCTGCGAACAAGTGCATATCGTTTTCGTGCTCGAAAATTTTCTTATCTTCAAAATGTATTGAGTTTTTCTTAAGATATTTTTGTGAAATTTTAATAATCTTTATTATATTATTGTCGAAAGTAGTTTGTATTTGTGAGTGTTTGTCAATGATTTCTTTGTGCAGGTTGTATACTTCTGAAATTGCATAGTAAACTTTTAACAGCCTGGTTAGAGAGATATTTGAATTCAAGTACTGTTTTAAAAACTTTTTTATCAAACTAGCGTTTGGATTTTTATCTACTATTAATTCAGACAAAGAGAGTTGAAGAAATTTATTAGAACTATCAAAATAATTACTATGTATAATTTTTTGAAAATATTTAGATGATTTATCCTGATAATCTTCAAAAGTTTGGCATTGAAGATATATTTCTTGTGATTCTAGACTAATTATTTTCTTCTGAATTTTAGTAATCATGAAAACTCCTTTTTTTAAAAACGTTTAAAGTGTTGATATAACTGATTTTTTCTAACTTGCTTATAGATTTGAAAGTGACTTTTTTTGCAAAAAATCGCAAATGCAGAAGTCATGATTTTCGAGTATGATTAAGATAGATATCAATAAAGAGCTCAGATATCAACTTCTATAATTATAGAATATCACAGAACAACTTTGAAAAAAAGTTGTACTTAAATAAATAAGGAGAGCGCAATGAAGCTACCGAAATTATTAAAACAAAATAAACATAGCGAAGAATTTGCTAATACGTTGATTAAAAAGAACAAGCCAGTATTTTGGCTCCCGTCTCTTCCTCAAGAGTCGTTTAAGCAAAACAAGGAAACAGAAAAGTGGGAAATAGATGGATTTAAATATTGGTTCTACCAGCCGGGGAATGGGCTCCCACCTTTTGAAGTGAAGATTTCAAAGAGATATGAAAGCCTACCCGAAGATATTATAGAAATAAAGTTTGAACGTCTATCGGCAGTGAGAATCAAAGATGATGTCTATTTTAAATGTGAAGATTTTATTGTTTTGGAAAGAGGTAAATAATGGCTCAAATATTTTTTACTGATGACGTTTTAGAAGAAGAGGTTCGAGGTAAGATTGTCGGTTTTACATTTGATGAGCAAAGGAAAGCTAAATTCGGAATAAAACTTACAAAAGATGTTGAATATTCTGTTATCGGATATGATTACTCTGCCAATAAAGCACCGATATATTTGGGATTAGTGGTTGAATCTGATGAGAAAACGGGTTCGGTACGTGTATCAAATGTTGAAAATCGAGTATTCAAATTATTAAAACCATTGTCAAATGAAAAAAATAAACTCTTAACAGAAATTGAAGAATTAAAAGCTGAGATTGATAAAAAAGAGGAAGAGTTTGAGCGCTCAAATAATCAATTATTTGAGATACAAGATATTGTTATTGAATTTGAAAGAGCTTATGACGAACTTCAAAGAGAAGCTGAAAAAACACTTGAACAGTTCGAGCATACTAAAACTCAGCTTGAAAGATTTGAAAACTGGCTTAATCAAAATTGGTTTGTTAGTAAGCTCTATTATTTTTATAAAAAACATAATCAGATTTGACGTTTTGAAGCTAGAGATTTTGACGTAGCAATAATTCATATTTTGCATGATGTCTATTTGATGTTGATGTATTTTATCTTTCTACAGCAGATTTGATATTTTTACGAAGTCAAATTGTTGAGCAAATGAACTGTTCTTTGAACAGTAGTGACATTCGTGAGACGCAGTCAGAGAAGACAAGCGAGCAGATGTCACGTCAGAATGCAGTGAGACAATGTAGACAGAGTAAGAATATCTATGACTGCTGTGATAAGGTACAGATATGAGATATAGCTATCATCAAAATATGTAATGATAATTCAAAAAGTTAGTGAGAAAAGGTAAGCTCTTGAGTTTTTTTATAGAAATTAGAGTACGACCAATCTGGAGTAGAAGTAGTGGAAATTTGAAATGGTTTTTGTAAGATACTGTATTGATTTTCAGTTTTTGAAGTTTTAATCTTTCAAAACAAAAACAATACTTGTAGTTTTAATTTTAATTATTCAACGCGCATGGTTAGACTGGGCTTGTCAACTAGTCTAACCTGAATAATTAAAGTAATAATTAGAAAAAGGAGTTAAATTAATGACAAAAGAATCCAAAATCCAGTGCTTTATGGTTGTTCAATATTTTTCTAAGCAATATTGGAAGGATTGGGATGTTAGCTTTATTACAGAAGCTAAAGGGGGAGATATTGCACCCCTCCTTAATGAGATGGTCAAACGTATTAGTGAGATAACCACGGTGACTGAAGCATATGGAATTATTCATGATAAAGATGAAGAGGAACTGTATGATGTTGAAACACAACAGTTTTATACAAAACCAATAGATAGTCACGGGCACTTATTATTTAAACTTTCAGAAGGAATGTCTATCTCTAAGTTGGCAGATGTAATTGGAATTGAACCACAATATATTGAAAAAGCTAAACGTGGGAGATATGGTTACGACAATTTACTCTCTTATTTAATCCACAGTAAAGAAAGCAACAAATATCAATATGCCCCTCAAGAGGTCGTTAGCGCTGCTGGGAAGAACTATATGGAGGTGTTTAAGGAGAGATTCGGTAGCTGGAAAAAAGGAAGAGTAAAGAAAGATATTAAACTTTCAGAATATGAAATTGATAACCTTATTTTAGATATTATTCAAGAAAAAATCGGCAAATCAGAAATCCTGTTGGATGAAAAGTATCACATGATTTACACGACATTTAAAACGAAGATAAATGAAGCTTTTACTGTGCTCGGTGAGATAAAAGGGAACAGGACGAAGAAAGCAATAGAGAATGGTGAGTTCAAAAAAACGGTTCTATTTATTCATGGAAGGTCAGGGTTAGGTAAGACCAGATTTGCTAAAGAGTTGGCGTCAAAAATTCAGGGTTTAGCATTGAGAAATGGTCAAAAATGGGATTTAGCTACTACTGCTGGAACAAATATCATGGATGACCTAAACGGTGAAGAAATCCTTTTACTTGATGATGTTAGAGGAGAAAGTTTAACAGCTAGTGATTGGCTAAAGTTGCTTGATAATTATAACATCAGTTTTAGCTCTGCTCGGTATAAGAATATCTTACCTTCGGCGAGGATTATCATTGTTACAAGTACCAAACATCCACTAGAATTTTTCTATAAATGTAAGGACAATGAACGAGAAGATTTATCTCAGTTTATACGGCGATTTGATTCACTTATTACCCTACAAAATTGTCAGGAAGGAGATAATATTCAGTTTTTCCAAGCGAGCCCTAGAAAGACTAGCAATGTTAAAAGAAAGATTCCTAATCGTGAGACTATAGTTACTCTAAACCATGATTTTGAAAAAAATAATTTCATGAATAAAGGTGAATTAGTAGAATTTTTGCTAGCCCAAGTTAGTCTAAACAATAAGTGGGAATTAGAGCAAGAAAAAAGCCTGTCAGACACTTTTAGCGGAGCAACTGACAAGCCAAGTAAGTGATAAAAGAAATTGTCTTTTATCATCTCCATTATATCAAACAAGAGAGTGTTATGGAAAATTTATATAAAACTAAAAAGAATATTTCAGAGTTGTTTGATGTTCCCTTAAAGACATTGAATAATGATTTAACTGAAATGAGACGGATAGAACAATTTCAATGCTATATTTTAAAACCATCTCATAAGAGAGTATATATAAGCATTGAGGGATACGAGCAGTTTTTGCAATATAAACAGAAGAAGTATGAGGAAGCTATGTAGTTGTGTTATAATTAAGGTATGCTACATAGCTTTCCTTTGCTTAGTAAGATAAGTAAAAGGAGAAAAAATGTTTTATAAAGAGTTAGATAATGGCAAATATCGCTATTATGAGAAGTTTTATGATGAGCGAGAACAGAAGTGGAAACAGGTCACTGTGACTCTGAAATCAAAATCTCGAGTTTCACAAGCAGAGGCTAAACGCCGTTTAGCAAGGAAAATTGATAAGGTTCTCACTGCTCCTACAAAAGAGGAATTGAAAAGGCAAAAAATCGAGGAGATGTCTTTTGGTCAGCTTTTGACAGAATGGGAGACTATTCGAGGTGGTGAAATTAAACCGTCTAGCTTTAAAAGTGAGATGAAATGCTTGAGATTTTTCATGGAAGCAGTGGGAGATTTGAGATTATCCGATTATACTACGCAATTAATCCAGGCCTACCTCATGAGTTTAGATATTCAAAACTCAACACGGAAAAATCGTAAGATTTATTTGAATGGTATTTTCGGCTATGCTGAAAAGGTTGGATATATCTCAGAGTCTCCTGTGAAAAGTGTAGTGATTCCCAAGCAAAAAGCCGATTATGAAAAGCTAAAGAAGGCTAAGGAACACTTTATCAGTAAAGAAGAGTTGAGTTTAGTCTTGTCTTACTGTGAAAGTCACCACAAAGATAAGCGCTATGCTTTGGCAATGGAGTTTATCTTTCTAACAGGTCTTCGCTTTGCTGAGTTTATTGGGGTTCGTTATCAGGATGTGGACTTTGAAAACCATCTTCTGAAGATTGACCATACCATCGACTATGTTGCTCATAAGTATGACGAGAGAGTTTTACAGACAACAAAGACGGTTGGTTCTGTTAGAACGATAGTTCTTAGTGAACGTTGTTTAGAAGTTATTGACTACTTCCGACGGAATTGTCTTGATGAAGATTTTATCTTTGTAACAGAGCAAGGAAATATTATGAGACAACCTTTATTGTATAAATTTATCAAAGATATTTGCGATATAGTTTTAGGTGAGGGACGAGCTTATAACATTCACATGCTTAGGCATTCTCACATCAGCTTATTGGCTGAGCTGGGTGTACCTATCAAAGCGATTATGGAGCGTGTAGGCCATAGAGATGAGTCTATTACTTTGAGAATTTATAGTCACGTAACAGAAAATATACAGGATGAATTGAAGGAAAAACTTAATCAAATCCGTCTGTAAAATGCTAACCATAAAACTAACCAAATACTAACCCAAGTTACTAGAAAATAAAGGAAACATGAGGAAGTTTAGAAAAATAAAATCCTTGATTTTCAAGGTTTAGGGAACTTTTAGGAATGAGGAGGAAATATAGTTTGAAAATTTTTGATACACATACACACCTTAACGTGGATAATTTTGCAGGAAAAGAAGCTGAAGAGATTGCTTTCGCACGCGAGTTAGGTGTTACCAAGATGAATATTGTGGGTTTTGATACAGAAACCATTGAAAAGTCGCTAGCGCTGTCTCGTCAATATGACGAACTATACAGCACGATTGGTTGGCATCCAACTGACGCAGGCTCTTATACGCAAGAAGTTGAAAGCATGATTGTCAGTCATTTGCACGATTCCAAAGTTATTGCCCTCGGTGAGATTGGTCTGGATTATCACTGGATGGAAGATCCGAAAGATGTGCAGATTGAGGTCTTCAAACGTCAGATTCAGCTGTCGAAAGACCACGATTTGCCATTTGTTGTTCATACGCGTGATGCGCTGGAAGATACTTATGAAGTTATTAAGGAAGCTAGTGTTGGCGAACAGGGTGGTATTATGCACTCGTATTCAGGCTCTTTAGAAATGGCTGAACGTTTTGTTGAGCTTGGTATGATGATTTCTTTTTCTGGTGTGGTGACGTTTAAAAAGGCTGTATATGTGCAAGAAGCTGCGCAGAAGTTGCCTTTAGATAAGATTTTAGTTGAGACAGATGCACCTTATCTAGCCCCTGTACCCAAACGCGGTCGTGAAAATCGAACGGCTTATACTCGCTATGTTGTAGACAAGATTGCAGAGCTTCGTGGCTTGACAACAGAAGAAGTTGCACAAGTAACGTATAAAAATGCACTGCGAATATTTAATTTGAAAGAAGATTGATGAAAGAAAAGATTTCTCAGGTTCTAGTTGTAGAAGGTCGAGATGATACGGCCAATCTCAAACGGTATTTTGACGTCGAAACTTACGAAACGAGAGGGTCTGCAATTTGCCAAGAAGATATGAAGCGTATCAAACGTCTTCATGACCTGCATGGAGTGATCGTTTTTACTGATCCAGATGTCAATGGTGAGCGGATTCGTAGGATGATCATGACTGCTATTCCTAGTGTTCAGCATGCTTTTTTAAGGCGTGATGAAGCCGCTCCTAAGTCTAAAAATAAAGGGAAGTCATTGGGTATCGAGCATGCTTCTTATGAAGATTTAAAAGCTGCTCTTTCTCAGGTAACTAAACATTTTGAAAAAAAGACTGATTTTGATATCACACGTTCAGATTTGATTCGCTTAGGATTTCTGGCAGGCAATGACAGCCGCAAACGTCGTGAATTTTTAGGAGAAGAACTCCGCATTGGCTATTCAAATGGAAAACAGTTGCTTAAACGACTAGAATTGTTTGGGATTGGATTGACAGATGTTGAAAATGTAATGAAAGAGTACGAAAGGAAGCGACATGGCAAATAGAAGTTATATTTATTTTAAAAACGGAGATGAGACACGTGTTTTAGCGGAGGGAATTTATAGTATTCCCTATTTCTGGCAACTGTTTTGGAATGAAGAAGATCTGCAAGCAGCTATTGATTTGTGGAAAAAAGTAGAAGAGCTTGAAAAAGAAGATAAAGAGAAAGCAGAAGAATTTTATCAAGAGCAGAATATGGGAGTTACTCTTTCCATTGAAAAATTCCAGCAAAATGCCCGCCACAATCGGTCTTTTTTAGAGCAACATGCTCCACAGGTGTTGCAACTGTATGATGATTTTGTTCACTATATTATTGCAAATGTCAAAGAGGATGATACGCTAGGATTTGACGTTTTAGAAATTGTTTCTATGGACGAATTGCCTATCGTTTCTGATAAACTTTTAAAAAATATCCGTGCTATTCAGCAAAATCAACCAGAAGATTTAGATTTCTCTCTAACGGATAAGGACTTGCTTGGGTTAGCTATGGGGTTTCCAGATGATTATGCTTCAGACATGTTGCCAGAAGACAATATTCTAAAATCAGCTGCTTACCAAGATGAGTTGAAGAAACGGCAAAATCAAGAAAGCAAGCAGGCAGATAATGTGATTGAATCCGATTCAAAAGGTAACAAACGCCGGATTCATCCAGCATTTTGGATTTTGCTTGTGCTAGGAATTATGCGGATTTTATATATTTTATTTAGCTAATGGATAGAAATGAGAACTATGAGAATTGCGGATTATAGCGTGACGCGAGCTGTACTTGAGCGTCATGGTTTTACTTTTAAAAAATCATTCGGTCAGAATTTCCTGACAGATACCAACATTTTACAAAAAATTGTGGATACGGCTGAGATTGATAAACATGTTAATGTTATTGAAATCGGACCGGGCATTGGGGCACTGACTGAGTTTTTAGCGGAGAATGCAGCAGAAGTCATGGCTTTTGAGATTGATGAGCGTCTAATGCCGATTTTGGCAGATACCCTGCAGGAATTTGAAAATGTTAAGATTATCAATGAAGATATTCTTAAGTCAGACTTACAGGCTCGAATTAAGGAATTTTCCAATCCAGAATTACCTATCAAAGTGGTGGCTAATCTGCCTTATTACATCACGACTCCGATTTTGATCCATCTGATAGAAAGTCGGATTCCTTTTTCAGAATTTGTTGTGATGATGCAGCGAGAAGTAGCTGATCGCATCTCGGCGCAGCCCAATAGTAAGTCTTATGGTAGTTTGTCAATAGCTGTGCAATATTACATGACAGCTAAAGTCGCTTTTATCGTACCGCGGACAGTCTTTGTTCCCGCCCCAAATGTGGATTCGGCAATTCTGAAAATGACTCGTAGAGACAAGCCGGCAGTTGAGGTCAAAGATGAACCCTTCTTCTTCAAGGTCTCAAAAGCTAGTTTTACTCACCGTCGGAAAACCCTCTGGAATAATCTAACTAGTTGTTTTGGCAAATCGGATGAAATTAAAACAAGACTGGAGATCGCTTTGAATAATGCTGATCTGTCTCCAAATGTTCGAGGAGAAGCACTTGATTTGCAAGAATTTTCCCGCTTATCAGATAGCTTATATGATGAGGGATTCAGATAAACTGAATAATAAGTATCACATAACAAAGAACCTCGCTAAGTTCATCTTAGTGAGGTTCTTCATAAGGAAAGGACGGGATTTGAACCCGCGCATGAATAAAATCCATTTGCCGGATTTCGAGTCCGGTGCCGTACCAAGCTGGGCCACCTTTCCAGAATTTAAAATAAGCACTTAATGGGGTGTATCCAACTATGTTATTTCGTTCCAAACGAGAAGACAAAGCGTAGCATAACTTGAGTAAGGTGCGCTACAATTGACGAAGTCTCAAACGAAATAAAAATGCGGAAAAAGGGATTTGAACCCTCACGTCCGAATGGACACATGCGCCTGAAGCATGCGCGTCTGCCGTTCCGCCATTTCCGCTTGGTTTCTATTATACCATATTAGAAACGTTTTTCATCATTTTTTTGCACTAAAAAGCAAAATACTGCTTTTTTTGTTATAATGAACTTATTAAGCGTTAAAGGAGTCCATTTGAAAGGAACAATTGTGAAAGCCTTAGCCGGCTTCTATTATGTAGAGTCAGAAGGCAAGGTTTATCAGACTAGAGCTAGAGGAAATTTCCGCAAGAAAGGACAAACTCCCTATGTGGGGGATGAGGTCGAATTTTCTGCTGAGAAAGATTCTGAAGGTTATATCTTAAAAATAGCAGAGCGAAAAAACAGTCTGGTACGACCACCTATTGTCAATATAGATCAAGCTGTTGTAATAATGAGTGCCAAAGAGCCAGATTTCAATCCTAATCTTTTGGACCGTTATTTAGTCCTCTTGGAGCAGAAAGCTATCCACTCGATTATCTATATCAGTAAATTAGATTTGTTGGCGAACGATAAGGAGTTAGACGTTTTCCTTGATATTTATCGCTCTATCGGCTATGATACTGCCAAGACAATAACAGAACTGTTGCCGTTTTTAACAGCTAAGACGACTGTTTTCATGGGACAAACTGGGGTTGGCAAATCTACTCTGCTCAATAAAATGGTACCAGATTTACAGTTGGAAACCGGAAAAATTTCAGAAAGTTTGGGTCGTGGTCGCCACACAACTAGAGTGGTTAGTTTTTACAATCTCAATGGGGGAAAAATTGCAGACACACCGGGATTTTCTTCGCTGGATTATGAAGTGGACAATGCAGAGGATTTAAATCGAGCATTTCCTGAAATTGCACAAGTCAGTCATGGCTGCAAATTCCGGACCTGCACGCATACGCATGAACCGAATTGTGCGGTAAAACCTGCTGTTGAAAAGGAACAAATTGCAGCTTTTCGTTTCGAGAATTACTTGCAATTTCTGAGTGAAATTGAAAACCGTCGTGAAACCTATAAAAAAGTAGCTAAAAAGCAACCTAAATGAGGAGGAAGTCAAATGAAACCTTATAAAATTGCACCATCTATTTTAAGTGCAGATTATGCTAATTTTGAATCGGAACTAAAAAAGCTAGAAGCAACTGGCGCAGAATATGTTCATATTGATATTATGGATGGTCATTTTGTGCCCAATATCAGCTTTGGTGCGGGTGTGGTCGCGAGCATGCGACCGCACAGTAGATTGGTATTTGATTGTCATCTTATGGTATCTAATCCAGAACATCATATTGAAGAATTTGCTCGTGCGGGTGCAGATATTATCAGTATCCACGCTGAAGCAACCCCTCATATTCACGGAGCTTTGCAAAAGATTCGGACAGCAGGTGTCAAGGCAAGTGTCGTTATCAATCCAGGGACGCCTGTTGAAGTGGTGAAAAATGTTTTGAATTTAGTCGATCAAGTCTTGGTTATGACGGTCAATCCAGGCTTCGGTGGACAAGCCTTTCTGCCAGAAACAATGGATAAAGTACGGGAATTAGTTGTTTTGAGAGAAGTGAACCAACTAGACTTTGATATTGAAGTAGACGGTGGTATTGATGATGAAACCATTCGCGTTGCCAAAGAAGCCGGTGCCAATGTCTTTGTAGCGGGCAGTTACGTTTTCAAAGGAGATGTAGCTCATCAGGTTCAAACATTGAAAGAAGCATTGCATGACTAAAATTGCTCTTTTTGCTGGCGGGATGATAGATAGTTTTCAAGTGGATTTTGACATTTTTATCGGAGTGGACAGAGGAAGCCTGTTTCTCATTGAACAAGGCATTTGTCCAGACTTAGCGGTCGGTGACTTTGATTCTGTTTCGGAGGAAGAGCTGGCTTTGGTTTGTTCTCAATCTAAGGAGGTACTTCAAGCACAACCTGAAAAAAACGACACAGATTTAGAACTAGCTGTCAAGACTGTTTTTGTACGTTATCCGCAGGCACAAGTGACTATTTTTGGTGCTTTTGGCGGGCGCTTGGATCATACTTTGGCAAATATTTTCTTGCCGAGCGATCCAGAAATCACGCCTTATATGCAACGAATTCGGCTTTGTAGTGCGCAAAATGAGCTCAGCTATTGTCCTCAAGGGCGTCACGAGATAAAGCCGGTAGTTGGTATGGATTATCTAGCTTTTATGTCTGTGAGCAATAGTCAGTTAACGATTGAAGGAGCCAAATATCCTTTAAACGAATCCAATTATTTTTTCAAAAAAGTGTATGCTTCTAACGAATTTATAGATGAGCCCGTTTTTTTAGAGTGCCAATCAGGTTATGTTATTGTCATTTATAGCAAAGACAGGAGTTAGTATGGAGTTTATAATTATCCTCTTATTGCTGGGAAATCTTGTTGTGACCTTTCTTTTATGGCAAAAGAATCAGCAGCAGGCAGATCAGGTACAGAAATTGCTGGAAGATCAAGCTGATCACTTATCTGATCAGTTGGATTACCGTTTTGAGCAAGAAAGGCAGCAAAGTTTTCTATCACAGCAACAGCTGGAATTGGCTCTGGGAGATCGTTTGGGCGAGGTGCGTACGGATTTACATCGGAATTTAACGGAAATGCGTTTAGAGATAAGCGAAAATCTAACTAAAAATCGTGATAAAACAGATGAACGAATGCGCCAAATTCAAGAGTCAAATGACCACCGTTTAGAACAAATGCGCCAAACGGTGGAAGAAAAATTAGAGAAAACGTTGCAGGCGAGATTACAAACCTCTTTTGAAACAGTCTCTAAACAGTTGGAGTCGGTCAATCGCGGTCTAGGAGAAATGCAAAATGTGGCACGTGATGTGGGCACTCTAAACAAGGTGCTCTCCAATACTAAAACGCGCGGGATTTTAGGCGAATTGCAGCTTGGTCAAATCATTGAAGACATTCTGACACCGAGCCAGTATGAGCGTGAGTTTGCAACAGTTCCAGGCTCTAGTGAACGTGTAGAGTATGCAATTAAATTACCGGGACAAGTGGAAAAAGACTACATCTATTTACCAATTGATTCCAAGTTTCCTCTGGCAGACTATTATCGTTTAGAGGATGCTTATGAATCAGGAGATAAAGAAGAAATTGATTTTTACCGCAAGTCTTTGTTAACTAGCGTCAAACGTTTTGCTAAAGACATTAAGAAAAAATATCTGGCACCTCCTGCAACCACGAATTTTGGAGTGATGTTTTTGCCAACGGAAGGGCTTTATTCAGAGATTGTTCGCAATCCAGAATTCTTTGACAATTTGCGTCGGGATGAGCAGATTGTGGTGGCAGGGCCGTCTACGCTATCTGCTTTGCTTAATTCGCTTTCGGTCGGTTTTAAAACGCTCAATATTCAAAGAAGTGCAGATGACATCAGCAAGGTTCTGGGCAATGTCAAATCAGAATTTAATAAATTTGGCGGTATTTTGCTCAAGGCACAAAAACATTTGCAACATGCATCTGGCAATATTGATGAATTGCTGACGCGAAGAACTAATGCTATCGAGAGGACTTTGCGTCATGTTGAAATTTCGGATAAGTCGGCCTTAGATGGTCTATTAGATTTTCAAGATGAAGAGGAAGAATATGAAGATTAACCAAATGAAAAAAGATGAGCTATTTGAAGGGTTTTATCTCATCAAATCTGCTGAACTTCGTCAAACAAGGGCAGGGAAAAACTATTTGGCATTCACCTTTCAAGATGACACTGGAACGATTGAAGGGAAATTGTGGGATGCACAACCGCACAATGTGGAAGAATTTACTGCTGGAAAAGTCATCCATATGCAAGGGCGCAGAGAAGTATATAACAATACTCCGCAAGTGAATCAAATTACACTACGTCTGCCAAAAGTTGGTGAGCCAAACAATCCAGCTGATTTTAAAGAAAAGCCGCCAGTTGATGTCCAAGAACTACGTGAATATCTGTCACAAATGATCTTCAAAATTGAAAACCCAATTTGGCAGCGTGTGGTGCGAGCCTTGTATGCTAAATACGATAAAGAATTTTATTCTTATCCTGCTGCTAAAACGAATCATCATGCTTTTGAAGCAGGACTTGCTTTTCATACAGCTACAATGGTGCGGTTGGCAGATAGCATCGGAGATATTTATCCGCAGTTAAATAAAAGTCTTTTGTTTGCAGGGATTATGTTGCATGATCTAGCAAAAGTGCTGGAATTGACGGGTCCTGAACAGACAGAATACACTGTTCGAGGCAATCTCATCGGGCATATTGCCTTGATTGACGAAGAAATGACAAAGGTATTGGTAGAATTAAAAATCGAAGATACCAAAGAAGATGTCATCATTCTCCGTCACGTATTACTAAGCCATCACGGTTTGTTGGAATACGGCAGTCCTGTTCGTCCCAAAATCATGGAAGCAGAGATTATCCACATGATTGACAATTTAGATGCGGAAATGATGATGATGACTTCAGCTTTAGCCTTAGTTGGTGAAGGTGAAATGACCAATCGAATCTTTGCTATGGACAACCGCTCCTTCTATAAACCAAATTTTGATAAGTAAAAAACGAAAAACGAATGTTATTGCAAAAATAATGTTCGTTTTTTGGTCTTATTATGATATAATGAAGAAAATAAAATAAAATTGGTGAAAAAATGAAATTAAGAAGAAGTGAACGCATGGTAGTCATTTCTAACTACCTAATCAATCATCCTTATGAACTAACTAGTCTCAATACATTTGCTGAAAAGTATGAGTCCGCAAAATCCTCCATTTCCGAAGATATTGTCATTATTAAACGTGCTTTTGAAGAAATGGAAATCGGATATATCGAAACCATTACAGGAGCAGGAGGAGGTGTTATTTTTACTCCTTCTATCTCAGATAAAGAAGCTAGAGCAATGGTGGAAGAACTTTGTACGAAATTATCCGAAAGCAATCGGATTCTACCTGGTGGCTACATTTATTTGTCAGATTTGTTGAGTACACCTTCTATTTTAAATAACATTGGACGCATTATTGCCAAAACATTTAGAAAACAAAAAATTGATGCTGTTATGACCGTTGCTACAAAAGGAGTACCTTTGGCAAATGCAGTGGCAAATGTATTAAATGTCCCATTTGTCATCGTGCGCCGCGATTTGAAAATTACAGAGGGTTCAACGGTTAGCGTCAATTATGTGTCGGGTTCAAGTGGGGATCGTATTGAAAAGATGTTCTTGTCGAAACGCAGCCTAAAAGCTGGAAGCCGTGTTTTAATCGTAGATGATTTCTTAAAAGGTGGTGGGACAGTCAACGGCATGATTAGCCTTTTACGAGAATTTGATTCGGAATTGGCTGGTGTAGCAGTTTTTGCGGAAAATGCACAGACAGAGCGTGAGCACTTAGATTACAAATCTTTGTTGAAAGTAACAAATATTGATGTGAAGTCTAACAAAATCAGTGTAGAAGTTGGCAATATTTTTGACAAATAGATGAGGTGAGAATTTGAAAAATATATTGGATAAATTGGATCAAAGCTCTTTGTGGCTAAGGATTTCGATTGTTATAGCTTTGGTACTCATTCTTGCTGCTGGATTATTTTTCGTTAAAAAGCAAGATGATGCGACGCGTGCAGCTGCTCCGACTGTAAGGCGAACCATTTCAACATCAAAATCTTCAGAATCGAAAGCAGAAAAAGAGAAAAAAGAGCAAGCCAAAATTGCACAAGAGGCAGAAGATGCTGTTAAAAAATTGGAGACAGAGCAGACGACGGCTAATGTAACGCCTGCTCAAGAAAAAGTGGACAAGTTGAAAGACGAAGCTCAAAAAGCTCAACTTCAACAACGGATTAAGGCAGTTAGTGACGCGATTGCTGCGCGTGAAGCCAATGAAGCAGCTGCTACAGCAAATCAAAACGCTGTGACGCCTCAAACAGATGCAGGACAAACTTATCAACAAACCTATCAAGCTCCTGCAACTTCAGCTACCACAGGACAGGCTGAGACCAATTCAGCTCAAACTCCAACGACTAACGGAGCAGGTGTCCCAGCCACAAATACTGCGGGGCAATAGATGGGAACTTAGCAAGAAAACTATAAAAATATATTGACAAAGAAAGTGTCGTCGTGTTATACTAATAGACGGTACTTTTTACTTTTGGTCTCTCAAAAGTGTACAGAGACGTGCTGACAAATGTTGCAAAAGTACACGCAGATGATAGCTGTCACCAAGTGTATCATCACCAAAATTAAAAATACAGGAGAAATGTAGATGCCTACAATTAACCAATTGGTTCGCAAACCGCGTAAATCAAAAGTAGAAAAATCTAAATCACCAGCTTTAAACGTTGGTTATAATAGTCTGAAACGTGTGCCTACTCGTGAAAACTCACCACAAAAACGTGGTGTAGCAACTCGTGTTGGTACTATGACACCTAAAAAACCGAATTCGGCTCTTCGTAAATTTGCTCGTGTACGATTGAGCAATCTTATTGAAGTAACCGCTTATATCCCAGGTATCGGACATAACTTGCAAGAACACAGTGTTGTGCTTCTTCGTGGTGGACGTGTAAAAGACCTTCCAGGGGTACGTTATCACATCGTTCGTGGTGCACTTGATACAGCAGGTGTAACTGATCGTAAGCAAGGCCGTTCTAAATACGGTACCAAAAAACCAAAAGCATAAGGAAAGGGGATAAAGATAAATGAGTCGTAAAAACCGTGCGCCTAAGCGCGAAGTATTGCCAGATCCGCTCTACAATTCAAAATTAGTGACACGTCTTATCAACCGCGTTATGCTTGATGGGAAACGTGGTACAGCCGCTTCAATTGTATATGGCGCTTTTGAGCAAATCAAAGAAGCTACTGGAAACGATGCACTTGAAGTATTTGAAACAGCTATGGAAAACATCATGCCTGTACTTGAAGTACGTGCTCGCCGTGTTGGTGGGTCTAACTATCAAGTCCCAGTTGAAGTTCGTCCAGAACGTCGTACAACTCTTGGGCTTCGTTGGTTGGTAACTATTTCACGTTCACGTGGAGAACACACTATGCAAGATCGTCTTGCGAAAGAAATTATGGATGCGGCAAACAATACTGGTGCAGCTGTTAAAAAACGTGAAGATACTCACCGTATGGCTGAAGCTAACCGTGCTTTTGCTCACTTCCGTTGGTAAGATTGCTACTCTTTTTAGAGACTTGCAAAAAGCTCAGTACTCTTACTAATTAGCATGAGTAATCAACAAGCGGGTAGGATTTGCCTACTCGCTTTTCTTAAAATATGTTATAATAAACTGTAAATAAAATAATAGGAGAAATAACCAAATGGCTCGCGAATTTTCACTTGAAAAAACTCGTAACATCGGTATCATGGCTCACGTCGATGCTGGTAAAACAACAACGACTGAACGTATTCTTTACTATACCGGTAAAATCCATAAAATTGGTGAAACACACGAAGGTGCTTCACAAATGGACTGGATGGAACAAGAACAAGAACGTGGTATCACCATCACATCTGCTGCAACAACAGCGCAATGGAAAGATTACCGTGTCAATATTATCGACACACCAGGGCACGTGGACTTCACTATCGAAGTACAACGTTCACTTCGTGTATTGGACGGTGCTGTAACTGTTCTTGATTCACAATCAGGTGTTGAACCTCAAACGGAAACAGTTTGGCGTCAAGCAACTGAATATGGTGTTCCACGTATCGTATTTGCTAACAAAATGGATAAAATTGGTGCTGACTTCCTTTATTCAGTAAGCACTCTTCACGATCGTCTTCAAGCAAATGCTCACCCAATTCAATTACCAATTGGTGCAGAGGACGACTTCCGTGGAATCATTGACTTGGTTCGCATGAAAGCTGAAATCTATACAAATGACCTTGGAACAGATATTCTTGAAGAAGATATTCCAGCAGATTACCTTGAACAAGCTCAAGAATGGCGTGAAAAATTGGTCGAAGCAGTTGCTGAAACTGATGAAGATTTGATGATGAAATACCTTGAAGGTGAAGAAATTACTGAGGCAGAATTGAAAGCTGCAATCCGTAAAGCAACGATCAATGTTGAATTCTTCCCAGTTCTTGCTGGTTCTGCCTTCAAGAACAAAGGTGTTCAAATGATGCTTGATGCAGTTATTGACTACCTTCCGAGCCCACTTGATATTCCAGCTATTAAAGGTGTAAACCCAGATACAGACGAAGAAGAAACTCGTCCAGCTTCTGATGAAGAACCATTTGCAGCACTTGCTTTCAAGATTATGACGGACCCATTTGTAGGTCGTTTGACATTCTTCCGTGTTTACTCAGGTGTCTTGAACAGCGGTTCATACGTATTGAATACTTCTAAAGGTAAACGCGAACGTATCGGACGTATCCTGCAAATGCACGCAAACCACCGTAACGAAATCGAAACTGTTTACGCAGGTGATATCGCTGCAGCTGTTGGTTTGAAAGATACCACGACTGGTGACTCATTGACTGATGAAAAAGCAAAAATTATCCTTGAATCGATCGAAGTCCCAGAGCCAGTTATCCAATTGATGGTGGAACCAAAATCTAAAGCTGACCAAGACAAGATGGGTATTGCTCTTCAAAAATTGGCTGAAGAAGATCCAACATTTCGTGTTGAAACAAACGTTGAAACTGGTGAAACAGTTATCTCTGGTATGGGTGAGCTTCACTTGGATGTCCTCGTAGACCGTATGCGTCGTGAATTCAAAGTGGAAGCAAATGTAGGTGCTCCTCAAGTATCTTACCGTGAAACCTTCCGTGCCCAAACATCAGCGCGTGGATTCTTCAAACGTCAATCAGGTGGTAAAGGTCAATTCGGTGATGTTTGGATTGAATTTACTCCAAATGAAGAAGGAAAAGGCTTCGAGTTTGAAAATGCTATCGTTGGTGGAGTGGTTCCACGTGAGTTTATCCCAGCCGTAGAAAAAGGTTTGGTTGAGTCAATGGCAAACGGTGTACTTGCAGGTTATCCAATCGTTGACGTGAAGGCAAAACTGTATGATGGTTCATACCACGATGTTGACTCATCTGAAACAGCCTTCAAGGTTGCAGCTTCACTTGCGTTGAAAGAAGCTGCTAAGACTGCACAACCAACTATTCTTGAACCAATGATGCTTGTTACCATTACTGTTCCAGAAGAAAACCTTGGTGACGTTATGGGACATGTAACAGCTCGTCGTGGACGTGTTGATGGTATGGAAGCTCATGGTAACAGCCAAATCGTTCGTGCTTATGTACCACTTGCTGAAATGTTCGGTTATGCAACGGTTCTTCGTTCAGCATCTCAAGGACGCGGTACTTTCATGATGGTCTTTGACCACTACGAAGATGTACCAAAATCAGTACAAGAAGAAATCATTAAGAAAAACAAAGGGGAAGCTTAAGCTTTGAATTAAACCTGGGCACTCGCATTTGCGAGTGCCTTTTCTTTTTTTGGAAAATAATCTCTCTGTCAATCAAAAGAAAAAATAATCAATCTAATGAATCTGAATTTATAAATTCTTGTCTATTTTGTAAGTTGTGTTCTTCTGTTTTCAGAAGATATTATCTTGCTTTTTCAAATCAATGAAAGTCGAAATGAAAATTAGTGAAAGAACTCATAATACTTGTTAATAACAATGAAATCAGTTGCAATTTTAAGAGAGAAAGTATATAATAGATATGTTGAAAGGTGATTTGTAGCGACTCAAGTTACTCTTTTCACATAAAAATTTTTTTGATTTTCATAAGGAGGAAATCACGAATGGTAGTTAAAGTTGGTATTAACGGTTTCGGTCGTATTGGTCGTCTTGCATTCCGTCGTATCCAAAACGTAGAAGGTGTTGAAGTTACTCGCATCAACGACCTTACAGATCCAGTAATGCTTGCACACTTGTTGAAATATGACACAACTCAAGGTCGTTTCGATGGTACTGTGGAAGTTAAAGAAGGTGGATTCGAAGTTAACGGTAAATTCGTTAAGGTTTCTGCTGAACGTGACCCAGAACAAATCGATTGGGCTACTGATGGTGTAGAAATTGTTTTGGAAGCAACTGGTTTCTTTGCTAAGAAAGATGCAGCTGAAAAACATCTTAAAGGTGGAGCTAAGAAAGTTGTTATCACTGCCCCTGGTGGAAGCGATGTTAAAACAGTCGTATTTAACACTAACCACGATGTTCTTGATGGTACTGAAACAGTTATCTCTGGTGCTTCATGTACTACAAACTGTTTGGCTCCAATGGCTAAAGCACTTCAAGACAATTTCGGTGTCGTTGAAGGTTTGATGACTACTATCCACGCTTACACTGGTGACCAAATGATCCTTGACGGTCCACATCGTAAAGGTGATCTTCGCCGTGCTCGTGCTGGTGCTGCAAACATCGTTCCTAACTCAACTGGTGCTGCTAAAGCTATCGGTCTTGTTATTCCAGAATTGAACGGTAAACTTGATGGTTCAGCTCAACGTGTTCCAACTCCAACTGGATCAGTTACTGAATTGGTTGCTGTTCTTGAAAAGAATGTTACTGTTGATGAAGTAAATGCAGCTATGAAAGCAGCAGCTAACGAATCATACGGTTACACAGAAGATCCAATCGTATCTTCAGATATCGTAGGTATGGCTTACGGTTCATTGTTCGATGCAACTCAAACTAAAGTTCTTGACGTTGATGGAAAACAATTGGTGAAAGTTGTATCTTGGTATGATAACGAAATGTCATACACTGCACAACTTGTACGTACTCTTGAATACTTTGCAAAAATCGCTAAATAATTCATTAGTATATAGAGAAGAGAGGCTTGCCCTCTCTTTTTTGTTGTTATTTAAAAACCATATATAATTACTCCGATTATGATTTGCTCCACGAAAAAAAGAACTTGAATCTAAATAGATTTAAGTTCTTTTTATATCTATGTAAGAATTCTGTTATAAAGTATCTTCATCTGGTGTTAAAATCATTGGAATAATGATAGGCTCACGCTCTGTATTTTCATATAAAAATGGTCGAAGAGCATTTACAATAGCTCCATTGACAGACTGGATGCTGGCATCTTTATTTTTCAATGCGATACGTATCGCATTGAAAAGAATACGTTGGCTATGACGGATCAGTTCACCTGATTCCCGCATATAGATGAAACCGCGACTGAGAATGTCAGGACCGGCTAAGATCATTTTCGATTTAAAGTCAACGGTAGCGACTGCAAGGACGACGCCATCTTCGGAAAGGTCACGTCTGTCACGGAGGACTGCAGCACCAATTTCTCCGATACGATTGCCATCGACATAAATATCTTGTGCATTGAAACTTCCGACAATGCGAGCAGAATTAGCAGTTAAGGCTAAAACGTCTCCATTACTCATGATAAAGATATTGTCTTTAGGCACTCCAGTATCCATTGCAAGTCCCGCATGCACTTTTTGCATACGGTATTCACCATGGACTGGCATGAAATACTTCGGTTTTATCAAACGAAGCATAAGTTTTTGTTCTTGCTGTCCACCGTGTCCGGAAGTATGAATATTGTTGATTTTACCGTGGATAACATCAACACCAGCTTCTGAAATGGTGTTGATAAGCTTATTGACACTAGTAGTATTTCCTGGGATAGGACTAGAGGAGAAAATCACTGTATCACCTGGTTGAAGCTGTACTTGACGATGTGTTCCATTGGCGATGCGTGAAAGAGCCGCCATTGGCTCTCCTTGGCTTCCTGTACACATGATAAGTATTTCGCCGGCAGGATAGTCTTTAATCTCATTTGGCTCGATGAAAGTACCTTTAGGCGCCTTGATGTAGCCAAGTTCAATTCCATTGGCGATGGCTTTCTCCATTGAACGACCAAAGACTGCAATTTTCCGTCCTGTTTTGACAGCCGCATCAGTAGCCTGTTGTAGGCGGAAAATATTGGAAGCAAAGGAAGCAAAAATAATCCGTCCATGGATGTTTTCAATGATTTTCATAATGGACTGACCGACCACTTTTTCCGAATTTGTAAAAGTCGGAATTTCTGCATTGGTTGAGTCAGAAAGAAGAACTAGAACCCCATCCTCGCCAAGAGCTGCCATTCGATGCAAATCCGCTGGTTCTCCAACGGGTGTAAGGTCAAACTTGAAGTCACCTGTACATACAACTTTCCCTTGAGGTGTGTGAATGACAATTCCTAACGGCTCTGGAATAGAGTGGGTTGTGCGGAAGAAAGTTGCTTTTAAATGTTTAAATTGAAGTTCAGTGTTTTGATTGATCTCATAGAGCTTAGCATCACGTAAAAGCCCGTGTTCTTCTAGTTTCCCGCGGATAAGTGCTAGAGCGAGTGGTCCTGCATAAATCGGAATATTGGCTTGTTTGAGTAGGAAAGGAATCCCACCGATATGGTCTTCATGTCCATGAGTAATCAGAACACCTTTGATACGGTCAACGTTTTCTACGATATAGGAATAATCAGGAATAACATAATCAATCCCTAAAAGGTCATCTTCAGGAAATTTGATACCAGCGTCAACGATGATAATTTCATCTTTGTATTCAATTCCGTAGGTATTTTTTCCAATTTCTCCTAAGCCACCAATGGCAAATACACCGACTTCTTCGGGTTTTAAAGTATAAGACATGGTTTAGAGCTCCGTAATTGTAAAGTTGCCTGATTCTTTTTCATATTCTAAATGTTTATCAGACAAGCGTGTGATAAATTCGACATTGTAAGGCGTTTTTTCTTCAACGAGTTTACGCGCTTTAATGCGTCCTTCTAATTCATCCTTAGCGTCAATATCCAAGTAAAGCGATTGTGTATTTTCGCGTCGTGGATTGCGCTCTTTTGTTTCTTGATAAAAAACTTTGTAAATCATTTAATTTCCTTTCTCATTCATAATCAATCTACCAGAAAATAGCCACCTTATTTTCAAGGGCGGTCTTCATCTATTTAATTTTCCGGGTAATAAATTGATTTTGATACGTTACAATTATAATCATTATATCATAAAAAGCTGATTTAGTAAAAGAAAGAAGTTGGAAAATCTAGGAAAATGATTTTCACAAGGTCTTATTTTTTTGGAAATCATATTGAGGAAATCCGTATTTTTTGTAGTATAATAGAAACTAGATTATCACGAAGGAAATATAAAAATGAAAATTTTAGCTTTTGATAGCTCTAGTAAAGCATTGGCAATTGCGATTTTAGAGGATGAACAGTTGCTTGCTGAGATGACAATAAATATTAAAAAAAATCATAGCATTACATTGATGCCAGCAATTGATTTTCTCATGGAAAGTTTGGATTTAAAACCAACGGACTTAGAACGCATTGTGGTTGCAGAAGGTCCGGGTAGTTATACGGGTTTGCGGATTGCTGTAGCAACAGCTAAAACTCTGGCTCATACCCTTAAGATTGGCTTGGTTGGAGTTTCTAGCTTACGGATTCTGGTACCAGAAAGTATTGATGGCTTGGTTATTCCTCTCATGGATGCTAGACGCAACAATGTTTATGCTGGTTTTTATAAAAATGGTAGGATCGTTCAGCCAGAAGCTCATTTATCTTTTGAAGAGGTCTTAGAAAAAGCCAAGCCTGATTCTCAAGTAACCTTTGTAGGAGAAGTGGAAAATTTTGCGGAGCAGATTCAAGCAGTTTTGCCAGAAGCTTTTATCAAAACAACTCTGCCAAACGCTGCACTCCTTGCTAAAATCGGTCTGCAATTACCAGCTCGCTCTGTTCATGACTTTGTGCCAAACTACCTCAAGCGAGTGGAAGCGGAGGAAAATTGGTTGAAAAACCATGAAGAAACGAAAGATTCTTACATCAAACGCTTATGATTGAGATTAAAAAAGATGAAAAAAAGCAGACCGTTGATTTGACAGAGCGGATTTATCAGGTATTGAAAGACGTGTATGCAGTCAGTCCGTGGAGTGTGGAACAAATAGAGAAAGATTTACAACATCCTTTGTCGAGCTATATTTTAGCTCTAGAGGGTCAAAATTTAATTGGTTTTCTGGCTTTTCAGGAGTCAGATTTTGAAGCGGAAGTTTTGCAAATTGCGGTTAAGAAGGCTTATCAAGGTAAGAAAATCGCGACCGCTTTGTTTGAACATCTGCCCATTAACAAAGAGATTTTCCTCGAAGTGAGGGAGTCCAACAAGCCAGCTCTGCTATTCTACAAAAAAGAAAGATTTGAAGAAATTGCGCGGCGGAAGGCCTATTACCATGCGCCAGTGGAAGACGCGATCGTCATGAAAAGGGAGAACTATGGAAGATAGATATATTTTAGCTTTTGAAACGTCTTGCGATGAGACCAGCGTGGCGGTTCTAAAGAATGAGACTGAGCTTTTGAGCAATGTCATTGCCAGCCAGATTGAGAGTCATAAGCGTTTCGGCGGCGTGGTACCGGAAGTGGCCAGTCGCCACCATGTGGAAACTATCACGGCTTGCATTGAGGAAGCCTTGGCAGAAGCAGGCATTATCGAGCAAGATGTGACAGCCGTAGCTGTGACCTATGGACCTGGTTTGGTGGGGGCTCTTTTGGTTGGATTAGCGGCTGCCAAGTCCTTTGCTTGGGCACATCATTTACCACTTATTCCTGTCAATCACATGGCGGGACATCTAATGGCTGCTCAGAATGTCGAGAACTTAGAATATCCTCTTTTAGCACTACTAGTCAGCGGAGGGCATACAGAGTTGGTTTATGTTAGCGAAGCCGGTGATTATCAGATTGTAGGGGAAACACGTGATGACGCGGTCGGAGAAGCCTATGATAAAGTTGGTCGTGTGATGGGTTTGACTTATCCAGCAGGGCGTGAGATAGATGAATTGGCCCATAAAGGACGGGATATTTATGATTTTCCGCGGGCTATGATCAAGGAAGACAATCTAGAATTTTCATTTTCTGGTCTCAAATCAGCCTTTATTAATCTACATCATAATGCCAAGCAAAAAGGTGAGTTTCTTTCCAAGGAAGATCTGGCAGCTAGTTTTCAAGCTGCTGTTTTAGATATTCTCATGGCAAAGACAAAGAAGGCTTTGGATAAATATCCTGTCAAGACCTTGGTGGTTGCGGGTGGTGTTGCAGCTAATCAAGGCTTACGTGAACGTTTAGCAGCTGAAATAACAGATATTAAAGTTATCATACCGCCTTTGCGTCTCTGTGGGGACAATGCAGGAATGATTGCTTATGCCAGTGTCAGTGAGTGGAACAACGCCAATCTTGCAACATTAAATCTGAATGCCAAGCCAAGTCTGGCGTTTGAGACAATGGAAGAATAAGAATGATAGGAAAAAATTTTAAGGCTGGTGTTAAGGCAGCTGTGCCAACAGCTCTGGGTTATATTAGTATTGGCTTAGCCTGTGGCATTATTGGTGCTTCTTATGTCACTCCTCTTGAAATGGCACTGATGAGTATTCTTGTCTATGCAGGAAGTGCTCAGTTTGCTATGCTAGCGCTTCTCGCTATCCATGCACCGGTGACAGCTATTCTTCTGACAGTCTTTTTAATCAATTTGCGTCTATTTTTGCTGGGACTTCATACATCTACTTTTTTTCGACATGCAAGTCTATGGCAAAATATCGGTATCGGAATCCTTTTGACAGATGAAACATACGGCGTTTTACTAAGTGAGCACGTTCATACAAAGGATATTTCGCTTCAATGGATGTATGGAAATAATATAACAAGCTACCTTGCTTGGATGATAGGAACGGTGTTCGGAACGACATTAGGAAGTCTTTTGCCAAATCCAGAAGTGTTTGGATTAGACTTTGCCCTAGTTGCCATGTTTATTGGCATTTTTTCTTCCCAATTTTTAGTGATGTTACATAAAACAAAACTTCAAAAACTAATCGTAATTTTGGCTGTAGTAGCTTTATCATTTTATGCGTTAAGTATGCTTGTGTCTTCGTCTTTAGCTGTTTTAATGTCGACCTTATTAGGCTGTGCTGTGGGGGTAATGCTAGATAATAAATAATTATATTTTTGTCGCTATTCTTTTCTCAGCCCTGGTGACATGGTTATCACGGATTACTCCATTTATATTGGTGAAATATCGTGGTTTGCCTAAGATTGTAGAACGGTTTTTACAGTATTTACCAATTTCTATTATTTTTGCCTTGATTTTATCCAGCATTGTAAATGGGAAGATAGGGCAGCTGCCGACCTTCAAATGGCTAGATTTAATAGCTGTTTTTCCAACAATTTATATTGCTTTTCGCTATCGTAACTTAGTGGTGACCGTGATTTTTGGTGTGATATTGGTAGCTGGTCTGCGATTTATGTTTTTATGATGTGATGGAGAACCTTTATGATTGATAAAATGGAACTAGGTGAATTTTATAGAGAATTACGGATAGCAAGAGGTGTGAAGCAAAATGAAGTTGCGTGTGAAGGACTGACAGCCTCACAGCTTTCTAAGTTTGAGTTAGGGCAATCTATGCTGTCGGCAGATAAATTATTTCTTGCCATTGAAGGAATCAATATGACATTTGCAGAGTTTGCATATAAACTCAATAGTTATCAAGAATCTCAACATGTTCAATTGGGACATCAAGTTGTTGATTTATTTGTTCATCAGGATAAAGACGGCTTGGAGGATCTGCTTCACAAAGTTCAAGAAAAAGTATCCTCTCAACAATATATCCGTCTGAATAAAATTGTGATTCAAAATGCCTTGCACTCCTTGGATTCTAGTTATATTTTAAAAGAAGAAGATAAGCAATTTATAACAGCTTATCTTTTTGCCATTGATTCATGGACTTGGTTTGAGCTCTATCTTTTCTGTAATGCTATGCCCTTTTTGGAGAATCAAGATTTAATTTTTCTTTCAACAAGTTTGATGGAGAAATCTAAGGAATTTAAAGAGTTAGTCTATAATCAAATTTACATGAAAAGTTGTTTCTTAAATGTCATTTCAGAAATGATGGAACGTGAACTCTATCAATACATCAGCATTTTTGAAAGTGAGCTAGAAAAGTTGCTGACACCCTACGATGTCTTTGAAAAATTACTTTTGCAATTTTTAAGAAAAATCAATATCTATCTTCAGACAGGAGGAGAAAATCAAAAAGAGATTGAAGATTTCATTCAATCTCTGAAAGTACTGGATAATCCGCAGTTAATAGCATTATTAACTTTGAAATTACAGCAATATGAAAAATTATTAAAAACAGAAGATAACAGGACAGAAAATAATAATATCCATGATAATAGTGAATAGAATGGCGATAAATTTGCGTTTGCTCATTTGGGATCTCCTTTTTAAAAAGTAGTATACTCTAAAAATTCAGAAAATTGCAAGAATCGCAAATTAGAAAGTCTACAGGATAAAAATGTCAAATATGCGATTTTAAAGAACTGGAGAAATTTAATGGTATACTAACAGATAAACCATTAAATGATAATAAAGAGTTGCAAGAAAAAATCAAAAGAATATTCATAACACGTTCTTATCGAGATAAACATCATTTATTAGTTTTTCAAAGTGAGGATAATCGTCGAGATGTTTTTGACTTTGGAATTGGGACATTAGGAATTTATTGGACATTATTGGGGAATAAATTCCCGTTTGAAATACACTTGGAGGGATGAAATTGAATATTTTTCTTTCAAATCGAAACTTTAGGCAACTTTCAATAAATGAATGGATTTCTACATTTGGTGATACAGTTTTTTACTTAGCGTTTATCAATTATGTATCTTCTTATGCTTTTGCACCTCTTGCGATTCTTATGATTACAACATCTGAAACATTGCCGCAAATTATGCAGATATTCACAGGAGTTGTAGCGGATTTTCAAAAGAATCGGATTGGAAAGTACTCTGTTTTGATGTTTGTTAAGTTTGTCCTGTACGCAACTGTAGCATTGATACTGGTCGGGACAAAATTTTCACTTGTTTCTGTTTTTCTTATTTGCCTCATCAATTTTGTATCGGATACGATTGGTTATTTTTCAAGTGCTATGATAACGCCTATTTATGTAAAAATTATTAACAATGATATGACATCTGCGTTAGGTTTTAAGCAAGCGACAGCAAATTTAGTTCGTGTCTTTGGTAATCTAAGCGGAGGCGCCTTGATTGGTTTTATCAATATTGGGATGTTTGCTGGTATGAACGCCTTAACTTTTTTATTTGCGTTTTTTGGTATCTTATTGATTAGAACAAATCTTGTTCGTTTTGAAGAACAGATTGAAATTACGCAGGCTTTAGATAGCAAAAATTTTTGGAAACATTTGCTGGATTCTTTAAAGATTTTAGGAAGTCTTGGAAATATTATTAGACTGATTGGGATTTTATCCATCAACCAAGCTGTCATAAATGTAACGATTCCTGTGACGACGCTTTTGTTAATAAAGTATCCTTTCGCTGACTTAGAAACTGGTCAATCCATAGCTATCTTAACAACAGTTGAATTGATTGGTATAGTGTGCGGTAATTTCCTAAGTGGCAATGTGATGAAAAAAATGTCAACAAAAACAAGTGTTTATCTTAGCCAAGTGATGGAATTCGTGATTTTAGTCGGATTTTTGAACAATAATTTTCTAGTTGTCTTACTTGCTGCTTTTGGCAATACATTTTCAATTGGGATACTAAGCCCTCGTCTTCAACAATCTGTTTTTAGATTAGTACCGGAGCAATCAATGGGTGCTGTACAGTCTGGGATTAGTATGCTCAGTATTGTTTTACCAGGAATTTTATCTATAGTACTTGTTGGGATAGCAAGTAGTCTGGGGATAGTATATGTTGCTGTATCATTAGGAGTTCTATTATTTTTAGGAATGTTTTTAGTTTATTCAATAAAGAATATTGCTGAATAGAAATTAAAGTGAGGCATCATTTAGACAATCTGTGACTTTCATCTATCAAATAAACATTCTGCTTTAGAAATGATTTGCAATCAATTACTAAAGTAGAATTTTTTTGGTAAAAATACCATTCAGGACAAAATAACTACCATTCAGGATTTTGATGAATTTTTTTGATGGAGATTTGATAGAATAAAGGAGATACAAAATTAAATACAACCTTTCAATTGTTAGAAGAACAAAATTTAGCACAAATAACGGGCGGAAATCTAGCAAAAATCACTCCTGGCGGTGGTCCGGGTGCCCCTTATGGAACTCCCGGCATCTATATGGGATAGGGAAATTCTGGTGGTAACGGTGCTTGGGGCTGGGTTGGTCAGCTAGCACCTGCTTTTTCAAAGAAAAGACCATAATGTGATGTTATAAAAGATAGAGGGAGGATGCTCTATGTGGAAGAAGACAATAGGATATTATGTATGCATAGGCTGTATTTGCCTATCTTATTATTCTGGTTTAGGGCTTCTGTTTCATTTAGACTTCGTTAGAAGTTTATCAGATGCTTGGTATTATTTTTGGCTAGCAATTGCTACAGCTTGCCATGTGGCTTTATTGACTTTTGTCATTTATAAACATAAAGAAAAATTGATTATCGTTAAACCGCAATTCAAATGGTCTTATCTAGGTTATAGTGTAGCAGGTTTCGTTATGAATTTGCTGTGGAATGCATTGGCAACACCGATCCTTCCGCATGGACAAAATCAAAATGCCATCAATGAAGTTTTGCAATCAATAAGAGGTGCTGCTTTATTTTGGGGGATGTGGATTATTCTGGGTATTCTGGCCCCCATTTGGGAAGAATTGATTTATCGAGGTGTTGTCATGACAGCTTTAAAGAAATTTCAAAGCTTCCATTTGGATTTAATCGTTTCTGCTAGTCTATTTAGTATGGGTCATATCGTGCAGTTTGGCTGGTCAACGACAGATTTTATTTTATATTTTGTTCCCGGGCTCATTTTAGGTTGGGTCTTTAGGAAAACAAATGGGATCTACTATAGCATGGCGACTCATGTTGCCTGGAATAGCTTTCTTGCTCTCTTATATACTCTTTCACAAAGATAGTTTCTCCCAGCTATCTTTTTTTGATAAATATTTTAAAAATGTGTTGACTATGACCTTAGGTCAGGGTGTATAATCATCATTGTAAGGAGGAAATCATGTATCAAATCAAAGAAGCTGCGCAGCTTTCTGGTATTTCTGTTAAAACGTTGCATCACTACGATAAAATTGGACTGTTGATTCCGCAAAAGTCTGAAAACGGGTATCGCGTTTATAGTGAGTCAGATTTGGAGCGGTTGCAAATTATTTTATTTTACAAATATCTTGGATTTTCTTTAAAGGAAATAGCAGAGCTGCTAAGTCAGCAAGAGCAGGAATTATTGCCTCACTTGAACAAACAATTGCAGTTTTTGCAGCAGGAAAGGAAACATTTAGATACCTTGATTTCTACCTTACAAAAGACAATTCAAGCGCAAAAAGGAGAAAGAAAAATGACAACACAAGAAAAATTTGTTGGATTTACCTATCAAGATCATCAAAACTATCGCGACCAAGCTGTCGAAAAATATGGGCAAGCTGTTATAGATGAAGCGGCAAGCAGACAAGCAGGTCAAGAGGAGCAAGCAACGGAAGCCTTTAATCAAGTATTCCGAAATTTGGCAGAAAATCTACAAGTAGGTTTGAAAGTAGATGCAGCAGAAAATCAAGTGCAAGCAGCTAATCTTTTACAGGCTATCCGAACTTATGGTTTTGATTGCTCGTTGGAAGTTTTTGCTTCTATCGGAAAAGGCTATGTGGCAAATCTTGAGTTTAAAGAGAATATTGATAAATTTGGTTCAGGTACAGCTCAGTACGCTGCAGAAGTGATTGCGGCTTATGTTCGAACCAATGCGGAATAAATAGGCTAGGAATTTCCTAGCCTATTTTGTTCTACTTCAAGTCTATCCAATCTGGAAACTCACCAAGAACAGCGTTGACAAATTCTACATTTTCGAGTCGATTCATTTTATGATTCCTTTTGTTTGCGCTGAATAGTAAAATATGAGCAATCACTCATAATGCACCCTCCCTGCCACCCAGCCGGTACAAAGAGCTACGGTGATGTTAAAACCGCCAGTATGAGCATTGATATCTAACACTTCACCAGCAAAATGTAGACCAGGTACGAGCTTACTTTCTAAGGTTTTTGGATTGATTTCTTTGAGACTGACTCCGCCTTTTGTGACAAAGGACTTAGCAAGGGACATTTTACCAGTCACGGAGATTTTGAGAGCCTTGATGGACCGGATGAGTTGATTACGTTCTTTATCCGTTAGCTGTTTGACTTTTTCAGGAAAGCCTTGAACAAAAAATTCAGCCAAGCGTTCAGGGAGTGAGGCTTTCAAGGCATTCTTCAAGGATTTTTCCCGATTTTCTTCTAAAAAGTCTGCCAAATCCTGTTTACTCATCTGTGGCAGAAGATCTAGATAGATGGTTTCGCCGCCTTTGACAAAGCTAGACAAGCGCAGAGCTGCCGGACCGGATAGGCCAAAGTGGGTAAAGAGCAAGTCGTGAGTGATGACATGTTTATCGTAGCTGAGAGTGACGTCTTGAAGGGAAATTCCTTGTAAATCCTTGTGTGGGAAGTCAGTCAAAAGCGGGCTTTCAGCAGCTTCTAGCTCGGTAATCGTATGTTTGAAATGGCGAGCAATCTCATAGCCAAAGCCGGTAGAGCCAGTTGAAGGATAGGACTTGCCACCTGTTGTGACAATTAAGCGGTCGCAGCTCCACATGCATTTACTTGATTTGATGATAAAGCAATCTTCATTTTTCTTTACGGAAACCACTTCTGTCTGTGTTTTAATTGTAGCACCTAGCTCTTTCATTTTTTGTTCTAAGGCTTCAATAATCGTCCGAGACTTGTCTGTAGCTGGAAAAACACGACCGTGGTCTTCGACCTTGAGTTTGACACCATTCTCTGTAAAAAAGTTGATGATATCATAATTGTCAAATTGAGAGAAAACGCTGAAGAGGAAGCGACTATTGCCAGGAATGCCAGCCATGAGGTCATCCAAGTTACCGTTATTAGTCACATTGCAGCGACCGCCACCTGTTCCAGCTAGTTTTTTACCTAATTTTTTGTTTTTTTCAAGGAGCAGGGTTTTCTGTCCATAGAAAGAACTGGAAATGGCAGCCATCATACCGGCCGGACCACCTCCGATAACGATTGTATCAAAGTGTTTCATAGTATCTCTTTCTGTAGATAAATCTGTAAGGAATCTTTAAATTTCATTGTATCATAAATGCGGCGAAATTCCCTAAAATCCAGAGCAAATTTGACAGTTAAGCCTTGATATGATAAGATTTAGGTATCTATATCTAGAAATGTTTCAGAGGAAATTATGGCAATTGAAAAAACAGTCAGCGAGTTAGCCGAAATTTTAGGAATTAGCCGTCAGGCAATGAATAATCGAGTTAAAACTCTTGCACCCGAAGATACTGACAAAAATGAAAAAGGGGTCACTGTTGTAACGCGTAGCGGTTTGATAAAACTGGAGGAAATCTACAAAAAGACGATTTTTGAAGATGAACCAGTCAGCGAGGACGTGAAACAGCGTGAACTCATGGAAATTTTAGTAGATGAGAAAAATGCTGAAATCGTGCGCTTGTATGATCAGCTAAAAGCAAAAGATGTTCAATTGGCTAAAAAAGATGAGCAGTTGCGTGTGAAAGATGTTCAAATCGCTGAAAAGGATAAGCAATTAGATCAACAGCAACAACTGACTGCAAAGGCCATGAATGAACGTGAAACGTTGCTATTAGAATTAGACGAAGCTAAGGAAAAAGTACAAGCACAAGAACAAAAAGGCTTCTTTGCAAGATTATTTGGAAGATAATGAGAATCTCGGTTGAAGAAACTGGGATTTTTTTATAGAATGAAAAGTATGGTAAAAGAAGAACTAGCAAACAATATCAATATCCTTGGCTCTTTTTGTGGAAAACGCGATTTGCCAGAATTAACACAGTTAGCGTTGAAAAAGAAATATCACTTGAAACAAGTTGATGTCATGGTTCTGTTTGGCGGAAGTATTTTGGCAGGTGGAGACGTTTTGGCGCAGGCTATGTTAGAGGGGATAGCAAAGACTTATATTATTGTCGGTGGGGCAGGACATACGACGGAGACTCTTCGGCAAGTGGTCGCAAAGGAATATCCGAAAATAGAAACCCAAACTTTTTCGGAGGCAGAAATTTTTAATGCTTATTTGAAAGAAAGGTATAATTTAACGGCTGATTACTTGGAATCTCACTCGACTAATTGTGGGAACAACATCACTTATTTGTTGGATTTGCTGAAAAGAGAGAAGATTGATTTTCATTCTATCATTCTTAGTCAAGATGCGACAATGCAGGCGCGTATGGAAGCGGGAATCAGGAACTATCTTTCTCCAGATACATGTATCATCAATTTTGCTACTTATCAGGCTGATGTAACCGTAAAGAATCAGAAGCTTGAATTTAAACAGTCTATTTACGGTATGTGGGAAATAGAGCATTATATCAGTCTGTTGATGGGAGAAATTCATCGTTTGTCAGATGATGAATCGGGCTATGGACCAAGGGGAAGAGGCTATATTTCGCACGTAGAAATTCCTATAGAGGTTAGAACTGCTTTTGAAACATTAAAGAAAAGTTATGGAGATTTGATTCGCATAGCAAATCCTCTCTATGCTTCTACTGATGAGATAGTTAAAGGAGAACGATGAAACAACGTTTAGACTTTCATAAGCTGTATTACAACCTTGATAAAATTTTATTTTTATTTTTTATCATTTTTATGGCAATGGAGTATCTCTGGTTACCTTTTAATTCCTGGGCTGCAGATTCTTTGCTAAGGCTGACAGGTTATCAATTTTTATCGTACAATAATGTCTTAGCGGTACTATCCAGCAATCTGCTGCTAACTCTAGCATTTATTGTATTATTTCTAGTGAATCTGCTAGTCGCTTATTTTCAGGTTGGTTTGCTCTTTTTAGGTGCTCATAATTTGCTGACTCAGCAGGGAAATACACTTTTTGCATTCACTAAAAAAACAGTCTCTGATGGTTTTTCACTTTTAAAACAAGTTCGTCCCAGCAAAGTTGCATTTATTTTATTGTACATTGGTTTGCTTTTTCCGTTCATTCGGAAAATCTTGAAAATTTATTATTTAAATAAAATTTTAATTCCGAATTTTATCGTGTCTTATTTACGAGATACTTACTTTTTAGCTGGAATTGGACTTGCTTTACTAGTATTGCTGATGCTGTTGATTGCTGTCCGTTTGATGTTTGCGTTGCCAAAAATTCTGATTGAAAATGTCTCTGTCAGAGAAGCGGTTCGATTTAGTTTGGAAAAAACACATAAGCGTTTGCTGTTCTATTCTTGGCACTTATTTTGGATTGTTACCAAGAGTTTTCTACTCTTTTTCGCTATAACGATTCCATTATTGTGCCTTCAAACTTATACGGACGGTCAGTCCAATCAAACTGCGCTTATAACCGGAGTTGTCAATTATGTGCTGATGAAAACGACTCACTATTTGATGTTGACCTATTTTTTAGTTAAATTTGTAGCTTTTTTGACAGAGAAAAGACTTTGTCACAGTGCACGCAGGAAGTTAGATCGACTCTATCGTTGGGTTGTTATGTCGATTGCTTTTTTAGCATTTGCAGCTGAGGGTTATAGCTATCTTCAGATTCCGTTGAGCAACAATCCTGCTGTGATTTCGCATCGTGGTGTTTCACAGGCAAACGGTGTCCAAAATACGATTCAATCGTTAGAGAAGACAGCCTTATTAAAGCCAGACTATATTGAAATGGACGTTCAAGAAACAAAGGATGGACAATTTGTCATGATGCATGATGCGAATTTATCTGCCTTGACTGGAGTTAACGCGAAGCCACAAGATTTGACGTTGACAGAATTAACAGCTTTGGATGTTACTGAAAATGGCTATCGTACAAAGATTTCGAGTTTTGATGCTTATTTAAAACGTGCTAATGAATTGGGTCAACGCTTGCTGATTGAAATAAAAACCAGTAAGAAAGATTCACCTGATATGATGGATCGCTTTCTGAATAAATATGGGAACACCATTAAACAATATGGCCACCAAATGCATTCACTGGATTATAAAGTCATCAATAAAGTAGTTGAATATGATACCAGCATTCCAACTTTTTTCATTCTTCCTTACAATACCATTTTCCCACGCACTAAGGCAAGTGGCTATACAATGGAGTACTCCACACTTGATGATAATTTTATTTTCAAGCTGTGGCAAACGGACAAGAAACTGTATGATTGGACGGTCAATGATGAAAATGCTATTTCAAAATCGTTGCGTTTAGGTGTAGATGGCATTATCACTGATGATGTGCAGTTAGTACAAACAGCTATTAAAGAATTGCAAAATAATCCTAAATACACCGACTTGCTAATCAATCAAGCTTTTGACTTTTTTAATTTTACATAAGACAAGCCCCTCTTAGTAATGAACTAGGAGGGGTTGGTTTTTTAGTGTATTTTAAAATGGTAACTTCCCTGCGAATGCACCTAATTTTTTCTTTGTTGCATTATCAATCTCATCAAGAGCTGCATTGATGGCTTGGGTTGTCATATCAGATAAAGTTTCTAAATCTTCTGGATCTACAACGGCTTCTTGAAAGTCAATTTTGACGATTTTTTTATCACCTGTAAGGGTTGCGACTACGAGATCTTGGGCAGATTTGCCAATAAATTCTGTCGCAGCCAGTTCTGCCTGTCCTTTTTCCATTTGTTTTTGTAGCTTTTGTGCTTGTTTCATCATTGATTGCATGTTCATCATAAGATTTTTAAGATTCCTTTCATATCAAGGGTTTAACCCTTGTTTGTAAATTTTCGTTGCCTTATTTTGCCTTATTGTTAAAAATTTTCAAAGGCAGAGGCGATTTCTTTTTGTTGAGTTGGAAATAAATGCGAGTACACATTTATTGTAGTATTAATTGAGGAATGACCTAATCGTTTCATCAAAGTAAAGAAAATATAGTCTTTACCCTCTCCATTTCGTAAGCCTTGGGAAACTAGAAATGCAGCATGAGAATGTCTGAAATCATGGTTGCGTATTAATTTGAAATTAGCTGGAAGTCTTTTTTTGAAGACTACCCTGAAATTGGAGACATTCGGACCAGTCAACACTTCGGGTGTTATTTGATAAATTTGCAAACCATTAGGATTGCTTACAAAGTCTTTTAACAACTCGTATTGTTGATTTTTCCACCGTTTTAATTCTTCCACGAAGGCACGATGGATATAAATCCGCCGATTAGATTGTGTTGTTTTAACTGTGCCAATATGAACTTGACCCTTGCGATAATAAGCAGAGTATTTAACATTAATATAGTTTTCGTCAAGATTGACTTGTTCCCAAGTTAAGGCTAACGCTTCGCCAATACGCATACCAGTAAACATTAGTATACGATACAAGAGTTGAAAAGGGTATTCATGCTCTTCAAAAAGTGAATCAAATTGTTTAAACTGTTCAGGGGTATAGTACGCCATTTCTTTATGCTGTTGCGGAAGTCTTCTCAATCCGTTGCAAGGATTATCTTGACGAAGTCGATTTAGTATTGCTACATCAAACATCTTGTGAACGAAAATCATTTGTTGATTAACGTGAGAGTTGGTTAGTGTCCCACCCTTTACACTAGGTTGGTTTTTGAGCCAATTTCTGTATTCTTTGATGTCCGTAACGGAAACAGCACGCATGTCTGCATTTTTGAAGTATTTGGACATGTATACTCGATAGTAAGATTCCTGACTATCTATAGTCCCTCGTTTATTGCCTCGAAGTTCATCTTCTTCCTTAACGAGTGAGTAGAGATAAGAAACAGAAATTTTCTCTTTGCAACTAACTTGATGTAACTTATTGATGCGATAGTCTGCCTCATATCGCTCAGCTTCCTTACGTGTTTTAAAATCTATTTTTCTGTGACGTTTTTGCTCGCCAGTTATAGCATCGTATCCGTCGCTGATATCCACCTTCCATTTCTTATTTTTTTGTCTAGTTACTGCCATTTGAAACTCCCTTTTCAAGAGCAGTATCTTCCTGTACATTAGACATTATACCATTTTTAGGGAATATCTCAAAACCGAGAATATCTTCAACTGTTTTAAGTGGAACTCTGCCTACACGTTTATTGATGTACCAAGAAAAGCCATCTGAGACTAATCTTTGTTTAGCTTCTCGGATAAGTTTTTTGGCTTGTGAATCAGAATATCCGGTTAACTTAATGATATCATCTTTATTTACAATTCTAATCATTTTTATACCTCTCATACTTTCTTTCCAATAAAATATGTGAGATAATAGGCAAGGGATAAGCTTGCCTTATCTTCACGATTATTCAGCGTTCTTTCTTTTCGGTTTCTTGGCGGATTCTGGAGAAGAAGGAGCGTTTTTTAAATAAAAAATTTCAATGACACTATCAAGGTAAGTTTCAAATTCCAGAACTTGTAGTTCAGGAGCATTTTTCTTTAACCAAATCTCAACATCTTCATTGGGTTTATAATTGTGTTCATATTCAAATAGCAATCTGTTTAGAAGCTTTACCACTTCGGAGATGCCCCATATTTGCTTGACCTTTTCTAACATAGGAAAGAAGCCACTGCCTTTTAATGTATAGTGTATACTTTGCATTAATTGATTATTTCTAGGGCTGGTCGTTACTAAAGGAGGAGCCACAGTAGAAAACTTAATTAATGCTTCACTATACTCTGTTAGTTGTCTGGTCTCCGTATCAATTAAACAGTACTTCTCTAAGATTTTGTTGGCGATAAATTGTTGAAGCATATCACGTGAAGGGAGTGAAAGAATTAGTTTAGTCAGTTTCTTTGCGTATTGTCCTCTAAAGGTAACTTCAAATCGAACCCAAGATTGAAATTGCTGAGCGACCTGAGCATACCTACCGTTATTTTCTAATTGTTCAGTGAGTTTGTCATAAATTTTTAGAAAGCTATTTGAACCTTTTTTACGTGACCCAATAGTTACTGTTTTAGCTTCCATATCTATTTCGAGTGCTGACATCTTTGTATGGTTACGATTCCCTTTGTAATTGATAATCTCGAACTTCTTGCCTTTTATATTATTGTAAATATCACTGACAGATAAAGGAAAGTTGAAGTAGTCTGCACAAAAGTCAATTCTACTTAGATGCATGTTCCAATAGGGTTCGTTTAGTTTATCAAGTATCTCATAAACTCCTAGAGGTTCTTTATAAGAATTTTCATAGGCTTGTTGATACAAGCTTAGGGCAGAAGCAGAGAATTTAATAATGATTCCCATTTTAAAATAGCCTTCATGAAAAGCAATTCTTAAAAAATAGGGCATATTTTCAAAACTGTATGAAGTGGTGTATCCTTGTGGCGAAATTTGTTCTTTGGTCATTGTTCCAAACAGTGAAGGAAGGGAAAGTTTTTCTGCAATAATTTCAGAAAGTTCGTTAGCGATTTGACTCCAATGGTCTGGGCATTCACCGATTGTATCTGGATTGGGTTGAATCACTATAGTTAGTTCATCTACATTGATATGAAGATGTTTGTTATTAAAATCTATATTTTGGATAGTATCGTTTTTCATTGGTTTATTCTCCTGTAACAATATTTATTATGGAATCTGGGTTATTACATTACCCAGATGAGCGGTGGTTGCCTACCACAGGTGGAGTTCTAACCAGTACAACCTATCGTCCAACCCGTGGTTGTACTGGTTAGAAGTAATAACTTATTTGTAAGCTTTAAGTATTTCGTCAAACGATACGATTAGTCTAGCTTCAGAAATTTCAAACTTTGGACGTTCACCGAATCCTGATTGGTCATTGAGTGCTATTTCGTAAATCCCCAATTGAGTAAAGGTAGAGCTAAAAATTTCCTTATTGAAAGGTAAGAGCAAAGTTTTCCAAGCTGGCACATTGGTTTTGACACAGGATAACCAACCTTCTTTTTTATCTTCTTTATTACTGATACCTAGTACTGTGATAATTTCTAATTGAGTCATATTATTAATCCCCATTCTTTCTTCGTTATTTTTTAATTGGCTAAACTGAAAAGACATTTTCTCTTGATGAGATTATAAGTGGTTTTTCAGCTGTGGATAGTGTTTAGATGTTCATTGACGATAAAAATCAAAAGAAACACCTAAATACAAAGTTATAAAATTAGTTGCTGAACAGTTAAAATTTTAGCTGTATTTTAGCAAGTTTTAAAATCTTGTACGCTAAGAAAACGCCATGAGTTGAGTACTTTGTTTAATCATAATTATAAAATTGAAATTGTCACTGAGTGATAATGCGAGTTCTAGAAAGCATAGCTTATTGCACTCATTCTGACGCGTTATTTTCTGCGTCTTCACGCAATCGTTCAGACTCGATGCATAACGCTATCTGCAAAGCAGATTCATTCGCTTCACAATCTATGCTTTCTTTAAATTGCGCATTAGTTCATGTCATCTTTTTTCAATTTTATATAATTAGTCGATTAAGTCTAAAGTGTATTCAACTTATGATAAGTTTTCATAAAGCGAATACAAGATTCTAAGAAACCAGTTGCTGTCAACCCAGGTATAAAAATTTTTTCGAAGTTCAGTATCAACTAATTTTTTACGTTTTTTGTATGTTTGTTGTAGTTCTTTAAGTTGATTGTTTAGTTCGTCAATTTCAACATCTAAAGTATCAATCTCACGTTCTTTCAAATCAACTTTTTGTTCAAACTCAGACTCAAGAGATGCAATATCTTTTATCAGCTTATCTTTCTTTGAGACATAATCCCTCAAAAAAGAGCCAAGTTTTTTGTCTGTGCTTGCAACGCGTAAAGTATTCTTGTGTTCACCGACAACAATGCCGACAAAAATTGGTGCATGATTGTCTTCTGAATAACCAACGATTTGATAATCATCATCCAGCTTGATTTCAATTCCGAATCTATTTTTTTTCGTTTCATCAATATCAAATAGTACAATCTTTTTTTGCAACTCTTTTGGGATGCTATCCCACATTGGGTACATAAGCATTTAAATTCCTCCGTATTTCTTTCGTAAAAAGCATGCCCTGTTTTTGACATTCATTTCATGTTAAAATGTAATTGTTGAAGCTTCATTTCAATTACGGTAACAGTTTAGCAAATCTAAGCATAGTTGTATAATCCCAAAAAATAAGGTGGAGAAGGGATGGCTAAGGATGCTGATATAATAGGTTTTATCGCTTGTTTTAGATTTGAAACCTGATATTTTGCAACTAATAGAAGGAGAATAAAATGTATTTAAACTTTAAAAATGAACTAAAAGAATTCCCTACACGATTTTCACGTCAATATTTTAAACAAGACAAACACCAACATGTTTTAAACATTGATAATTTATATATTAAACGTAAGCTTTTATTCAATAAATATGTTGAAAATTATCAAGTAAACATTGCTGATACGATAGAGAAATCCAGTTATGATATTATGGAAAGACATATCAAAAAAACTAAATATTTAGTAGAACTGGAGTATGTGTTAATAGGCATTCAAAAAGATACTCAGTACGACCTTCATTTAGAACATGTTGTACTGAGTATCTATGATGAATTATATAATGCATATCTTGATAAGAAAATATTTATTGAACGTAATATTTTAGAACCCCATATTTATAAAATATACTTAGAGTACCTACTATTTTTGGTTAGTTTAAAATTATCTACTAAATTTTACTATTTTAACTTAGATGAAGTTGTTTACGAGATTAATAACGGCTCACTTCCTCCGATAGGAAGAAGACATGAAGATATTAAGATTCCTAAAAAGCATATCACGGGAAAAAGTATAAAGAATTTGGTTAGTAGAAATAAGGATAAACTTTCTAGTTTTATAGTTCGAACAGAGAAAGGAGCATTTTTATATGCTACAGCAGGAGTAGATATAATTTGGAAGCTCAGTTTAATTGCTTCTTCTAATCAGAAAAATACTATTCAACTTCTAAAAAATGAACAACTGATAAGAAAATCATGGTCTAAGAAAAAGAATAGATTGATAGAGAGAAACTATCTTGTAAATAATTTACTTTGGGAAGCAGAAGTGGGAAAATATTTGCAGTCAATGGAAAGAATAGAATGTCGAATAAACTTATATGAGAGTATTTTTGATAATCTTCTTAGTTACGATACTTTAGCAGATGACTTTAATTTTTATATTGATAATCTTCTTGTACAATATAATTACAAAAACATGGAATCCTATATCAGTATAGGTGAGTTGAAACAAGCAATAAAAAACTGCATTATCATAATATTAATGATAAGCTCAAGTAAATCAAGGAATGGGCACGATTTTCAGTCATTTTATAAATTGTTTACTCAACTTGGTGTCTCCTCTATTGTAATTAATTCACTGTTATCTGAACGAGGGACATTGAGACAAAACAGAATATTTTCTATACTTACAAATGAACTTTTACTGAATAAGGAGTTACAAGAAGCTAAGTCTGTGAAAAAAGAATTATTGGCAGTATTGAAGCAAGGTAAGTATGAAACTTCATTAGATAGTGTAGACTGGATAGAACAGGAGTATCATGTTTTAGAAAAGGCGCTAAGGTACTACTATGACACTTCGATAAAATATCGTTGTCACGAATTGATAAATAAATACAGAGATTGTTATAAAAAGTATTCATATGTTGCTGAATTAAATACCTAAAAAGAGTCATTCGACTCTTTTTATTATTTCGTCAATGTTACTGTATCTCCAGTTTTTCCATTTAAATCTGGAAGAGTTACCGTCTTTTCAGTTGCTTTATACTTGAATTCATGTCCTTTGTAATCTTTGATAATCTGCTTTTTATCGTCTACAGTCACAGTTTCTGAGTAGAAATGTTGAACAACTTGGTCGTCTTCATCCATAGCGACCACATCATAGGTTGATTTCTTATCATTCACCTTTAATTCATAGTATAATGTTAATTTTTCATCTTTGCTGTCATCATAAAAACTTTCGCCCTTATATGAATATGTTCCTGAGAGGGTAGAATTTGATGAGTTGCCCGACTTAGAGCCACAGGCAACAAGGACTATTGAAAATAACAAAGTGATAATAAGTGTAAATTGCTTTAATTTCATTTTATTCTCCTAATATTATATAGTGGTGATTTGAACAAGTTTTATAACCAGCCGTTTCTTCTGGCAATATTATCATAAAGCTCATTGCGGTCATTTTCGCGCTTACGCTCCTCAGCAATTTTATTTAGTGCTTCAATAGTTTGTTTCTTATTCTGTTGTTCTTGTAAATACTGTTCGTGGCGTTGTCTAGCTAGACGTTGTTCTGCTTCACGGGTTTCTCGTATCATATCTTTGGCTGCTTTTTCAGCTCTTCGAGTTTGAAGCTCTCTTTCCCATAGATTAAGTGCTTCGGGTATTGTTTTAGCTTGTCCATACTCTAATTTGTTTAATAAAAACAATAAAGCTTCATCATTTCCAAAATAATTTTGTGGAATAGGTAAAGTGTTTTGAATTTTCCTTATCTCATTAGAGTAACTATTCAAATTAGCTTGGCTACTGTTTAAGGCAACCGTTAAATCATCAACCACTTTTTGTTGCTTTCTGCGTTTAGTCGGAAGCAAAGCGTTCTTTTTACGATTTTCAGGGATAACAACATTTTCATAATATGACTTGTTTTTTGATATTTGTCTAATACTGTAGGCTAACCAAATTACAAGAAAAATAATAATGACTGAGAAAGGAATAGTAGGAGGATTATAAATGATATCTTCGATAATTTTGACTGCCTTAGCGATAAGCATATCCTCAAAGTCATAATTTTGAGATAGAAGCAAACTTCTAATAAAAGTTTCAACTATAACCCAAATAATTGTTATCCCAGTAGTTATAAGTGTTGCTATTATCAGGTAGATAAACAAAGTTAAAAGTGATGGAAAATACATTAGGTTAAAAATTGTAAAACCTCTAGTCCTTATCTGCCACTTAAAATCTTGTAAAAAACTTTCTCATCTTTAATGCTAATTAACTCAGCATTTTCTCTAAAAAGCTTTCCTTTTATATCGCTAATTTGCTTTTGTATAGAGGGAATTAGAGTATTTTTTAAGTTCAAGTAACGGCGTAATGAACTAACACTATCCATAGTAATCTCCTTTGTAGCATTTCTTAAATTATATCGTACAAACTCTAAAATTGAAATGCAAAACGCAATGCATTATTTGGATACATAATGCTATATCCTAAAGACAAAAATGATAGGAGAATTAGCATGGCATTCCAATTAAAATCAAATCGAAAAGAAACTGAAAATAAAACAATCCGCTTCCCACTCCCACTGATTGAAGAAATTGAGAAGGCGATACAAAATAAGGATGTAACTTTTTCAAGTTTTGTCATTCAAGCATGTGAGTATGCGCTGAGAGATATGGATGAGTAGAATTTTATTGTCTAAAATACTCTTTTGGTTGACTTTTGCTACAAAAAATCCTAAAATAGGATTATAAATTTTAGAGAGGTACACTATGGATAATTTGCCACAACAAATCTATAAATTTGCTCAAGTATTTTCAGCAAGCCGAAAGAGAGATATTGAAAAAATATTTTCTGATAATGAGTTCAAAACTAAAAATAGTCGTCATATTTTAAATTGGGATTTTATTTATCGTGATATTGCGAATACTGCAAAATCAAATAAATTAATATCGCCTGCTATGGATATGGGAGCTCTTTGGACTGCGAGAGGAGTAATTCTTGAAGGGATTCTATATATTTTTATGATGAAGCAAAGGTTCGAAGATGTCATTAATAAATACGAAAAACATCACTATCTTACTTGTATAGCACGTTCGAAAAATTCTCATTTAAACGGGAAAGAAGAAGGAAAATTATCAATTGAATTATTTAACGACCTAGATGATGACGAGTTAAGTGCATCACAAATAGAGCAAGCGAAGAAATTATTGGGGGACTATTATAATTTTATTGATGAGATTAGGGTCGTTACATTTGATAAGAAAACTAAAGAAGTGAGTGTTAATCAGGTAAATGCTTTTTGTGAATTTGTTGATGTAGTAAATATCACCGAATTTGATTTTACAAAACTTGAAGAAGATGGTCGTGAAAATGCTCCAGAAAAACTACTTGTAACACTAAAATCTGCCATACAAAAACCATCGGATTCACAAAAACAGGTTAGTCTTTCCGAACAAAACGAAGAAGAGAATAGTAACTTATGATATTTCTATGTAAAACAGGAGTAAATGATGCTTCAAATTAGTTTTAACGGGGAACGTTTAAAGGAAGCAAGACTTTTTAATAAAAAAAGTATTACTCAAATTGCAGAGTTTTTAAATGTTTCAAAACAAATGGTTTCTAAATATGAGAAAGGACGTGCAACACCTAGTGAGGAATCATTAGAGATTTTGGCAAGGGAACTAAAATTTCCGAGAGATTTCTTTTTTGGAAATGATAATTTTAGTTTAACCTCTACAGGAACTTTTTTTAGAAGTCGTTACACAGCAACTCAAACAGAAAAGTTACCAGCAGAAATAAATAAAAATTATGTAGCTTTGATAAGAGATTATCTTGAAAAATTTATTGATTTTCCCCATCTAGACTGGGAACTTTCTGGTTTAGACTTGACTCCACGAGAGTACGCAAACTATATTAGAAAACAGTGGCAACTGGGTGATAAGCCAATTGACAACTTATCTTTGTTGATGGAAGAAAAAGGTTTTGTTATTTCTAGAATAGATACCCAAAGTGATAAAGTTGATGCCTTTGGTTCAGCTGTTAAAGTAAATAATAATGAGTACTATGTTGTTATGTTAGAAGGAACAGATTATTCATTCTATCGCCAGCAATTTAGTCTAGCTCACGAATTGGGACATTGGTTAATGCATGAAAATTCTAAGACACCCCAAGATATGGGAGCAATAGAATATAAGCAAATGGAAGATGAGGCAAACGAGTTTGCAGCTGAGTTTCTATTACCAATGAATTCGTTTAAGCAGTCGATTATTGGCCATGAAAATGAAATTGAGTATTATAGGTATCTAAAGAGAATTTGGCAAGTTTCGATTAGCATGATGGTAATGCGTTCTAAGTCGTTGAATATCATAGACTCTAACGAGTATACAAGTTTATATAAAAAACTTAGTTATAGAGGTTGGAGAAAACATGAGCCTCTAGATTCAACAAAATTGATTAGCAACCCCCTCACCTTAAAACAATCTGTAGAACTGTTAGTTGAAAATAGAATTGTAATGGATATCTCAGCAGACATCTATAGAATATATAACAAACTGTTACCAAATTTTTTAATTGAGAAATTATGCAACCTAGAAGAAGGCTATCTTGACGAACTGAATGACAAGTATCCAAATATTATTAGTTTAAACAAAGAACGATTTTTTAGAGGGAAAAAATAATGTGGAGAATGTAAGATGAACGGCTATAATAAGGAAGTACGGAGAAATGTCTTATATAATTTAGAATTTCAAAGGTTGAAAGAAAATCTCAAAAATGACAAATGTTTTTATAAAAATTGTGAACACAAACCAATTGACTCTCATGTTATCCAACGGGGGTTATTAGAAAACAGTTTAGCAGAAAGTAATTTTGTATATGCTTGGACACCACAGAATGTTGCTAGAGGGATAAGTCAAGGAGAAGAAACCTTTTTCGAAAAAATGTCTATAGGGAAATCGGGAATCTTTGAGGGATTTTGTGGAGATAAAGGTCAATCTCATGATGCAAAGTTATTTAGAAGCATAGAAGTGGATGTTGAAGCAACCTCTATAAATCATTATGTATTTTTGTATTCGTATAGAAGTTTAATTTATCACTTGTGGCTCAATACAGGACTCATACTTTCTAAAGACGATAAAATCTCAAAAATGTTAGATAACCCTGTAATTTCTGACTTAGTTTCTCAAGTTAAAGGTATTCCTACAGAAATTAATTCGTTCCTACAAATTGATGATGAGTTACCTAAATTTAAAGCATCTAAAGAAATTTATGAGCAGTATATTTGCGATGAGGGAGAAATAGGTGAATACTGTAACGATTTTTTTATTAAAGTTCTCCCTTTGGATGGAATATCTATTGATTTTGTAACACTAGGAACAAGGAATTATTGTGATTCTAATTATCCAATAACACTGGGAGTTTTACCACAATATAAAGACAAGCCTAATTTGTTTTTTATTGTGGCTCATAAGGCTGATGAAGCAAATATATTAATTGAAAGTCTAAAAGGCATTACGATAGAGAATCTATCTGGATATTGCTGGCTGATTCAAAATTTACCAATAAAATGGTCGACTAATACCATGTTATCACCGAAACTTTATAAACATTTAGAATCAACGGGAGAACTTTCTCAACTGCAAAATTTTATATCTAGCACAGAAGTATTTGATTTTAACGATTATCAAAATTTTAACCTAATTAATGTCTTTAATGAATATTCAAGATGATAGATACATAGTTAGAGTTGTAATAACTTATAGTAGAAAACGCCTCACTGGGTAGTGAGACGTTTTTTAGATTACATAGAAGATACTGCTATTGTCTATTTTTTGTCTTATTGATATAAATTTAAGTGTTTTTAGTTCAGTTTAGTTAGTCTAGAAAGGCTTTAAATCAACATTTCTGACGATTACAAGACTTAAAAAATCATAGAGCAAGTCTTGCATATTCATCATTATTTGGGTTCTCCTTAATATTCAATAGTTATGATTTTATTTTACCATATCTGGTATATCTAGGCTAGATTTTTCTAAATCAATTGTTAAGTGATAGTCGGCATTATCACGAATAGTGTGTTCAAAGTCAGTAGTATAAAGGACAAGACGGAGTGTATCACCTGCTGCTATTTTATAGATAGTGGGTTGAAGTTCAAAAGAAATTTCCATCCATTGATCTGGTGTGACTTCTTTGACTGTTAGCAAATCAGTGCGATTTTGAAGATTTAGGAAACCTTTAGTAATGACGCGATGTGGTGTTTCTTTGAAGGGTAATTCCATCAAATGTTCCAACATATAAAAGCGACCGTTATCCATAGCTTTTGGTGCAAGAACAGCAGGTAGAGGAAGAAGACGCTTAGCTGAACTAATATCTAATAGTTGTGCAGAAATCAAGCCTTTGTCAATGCTTGATTTGAGTCGAAGGTTGAGTTTGACAGGACCGTTTAAGAACAAATCCTTTTCTAGTAGCATATCAACTGTTACTTGATTGGCTTTTCCATCAAATAATTCATTTTTGAAGGTTTGATAGGTCTTGCTAAAGCGGTCGTAATCTTCTTGAGTATATTGATTTTTGATTTCTTGAGTGCTTTCACCCAGATTGAAATGAGTGTAGTGCTCTTGGTCGCCAAATGTTTCCAAAGACAGCCAACTTTGTGCTTGACGATTATCCTGCCAGATGACAGTTGGCAATTCAAACTGAGAATCGTATCCTAGCAATTTTTTGCTAAGAAGCGCATTCATGGACTCACGAAAGTCAATGGATTGCCAGTTATTCATATAGATATGGGCGCCATTGTGGAAGAAGAGGTGCTTTTTGATGTGTTCTGGTAGCGCGTGGAACATATTGTAGACATTCAGCGGCTTGACATTCCAATCTTGAGAGCCATGCGTAAAGACAACTTCAGCTTTGACTTTGTGCGCGTGAATCAGATAGTTCCTGTCATGCCAAAATTGATTATAATCACCCGTTTCGCGATCTAAATTTGCCTTTAATTCTGTTAGACGAGATTGGTATGCTGCATTGTGGCGGAGATTTTCACCAGCTAAGAGGTTGCGTGAGTAAGTTAATTCAGTCAAAGAGTCAAAATCTTCACCAGGATAGCCCCCAGGACTTGTCACCAAACCATTTTCACGATAATAATTGTACCAAGAAGAAATGCCAGCTTCAGCAATAATGACCTCAAGACCATCTACGCCAGTTGTAGCCAGCCCATTTGACAGAGTTCCGAGGTAAGAGATTCCTGTTGTAGCAACCTTTCCATTGGACCAAGTGGCTTTGATTTCTCGTTGTCTGGTATGGTCTGTGAAAGCACGACAGCGACCATTTAACCAATCAATAACATTTTTATAAGCCTCGATTTGATAATAATCTCCGCTCGTCATGAGACCGTCAGAGTCCTTTGTTCCCACACCTGATACATATAAATTAGCAAAACCACGAGGAAGAAGGTAGTCATTGAGTGTATAAGTACCGATATGCCCAAGTGTTTCTTCCGTTTGCTCAACTAATGTAGCTTGTCCTTGAGGTTCAACCAAGTGCAGTTCTGGGTCATGAACAGTAATTTTTCCAGTTTCTTTTTTAATCAAGTCCACATTCATGTTATACAGAGCTTTGTCGCTAGCCTTATCATTCGTTCCTTGATGATAGGGACTAGCAGTCATAACCGCAGGAATTTGTCCGTCAAAACGAGGACGAATGATACTGACCTTAATCAAATCAGGTAGACTATCCTTATCAGTATCCACGCGCGATTCTACATAGGCAACTTCACGGATAGCATTGTGACTAGTAAAAGTAGCTAAACTCTTTCCGTTGAAATAGTGATAGGTGTTGTCTTCGGGGATCAAGCCGTCGCTGATGAGTTTGTCAATCAAAAGATTACCATTTTTGGTGCGCGTATTGAGCAACTGATAGAGATTTTCAAGTAGGTTTCCATAGATAATGGGGAAATTTACGTTTTTTCGGAACTTTTCTACATCGTCAAAGTCAACAAATGGCACAAATTCTAGCAATTGAAAAGCAATCGTATAAAAAATTTTTGCTGTCAATTCCTGATTGGACGTAAAAAAGCTGAGTAAGTCTGTTTTTGAATTGGCAACCAAAGATTTTAAGGCATAGTCTGTATTTTTATAATTAAAAAAAGTTTTACGTACAAAAGTCTCTAAATTTTCTTTATCAGAATACTCTTGGCGGAAAGAAAATCCAATGCTTTCCATTTCAGCTAGGATTTTTTCGCTTGTTTCTGGTGTATAACTATACTGGTTGTAACGCATATTTTTACTCCTTTTTTTACATTTTGTCAAAAAATAACCTTTACATTATCCATTGTAACTGATAAAATAGGATTTGTCTAAAATTTTTTAATGAAAGAGGAGAACAAAAATGGACGTCACATGGATTGTGAAATATATTACAGAATTTCTTGGAACGGCAATTCTCATTATCCTGGGGAACGGAGCTGTTGCCAATGTTGAGTTAAAGGGGACGAAAGGTCATCAAAGTGGCTGGTTAGTCATTGCAGTTGGTTACGGTATGGGGGTTATGATTCCTGCTCTTATGTTTGGAAATGTATCAGGAAACCATATCAATCCTGCTTTCACACTAGGACTTGCGATTAGCGGTTACTTCCCTTGGGTGCAAGTCGCACCTTACATTATTGCACAGTTATTAGGAGCAATGTTTGGTCAAGCACTAGTAGTAGCAAGTCACCGCCCTTATTACTTACAAACAACCAATCCAAATGCTATTTTGGGTTCGTTCTCAACCATTGTGAATACAGATGATGGAAGCAAGCAATCACATGCTGCTTCTATGATAAATGGTTTTATCAATGAATTTATTGGATCGTTTGTGCTGTTCTTTGCGGCAATGGCGATGACCAAAAATTATTTTGGTGCAGAAGTTATCAAATACGCTGCAACTCGAGGAGTTGATGCAACACAACTTCAAGGAAAAGTTGCCATTGGATCCCACATCAATGCTGGTCTCGCTGTGGCTCATTTAGCGCTTGGTTTTCTTGTGATGGCATTGGTAACATCACTCGGTGGTCCTACAGGTCCAGGTCTGAACCCTGCACGTGACTTAGGTCCACGTATTCTTCACTTCCTTCTTCCGAAATCAGTTCTTGGTGAACATAAAGGAGATTCAAAATGGTGGTATGCTTGGGTACCAGTCGTATCTCCGATTCTTGCCGGTATTGTTGCTGTGGCACTTTACAAGTTGATTTATGGATAATCCGTAAAAATGAAGAACGGTTCTTGCGAGCCGTTTTTTGATGGGCAAGCGACAGATTGAGCTAAAAATGGGAAAGTGACTAGACGCTTACTGAGTGAAAATGTTATACTGGCAGGTTAGAGATAACAAATGTAATGAGTTTGAGACCAAAATGTTTCAGCCTCTTACAATATATATTATTTTTACAACGAAACGCAGTGGTTGACTGGTAGTTCTAAATTCTTGCTGTATGAAAAATGACAACAAAGTTAGTCATTATGCGGGAGTGAGAAGGCAAAATCGTTTTTTGCGAAATACCGATTTTGTCCTGCTCCCATCTTTTATTTGGGAGAGATGAGATGGAATTAGATAGATTAAGTGGCAGACGGACACTGTTATTCGGCATTTTGGCGATTCTTTTTGGAGTCATTATTATCGCAAATGGTGTTGATGTTACAAAATTCGCTCTAGATTTATTAGGTATCTACTTTATATTTGTCGGAGTTAGCAACCTCTTCTTTCGTTTTTTAGTCAAGAAGAATCGTATTAGTCTAAGCTCTGCTTTTTTTCATGTTCTTGTAGGACTGGTTGTTGGTTTTCTTAATCGTGCCAGTAATTTGCCGGTCAATATTGTCATTATCATATTAGGATGCTATCAACTGTGTACGGCAGCTGTCTATAGCATTACTTATCTTCTTTATCGTCAAAATAAATTAAAAGGTGGTTTTCGCTATTTTTTTGATACCGTACTTTATGGAGGAATTGGTTTAACAACCATTTTTTCACCCAGTACAGATGGGCGTTTACAATTTTTGATCGTTGGTATTTACCTGATATTGTTAGGCTTTTCCAATGTTCGTGATGGTGCTTTTTTCAATACAGATTTGGAACAAAAACAGCTTTGGCGTCGTATTCGGATTAATCTGCCTGTCATTATTGCCGCCTTTTTCCCAGCAGAGCAATTGAATCGCTTCAATCATTTGTTGCAGGGTGAAAAACGAGGTCACCAAAAAGTTTACAGCCGTATTCAAAATGATCAAAAGTCGGTTGACTTAGAAGTGCTCGTTCATACATCGGATCAAAATCTTTTTGGGATGATTGGGCATGTTGATATTTGTTATCAAGGAAAAGTTATTTCTTATGGCAGTTATGATGTCTTTTCAGAGCGTTTATTTGGCACGATCGGAGATGGTGTTTTGTTTAAAGTGGATAAAGATGCTTATATTGAACTGTGTAAGCAAGAAAGCAAGAAAACCTTGTTTGGCTATGGTTTGTCTTTAACAGATGCACAAAAACGTGCTGTGGAGAAACGCTTGGCTGAAATTGATGAACTACTGGCAGTGTGGAATCCATCGGCTGAGTTAAAAAATAATGACCATACATATGCTTATAAATTGAAGCATGGATTAGGAGCTCAATTATATAAGTTTAAAACGAGTCAGTTTAAAACCTATTTTATCCTGTCTACTAATTGCTGCTTACTTGCAGACAGTATTATTGGACAGGCTGGAACAGCTATTTTAGATATGCGTGGGATTATTGCGCCAGGAACTTATCAATCTTATCTGCAATATGAATTTGAGTCAGCAAATGATTTGGTAGTGGCGCAAAATATTTATCAGTAATAGTACAATTTTTTCTATTTGAACATAAATATTTGTAAAATATACAAAAATTATTTAAAATAGAAAGGCTTGGAGGAAGTTATGCATTCAACAAATAAAATTGTAAATACGATACCAGTATTAAAAATCAATAATCGGAAAAACAATCTTGCCTTTTATTGTCAAACTTTAGGGATGAAAGATCTGTTAGAAGAAGGAGCTTTTGTCAGTCTTGGAGATCAAACAAAGGTTGAAAAATTACAGCTAGAAGAGTCACCCAGTATGCGGACTCGCAAAGTTGTAGGAACAAAGAAATTAGCTAAAATTATTATCAAAGTAGCCAATCCACGAGAAATTGAAGCACTTTTAGCGCGTGGCAATAAGATTGATACGCTGTATCAAGGGAAAAATGGTTATGCCTTTGAAGCAAGCTCTCCAGAAGGAGATAAGTTTTTATTGCATAGTGAGGAAGACTGGACGACTTTGGATAGAATGCTGATAGTCCCAGCATTTGAGCCGCTAGAGGATTTTATTGGACTTAGTCAATTTACCATAGAGCAAATTCAGATTAACGTTCTAGATGAGGAAAAGGCAGTCACTTTTTATCGGGAATGGCTAGAAAATCAGTCTATTCTAGCATTCTCACAAGCAGATGGGCCAGATTTGGTGACAGAGAGCAGTCAAACTTGGGACTTGGCAATGTTTAAATTTACCGTTGAACAGTTCGACGTAGCAGCTTTGCAAACCTTATTTCAAGGAAGAGAAAATTTTATACCTAAATCGGGTAAATTTTTCTTAACAAAAGATGACAGCCAGATTGAAGTTTGGATTGAAGCAGTATGAGTTTGAATAAGATTCTCTCAAAAGTCGAACAGCAGATATTGCAGCAAATCTATCCTGGAGCTAGCTTAGCTTTATATGCTCATGGAAAGTGGCAAGAATACTATTTTGGTGAGAGCAATCCTGAACAGGGTGAGAAAAGTCGGGCGGGATTATTGTATGACTTGGCAAGCGTCAGTAAGGTTGTGGGTGTCGGAACGATACTTGCTTTCTTGGTGGATCAGCAAGCTGTTGATCTTAATCAGCCTTTGACGAATTACTACCCAGCTTTTCAGGATGATTCTGTCACGGTGAGGCAGCTAGCCACTCACACATCAGGGGTCGATCCTTTTATTCCCAATCGTAATAAACTCAATGCCACAGAATTAACGGATGCCTTGAATCATTTGACAGTACTAGACGACAAGAGTTTTCGTTATACAGATGTGAATTTCTTGTTGTTAGGGTTTATGTTGGAAGAAATCTTTGGTCAATCTTTGACTGACATATTTAAGCAGAAGATTTTTCAACCATGGAATATGAAAAAAACAGTCTTTGGACCTGTCGCACAGGCAGTTCCGACTGTTCGTGGTGTAAAAGCAGGAATTGTACATGACCCAAAAGCGCGTGTATTGGGCAGACATGCAGGGAGTGCGGGTCTGTTTTCTACTGTTCAAGATTTAGAAATATTTTTGGAACATTATTTGCAGGATGATTTCGCAGCAATCTTGACGCAAAATTTTTCAAGAGAAGTTGGGAAAAAGCGCAGTCTTGCTTGGGATTTAGATGGAGAATGGTTGCAACACACAGGTTATACAGGAACGTTTATTATGCTTAATCGTGCGCAGCAGAAAGCAGTTATTTTTCTTTCCAATCGGACGTATGAGAAGGATGAACGTGAGCAGTGGATTTTAGAACGCAATAAACTCATGGATTTTATAAAACAAGAACTGTAAAAATAAAGACAGTAGGAGTAAGAGCTGGGTTTCCTGCTCTTTTTCGCTGTTTTAAGGGTTGAAATAAATTAGTTTGTAATATAAAAGGAATTGAAAAATAACGATCGCTTTTTTCTCTGAATTATATTAAAATAATAGATGAAGTATGTGATATAGAGAGAGACTATGACGAAAAAAGTAGGTGTCGGTCGGGCACACAGTAAAATTATTTTGATAGGGGAACATGCTGTTGTATATGGTTACCCTGCGTTAGCCTTGCCTTTAAATAATATCGAAGTGACTTGTCGTATTCTACCGTCAAATCATACATGGGTTTTATACGAGGAAGATACCCTCTCTATGGCGGTTTTTGCTTCTTTAGAATTTTTAGGGATACAAGAGGCTGATATTCGGTGCGAGATTGAATCAATGGTACCTGAAAAGCGGGGAATGGGTTCTTCTGCGGCAGTGAGCATTGCTGCGATTCGAGCTGTCTTTGACTATTATGAACAAGATTTAGATAAAGAAACTCTTGAGATTTTAGCGAATCGAGCGGAGATGATTGCCCACATGAATCCGAGTGGATTGGATGCGAAGACTTGCTTGAGCGATCGTGCTATTAAATTTATCAAAAATGTTGGTTTTTCAGAGTTCGAGACGAATCTTGGAGCTTATCTTGTGATAGCAGATACAGGGATTTATGGGCATACACGCGAAGCGATTCAAAAGGTGGAAAGTATTGGAAGAAGGGCTTTGCCACATTTGCATCAGCTTGGTAAATTGACGAATGAAGTTGAAGCGGCGTTGAAAATTAAAGATTTAGAAGCAATTGGTATGGCTATGTCAGAAGCTCATCTAAGCCTAAAAAGTTTAGGTGTTAGTTGCTCAGAAGCAGATAAACTGGTTTCTATGGCGCAAGCAAATGGAGCACTTGGTGCGAAAATGAGCGGTGGTGGTCTTGGCGGTTGCATCATTGCTCTAGTGGCTAACAAAGAAAAAGCTAGTTGGCTATCCCAGTTATTGAGAGAGAAAGGAGCGGTGCATACATGGATCGAAAGTCTGTAAACGTGCGGTCTTATGCCAATATTGCCATTATCAAATATTGGGGTAAGAAAGATACTGCTAAGATGATTCCTGCGACGAGCAGCATTTCTTTGACCTTGGAAAATATGTACACAGAAACGAGCTTATCAAGTTTGCCGGTCAGTGCCCAGTCAGATGAATTTTACATCAATGGTATTTTGCAAGATCAAACTGAACACAAAAAAATGAGTGAAATTATAGATCGTTTCCGTCCTGCAGGATCTGGGTTTGTGCGAATTGATACAAAAAATAATATGCCGACAGCAGCAGGGTTATCTTCTAGTTCAAGCGGTTTATCTGCCCTCGTTAAGGCATGCAATGAATTTTTTGGACTATACTTGTCCACAAAACAACTGGCACAAAAAGCAAAATTAGCTTCTGGCTCGTCTTCGCGGAGCTTTTATGGTCCAATTTCGGCTTGGGACAAAGATAGCGGTGAAATTTATCCAGTAAAGACGGATTTGAAATTAGCCATGATTATGTTGGTCTTATATGATCAGAAAAAGCCTATTTCGAGTCGTGAAGGTATGAAACGGTGTGCAGAAACTTCAACAATATTTGATGATTGGGTGAGACAGTCAGAAGAAGATTACAAAGCTATGCTGATTTATCTTTCTAACAATCATTTTTCTAAAATTGGAGAACTAACAGAAAAAAATGCACTTGCCATGCATGCTACCACTCAGACTGCAAGCCCCCCTTTTTCTTATTTGACCGAGAAAACTTATGAAGCGATGGATTTTGTTAAGCAATTACGAAGTGAGGGAGAGCGTTGCTATTTCACCATGGATGCAGGGCCAAATGTAAAAGTTTTGTGCTTAGAAGAAGATTTGGAACATTTAGTACCAATATTTGCTGAAAAATATCATCTCATTGTTTCTAAAACGAAGGAATTACCAGATGACTAAGACAGTAAGAACATGTGGGAAATTATATTTAGCAGGAGAATATTCTGTCTTGACGGCAGGGCAAGGAGCGATTTTGAAACATATTCCTATCTACATGACTGGGAAAATTCATTTTGCTGAACAGTATCGCCTATTTTCAGATATGTTTGACCATGCTGTGGATCTGACACCTGATGATGATTACAGTCTCATTCAAGAGACAGTTGCTGTCATGGATGAGTTTTTACAAAGTCAATCTATTTCATTAAGCCCGTTTTCTTTAACCATTACTGGAAAAATGGAACGAGATGGGAAAAAAATCGGTTTGGGGTCTAGTGGTAGCGTAGTGGTTGTGACGATAAGGGCGATAGCATCTTTGTTTGATGTGCCATTATCTGCGGATGAAACCTTTAAGTTGGCAGCCTATGTCCTCCTTAAACGGGGAGATAATGGTTCAATGGGGGATGTAGCTTGTATCGCCTATGAGGACTTGATTTATTACCAATCTTTTAATCGAAAAAAAATAGCAGAGCAGATCAATGAGCTTCCTTTAGAAAAGATAGTGACACAAGATTGGGGATACATTATCCGGACAATCCATCCACAGCTTCCATGTGATTTCCTCGTGGGCTGGACGAGAGAACCAGCTATTTCTAGCGTTCTCATCAATCAAGTCAAAGCAAAAATCTCATCAAGCTTTTTAACACAAACGCAAGAAGAAGTCCTTCGACTGGAGAAAGCGTTGCTTGTTGGTGAGAAAGAAATTGTGAAGCAAAGTCTAGAAAAAGTTAGTTGCCTCCTGCTGCAACTTAGCCCTGCTATTTATAATGAAAAATTGAGAGCTTTAAAAAGGTCTAGTCAAGGATTGGACTGTATGGCAAAAAGCAGCGGTGCTGGCGGTGGTGATTGTGGCATAGCCTTGTCTTTTGATTCCGAAGCCAGTCAAATCTTAGTGGAGCGTTGGCAAGCGGCAGGAATCGAGGTTTTATATAAGGAGAGGTGGGATAGATGAGCCGAAATCGTAAAGATGAACACATAAAGTACGCACTCAAGTACGAGTCGCCTTATAATAGTTTTGATGACATGGAGCTCATTCATTGCTCGCTTCCTAAGTATGATTTGGACGAGATTGATGTAACAACGCATTTTGCAGGTAGAGACTGGGAGTTTCCGTTTTACATCAATGCTATGACAGGTGGAAGCGAGAAGGGGAAAGACATCAATCAACGCTTAGCTCAAGTAGCGGAAGCGTGCGGTATTCTGTTTGTCACAGGATCTTACAGTGCTGCTTTGAATAATCCAGCGGATGATTCTTATGCCGTTAAAAAAGATAAGCCAGATCTACTCCTTGCCACCAATATTGGACTGGATAAGCCCTATTCACTGGGACAGCAAGCTATCACAAATCTTCACCCTCTATTTTTACAAGTGCATGTGAACCTCATGCAAGAATTACTAATGCCTGAAGGAGAACGCTCCTTTAAAACTTGGCGAGCACATTTAAAAGACTATGCTGAAAAAAGCACAGTCCCAATCGTACTAAAAGAAGTTGGTTTTGGTATGGACTTAGCGACGATTCAAACGGCTTATGACTTGGGTATCCGAACAGTAGACCTTTCTGGACGTGGCGGAACGAGCTTCGCCTATATTGAAAACAGGCGTGGCGGCAATCGAGATTATCTCAATGATTGGGGGCAGTCTACTCTCCAAGCCTTATTGAATGCTCGGTCGATGATGGATAAAATGGACCTTCTTGTTAGCGGCGGAGTACGTCAGCCGCTTGATATGGTTAAGGCATTTGTTTTAGGCGCTAAAGCTGTTGGGCTTTCGCGCACGATGTTAGAATTAATCGAGAGGTATTCAGTAACCGAAGTCATTTCTATTATCAATAGTTGGAAGGAAGATATACGCTTGATTATGTGTGCACTTGCTTGTCAAAATTTGACGGAGTTAAGGCAAGTACCTTATCTTTTGTATGGACGTTTGCGAGAAGCACAAAATCAAATGAAAAAAGAAACCCGATGAGTTGTTCACTTATCGGATTCTTTTTTGCTTATGGTTTTTGACGAAAGTCTTCTAAAATTTCTTGTGCTCTTTTGAGACTAAAATTTTTCTCGGAAATGAGTTGAGAAACCAAAGGAGAGATTTCTGTGTCTTGAGCTCCGGCTAAAAGAGCGAGAGATTTAGCTTGCAGTTTCATGTGACCCTGCTGAATGCCGGTACTGACCAGTGCTTTCAAAGCCGCAAAGTTTTGTGCTAAACCAATAGACGCAATGATACTGGCTAACTCTTTGGCGGTTGGTTGGTTTAGCAAGTCAAAGCTAACTTCTACTGTAGGATTGAGTCCGATGGAACCGCCTTTTGTAGCGATGGGAAGTGGAAGAGTAATCTCTCCGTAGAGTGTTTGAGAAGCTTCCTTGATGGACCAAGTCGTCAATCCTTGATAAGTTCCATTTCTGCTAGCATAGGCATGTGCGCCCGCTTCAATTGCCCGCCAGTCATTTCCTGTTGCCAGTACGACGGCGTCAATCCCATTGAAGATTCCTTTGTTGTGGGTGCTGGCGCGATAAGGATCTTGCTTGGCAAATTGGCTTGCTAACACTATTTTCTTAGCAATATCAAGGGCTTCTGACTTATTTCGGTCGAGAAAACGGATATCAATTTCACAGGTGGCAGTTACTAAGGCTTCCGTCGCATAATTTGATAAAATTGCCATCAAACTTTTACCACCAGATAACTCTTCTAATGGTGATTTTAATGCTTCTAGCATGGTATTGAGGATATTGGCTCCCATAGCTTCTTGGGTGTCAACTGTTAGGTAGACGATTAGAAATTCAGCTTCACCATTTAGGTATTCCGCATGCAAATGGCGTGCTCCACCTCCACGTTTGACAATTGATGGATGGGCTTGATTTGCCAATTCTAGTAACTTTTGCTTCTTTTCCTGAATGTTGTTTATGGCATTTTTAATATCTGGCACATGATAAAGGGCAACTTGTCCAATCATTTGGCGATTGTGAATGGTTGTTTTGAAGCCTCCAGAACGTTTAATCATTTTTGCTGCAAAGCTGGCAGCCGCAACGACAGAAGGTTCTTCTGTTACAAAAGGAACTTGATAAACTTGTCCGTCTACCATGACATCGGGAACGAAAGCGTAAGGAAGGGCAAAGGTTCCGATGACATTTTCGCTCATTTGATCAGCCGTTGAAAGAGGAAGTGTGTGATTATATTCAAGGTTTGCTTGATTGTTTTCGGTTAGCAAGTGATAATCTTGCAGGAACTTTAATCGTTCTTGTAGCGATTTTTTAGAAAAACCTGTCCAACTTAACTTCATGTTATTTTTCCACCTTGATGTATCTACGTTGGTGCTCAACAATTTCTGCTAAAGCAAAGTCTTGGTTTTCATAGTTTGTAAAGCTAGCAGATCCGTTTTTATCCAGATTTGCTTCTTCAAAAAATAGTTTCTCATAATCTGGAATGCTTAACAGCGTGCGATTGTTGAGTATTTCCATATGATTGGTTTGCAGTTGCTGCTTAAAGCCTGCTACGAGCTGACCACTAAAGATTTCTGACACAGCCCCGCTCCCATAGCTAAAAAGTGCAATCCGGTCACCTGTTTTAAGTGTTGAGCTATTTTCAAGTAGAGAAAGGAGACCTAAAAAGAGAGAGCCTGTGTAGATGTTACCCACTTTTTGACTGTAAAGAATGGATTGCTCGAAATTCGCTTGTAGTTGCTCTTGCTGCTCAATTGGCAAACTCTTATCCATAATCTTTTTCAGCCCTTTTAAGGCTAGTTTGGGATAAGGCAGATGGAAGCAAACTGCTGCAAAATCTTTTAAGGACACTTGGTTGCGTTTTTGATATTCTATCCAAGTCGTTTCTAAACTATCCAAATATTGCTGAGTAGAATATAGACCATTGACAAACGGCGTTGTAGAATAATTTGGTCGCCAAAAGTCCATAATATCTCGCGTCTGAGCAACATTATCTTCATTAAAAATGAGAATCCGTGGGTTATTTGTGATGAGCATAGCTACTGCTCCAGCCCCTTGTGTTGGCTCTCCCGGTGTTTCAATACCGTACTTGGCAATGTCACTTGCAATGACCAATACTTTTGAACTAGGACGCTTTTCGACATGCAGCTTCGCATAATCTAGTGCAGCAGTAGCGCTATAGCAAGCCTCTTTCATTTCAAAGCTGCGTGCGAATGGCTGAATTCTGAGTAGACCATGAACAAAAACAGCGGAAGCCTTGCTTTGGTCAATTCCAGATTCGCTGGCTACGATAACCATGTCAATCTCATTTTTATCTTCTTCTGTCAAAATGGCTGCTGCAGCGCTTGCTCCCATCGTTACAATATCTTCTGTAACAGGAGCGACACTGAATTCCTTTACCAGAAGTCCCTTACTTAATTTTTCTGGCGCAATATTACGTGCCTCTGCTAAATCGGCTAACTTTAATACATAATTGGCTGTTGCAAAGCCAATTTTATCAATTCCAATGTTCATCATTACCTCTATATATTTTTCGGTTTGATATCAAACTTATTCTATTCCATTTTATCATAATTCAAGTGGAAACTGAGAAAAAAGCCATCTTGCGAAAAGAAAGACTTGGGACATTTTCAGGAGTTATGTCGAATTATGAGGAGCGATGCTTTTTTAGATAATGGTATAGTCTGAGCACTACTGTGCCACTTGCCATTCCGATCGAAATCACTAAGGCCAGAATTACCACTAGTGTGGCATTTACCATAGCGTGGCTATAATTTCCGGTAACGAAAAAAGCGGTTGTACGATAGGAAAGGTAACCTGGAACCAAAGGAGCCAAAATGGCTAAGATAAAAACGACTGCGGGCGTTTTGTAGAGAATACTCAACACTTGACTAATGCAAGACCCAATAATAGCTGCGATGAACGTAGCAATGATGACATTTGTCGGACCTTTTAGTACATAATATAATAGCCAGATAAACATTCCAAGAGCTCCCCCTGGAATGAGCATGCTTTTTTGAACATTTAAAACGATTAAGAACATTACAATTGCAAGAAAACTTGCTGCAGCTTGTAGTAAGACAGTCAATGGATTCACCTTTTATTTCATTAGGACGAGAGCTACGGAAGTGCCAGCTCCGAGTGCTAGAGTAATTAACAGCGTTTCAAAAATTTTGCTCATACCAGAGTTGAGATGATTGGTCATCAAATCCCGTACAGCATTGGTTAGAGCAATACCGGGAACAAAAGGCATGACAGCACCAGCGATGATTAAGTCAGCACTGGAAGGAAAGCCAGAATAGCGCGCCCAGATCTGTGCCAGCAGACCAAAAATAAAAGCTCCGGCAAAAGCTGTGACAAAAGGAATGCGCACGTATTTATTGACCGAAAGAGAAAAGGCAAAGCCAAAGAAGGTCGCAAGAGCAGCGCCAAGCGCATCATAGAGATTGCCACCAAACATTATAGAGAAAAAAGGGGCACTAATAGTAGCAGCAAGCGTTAGCTGTTTATTTGTATAAGGCGCTTTTTTCTTTTTTAGCTGAGCTAATTTCTCAAACGCTTCTTCAAGAGTAATATCTCCACTAACAAGCTCGCGTGATACTTGGTTGACATCACATACTTTTTCAATATTATAATTTGAGTGAGTAATCCGTTTCATACGCGAAATATTGGTGTTTTCAATTGAAAAGAAAATGGCAACTGGCATTGCGAGTGCATTACAATCCATAATTCCTTGAGAATGAGCAATCCGAATCATGGTATCTTCAACCCGATAAATTTCAGAACCACTTTGAAGCAGAAGCGTACCTGCTAACATCAGGACATCAACAGTTAGATTAAATTTGTCTTCCCTTTCTACATCTCTTTTCTCCACCATTTTTACACCCTTTTCTTTTAACTAACAATATCTCTATTATAGCATAAAAAAGAAGAAAACCAGCTGGAATTTCCAACTGGTTTTTGAGAATAGAATTGAATTAGCTAAGGGCGTCATCCATTGAAAGCACTTCGTGGAAGACACGTTGAGTCAATTCAGTTTTTTGTTCTTTAGTAAGGTATTTGGTATTGACACAGTAACCTGAGATACGAACGATAACATCTTCACCATTCATAATCTTATCATAGACATCTTTAAGATCCATAACGTTCAAGTTGACGTGTTGTCCTCCATTTTCAAAGTAACCGTCAAGAATTGTGACCAAGTTATCCACTTGTTCTTCACGAGTCTTACCAAGAGCACGAGGTGAAACTTGTGTAGTGAGAGAGATACCATCTGCTGCATAGCCAAAGTCAAGGCTGGCTAGTGAGTTGAGGTTTTGCAACCAACCACCACGAGCTTTGTTAGATGGGTTTGCACCTGGTGAGAAGAATTCCAATTTAGATAAGTTCACTGAACCATCTTCGTTGAGGTATACCCCTTTGTGGACCGGTGAGTTACCAGTTTGTTTAGAGTAGGCAACGTTCGAAGTGATTGTAAGAAGGGATACAGTAGCTTCTGCGTTCTTGTAGAGTTTGTGGCTGCGCAGACGAGTAGTGTAAGCTTCAATCAACCATTCAGCCAATTCGTTTGAGCGAGGATCGTCTTCGCCCCAACGTGGGTATTCGCCAGTAGTTTCGTAGTCGTAGATATAACCATTTTCGTCACGGATTGGTTTGACCGTCGCATACTTAATAGCTGACAATGTATCAACTGTATTGGCAAATCCACAGATACCAAATCCCATATTAGCACGTTGGTGGGTTGGCAAGAAGGCCATTTGAACAGCTTCGTAGTTGTACTTATCTGTCATGTAGTGAATGATATTCAATGCATCTACGTAAGTATCTGTCAACCAATCGAGCGATTTTTCAAAGTTTGCCTTAACAGTATCAAAGTCAAGGACTTCATCACGAATAGGTTCGATGTCAAATACTTTGTAATCTTTGTGAACATCATCGTAACCACCGTTAAGACCTGTAAGAAGAGCTTTTAATACGTTTACACGAGCACCAAAGTATTGGATGTTATGGCGTTGTTCTTCATTTTCTGGGTCGAGTGGAGACACACAGCATGAAATACAACTCATTTCACCATAGCCATCTTTCGCCATTGTTGTTACACCTTCGTATTGAATAGAAGAGTGCTTGTGGCTCATGTGCATGCAGTAATGACGGAATGCATATGGTAATTTATCTGTCCAAAGAACTGTTAAGTTTGGCTCTGGTGAGTTACCAATATTGTCAAGTGTATTCAAGAAACGGTAGTCCATTTTTGTCACACGGTGACGACCATCATTTCCCATACCCGCCATAGACGTTGTGATGAAGGTTGGGTCACCTGAGTAGAGTTGATCGTATGCTTTTGTACGAGCAAATTTTACAGTACGAAGTTTCAAGACGAAATCATCAACAAATTCTTGGATTTCTGATTCAGTGTAAGTACCACGAGCCAAGTCACGTTCTGCATAAATGTCAAGAACGATAGGCACACGTCCAAGAGAAGTAGCAGCACCATTTACGACACGGCAGACAGCCATGAAGGCGATGTTAGTCCATTGGATAGCTTCTTTAACGTCAAAGGCAGGACGGCGAACATCTACTCCGTAAAGGTCACCCAGGCGAACAACTTCTTTCAATGATTGGTATTGAAGGTTGATTTCTTCGCGGAGACGGATTGTTTCTTCGTCAATTTCAGTTAAAGCATTCCAATCTTCAACTTTTTCTGCCATCAAGTAATCTGCACCGTAAAGAGCAAGACGTGCGTAAACACCAATGATACGTCCGCGTGAGTAAGCATCTGGCAAACCTGTAACAGTATGCGCATGGCGTGCACGGCGGATATTTGTTGTGTAAGCACGGAAAATACCGTCATTTACAGTTGTTACATATTTTGTAAAAATTTCATGCATTTTAGGATCTGGTTCATAGCCATGTTCCTTCAAAGCAGTTTCCGCCATACGGATACCACCTTTGGGCATGAAATTCAATTTAAACAATTCATCATTTTGGATACCATAAATCAATTCATTATCTTTGTCAATATATCCAGCTGGGATGTCAGCGATTGAAGTAGCACGTGTATCCATTGGGAAACGCGTTTCTTCATAGTGTGCTTTTGTATCTTCGATAATTTTTTTAATGTGAAGAGAGCGTTCAGTTGGACCAGCTAAGAAACTTTCATCTCCGTCATAAGGAGTGTAGTTTGCTTGTACAAAACGAGATACGCTAGCTTTTTCGCGCCAATCTTCCCCTTTGAAGCCTTCCCAGGCTTTGTCAAAAATATCCTGTGCTTCGACAACAGTTTTAACAACCATGTTTTTTCCTCTTGTATCTTTCTAGCAACAGAGAACTGTTACATTTATAAAGTAAGTATATCATATAGTAATCGTTTCCACAAATAGAATCCGGTTATAAAAGCACTTTCTTTTATAATACAGATTTAAAAACAAGAAATAATTGTATTATATATTTGAAAAAGCACAAGCTATTTTCAAATATTATATAAAAATTGTATAATGAAAGAACAGAAGCAAGAAAGGAGTTGTGTTGATGTTAATCTTTCCTCTAATCAATGATACGTCTCGGAAAATTATTCACATTGATATGGATGCCTTTTTTGCCGCTATAGAAGAAAGAGATAATCCAGCACTAAAAGGTAAACCAGTCATCATTGGAGCTGATCCCCGTTTGACAGGTGGACGAGGCGTTGTCTCGACTTGTAATTATGAAGCGAGAAAGTTCGGCGTGCATTCAGCAATGAGTTCCAAAGAAGCGTACGAACGTTGTCCGCAAGCGATTTTCATTTCGGGAAATTATGAAAAATATCAGGCAGTAAGCCAGCAAATTCGAGAAATTTTCAGGCGATATACAGATGTGATTGAGCCCATTAGTATTGATGAAGCCTATCTAGATGTGACCAAAAATAAGCTGAGAATGAAATCTGCTGTCAAGATAGCCAAGTTAATCCAGCACGATATATGGACAGAGCTTCATTTAACAAGTTCTGCGGGTGTTTCCTATAACAAATTTTTGGCAAAAATGGCTAGTGACTATGAAAAGCCTCACGGGCTGACCGTGGTTTTGCCGGGAGAAGCAGAATCTTTTCTGTCTCAAATGGATGTTGCCAAATTTTACGGTGTTGGGAAAAAGACAGTAGCAAAGCTGCATGATATGGGTGTTTATACGGGGGAAGATTTGTTGAAAATTTCTGAGATGACCTTAATTGATTTGTTTGGGCGGTTTGGTTTTGACCTTTATCGCAAGGCAAGAGGCATCAGCAATTCACCAGTGAAAGTCAATCGTATTCGTAAGTCTATTGGTAAGGAAAGGACTTACGGAAAATTACTATATGACGAAGACGACATAAAAAAGGAATTGACACTTTTATCGCAAAAGGTTGCTCGTAGTTTAAAAAAACATGAAAAGTCTGGAAAGACGATTGTCCTGAAGATTCGTTATGCAGATTTTTCGACGTTGACAAAGAGGCAAAGTTTAGTGACCAGGACGCAAGATGCAGAGCAGATTGAGCGCATTGCACATGAGATTTATGATAGCTTAGATGAGCAAGCAAGAGGTGTACGCCTTTTGGGTGTGACAGTAACTGGATTTGGAATGTAAAATGAGGCTGAAACGAAAGTCTTCAGCCTCAAAAGATATGATGCAATAAATCAAGAGTGTAGTAGCTAATGGCTCAAAGTGATGCTTTGGAGTTGAAGTTAGGATTTGCGAAGGAAGTCCTTCTTCATTCACTTTTTTAGATCGGAAGAGGATTTTTGATGAACGCTTCGTTTTTGTCATTCACCAACTCAACAGTTTTCGGGTTGTTGAGCAATTCTATGGGGGTGAGGTTAGGAATTAAAAATTTTCAAGTTTTAGTTCTGCCTCGCTCCTATTTTATATCATTCTCCAAAAATGTTCTGAATATCTTCATCCGTTATTCCAATCATGGGATTGATTTTCAAGAAATTTTCCTCAGTCAAGACATAGTTTTCCACAGTTGTTTCCAAATTATCCACAGAAGTGTGTATAACTTTTTCTACATTGAGAAAGTCTTCAAAGCGCTCTTTCAGATAGGTTTTACGTGTTGTCCCAGTATTTTGGACAGCAAAAGCAAAGGCAGACTTTTCCCCAAGAAGAATCAATTTTCTCTTGGCGCGGGTGATAGCAGTATAGATAAGATTGCGTTGCAGCATGCGGTGGCTGCTGGACGTAATCGGTAAAATGACGACTGGAAATTCACTGCCCTGAGATTTGTGGATACTCATAGCGTATGCCAGACGAATCTTGTACCATTCACTGCGTTGATAAACAATCTCATTGCCGTCGAAATTGATAGTCAGTTCGTCCTGCTTAGAGTCTGTATATTTTGCTGGTAGCAAATCGGTGATATAGCCTAAATCACCATTAAACACATTGCTTTCAGCATCGTTGACTAGATGAATAACCCGATCGCCTTGTCGATATTGACCATCAGTTGCTTCAAAGATGAGTTGTTCTTTTTCGGCAGGATTAATCAGATCTTGCATGAGTTTATTGATGTGGTCAATGCCGGCTTGTCCACGGTACATAGGCGCAAGCACCTGCACACCTTGAGCTGGAATACCACTGCGGATAGCAGCTTCTACAATGCGCTCAATCATCTGTGGGATATGCTCGCTACGAGCTTCAAAATAAGAACGATCTGCTTTTTTTTCAGTAAAGTCGGGCGGTAAAACACCTTTTTGAATCTGACTAGCTAAGGTAACAATCGAGGAATCTTCGCCTTGCCGATAAATTTTTTCTAATTTGGTCTGTGGAAGGAGGGGAATTTTCAGCAAATCTGCTAACACTTGTCCAGGACTGACAGAGGGTAGCTGGTCGGCATCTCCGACAATGAGTAACTTGCTATTGGAAGAGATATTGCTGAGTAGTTGATTGGCTAACCAAGTATCTACCATTGAAAATTCGTCCACAATAATAAAATCTGCGTCCAAATAATCGTCTAAATGACTGGTGTCATCGTCTCCTGTCATGCCTAAATGCCGATGAATTGTCGCGCTTGGCAGTCCTGTTAATTCATTCATGCGTCTAGCAGCGCGCCCAGTTGGAGCGGCTAAAAGGATAGGTAAATCTTGAGATTTGTGTAAATCCAGACCATGTAGCAGCGCGTAGACAGCAATAATTCCATTGATAACGGTCGTTTTTCCAGTTCCAGGACCACCTGTTAAGATGAAAATTTTATGCTGGATAGCATTGCAAATGGCTTGTTTCTGGATAGCATCATAGGAAATAGCAAATTCTTCCTCAATGTGAGTAAGAGCAGCTTCGATTTTTTCCGGTTCATATTTATTTTGATTTTCCTTCTCCAGAATGCGTAAGAGATTGTTGCAGATTCCTTCTTCAGCAAAAAAGAGACTGTTTTCAAAAATCTTCGTATCGACATTTTGGACTTTATCTTCTTCAATCAAATGAGCTAGCTCATCTGCAACAGAATTTGGAGCTAGTTCGATCTGTCGGGAGCTTTCCAGAAGTTCAATCGTATGTTCCAGAAGCTCTTTTGCTTCAAGATAGGTGTCGCCTTTTTCCATGGACTGGGTTAGAAGTGTGTGGAGTAATCCTGCACGGAAGCGCTCTGGAGCAGTACTTTCAATTCCTAAGCTTTGCGCCAGTTGGTCGGCAATTTTAAATCCTATTCCTTGAATATCTTCCACTAATTGATAAGGATAGTGTTCGACAATTTCGAGAGTCTCTTCTTTGTAAAAATCTTGAATCTGAAAGGCAAGTTTATTTGAAATGCCGTACTCAGATAGCTTTGCAAGGACTCGCTCGGTACCGTAGTTCTGTCTTAGTTTCATAATAAAGGCTTCGCGATTTTTAGCAGAAAGGCCTACAATATCATGTAATTTTTCAGGTTCTGCCAAGACCTTATCAATCGTGTTATCGCCATAGAGATCCACAATTTTTTGTGCTGTTTTTACACCGATTCCTTTAAAATGGTCGCTTGAAAAATATTTGACCAAGCCTTTGCTGGTTGGTTTAGCACGCTCATAGCGTATTAGTTTGAGCTGTTCACCATATTTAGGGTGTTGCACGAGATTTCCCCAGAAAGTATAGTCTTCCCCCTCTATAATATCTGCCATAGTGCCGGTGACAATAATCTCAAAATCATCAAAATCCGCATCGGTGTCGTCAATATTTAGCAACAGAATCCGGAAAAAACTGCTGGGATTTTCAAAGATAATACGTTCGATGGTACCTGAAAAGTAAAATTCCATAATTTTCCTGTTTAATACTAAAAGAATGGGAATGGGACAAAAGTCAGTATTTCGTAAGAAGTTACTTTTGTCGTCCCGCCTTCATATAAGCAACTAGCTTATCCACCTTTCTTGCCTGACAAGGAGCTAGAATGATTAACCAACCGTTATGATTTGTCATCAAAAAGATATGGTAAAAGCCTGGAAACGGATGTTCCAGACTCAAATAATCAAAGTAAAATTCCTTGACTAGAAAGTGCCGATTCTATTCAAAGGCCAGAAGCGGAATTTTGCTTCACCTTGAAGTTGACTAGCTTTAAACGTTCCTACCTGACGGCTATCTTTTGAAACGAGACGATCATCTCCTAGAAGTAGGTACTCACCTTTTGGAACTTCAATGGTGAAGTTTGTGTTGCCATTGGCATCTTGCGTAAAGGACTTGGCTTTATCTGCTAAAGATTGGAAATAACTATTATAAGAATAGGTTGACTGCAATTTATCTTCTTTGAATCTTGCTATATAGTTTTTAAGGTAGGGTTCATTAGTCTTTTTACCATTTATATAAAGTTGGTCATTTTCATAACGGATAGTGTCTCCGGGAAGACCGATAACACGCTTGACAATTTGCTTGGTTTTTCCATCTTCGTCTTTTTCGCTTGCAACGACAATATCAAAGCGATTCACAGGGAGGTGTTTGACCACAAATAAATATTCTCCGTTAGCTAAAGTCGGATCCATTGAATGACCATCTACCTTGACAGGAACCCAAAAAAAGGCGCGTGATAAGAATAGGATCGCCATAAAGAGGATAAAAAATCCCCATTCTTTCATAAATTTTGAAAAAGTAGTTGATTTTGCTTGCATAACTTACCTTTCTAGAAGTTTTTTGGCTTTTTCAGTATTTTTAAAATGTAGTTTTGCGCTTGCTTCCAAACTCTTCATACCGTAGGTTTGAAGAAGCTGACTTGCGATTTTATCGGACTTTACTCCTGCTCCGCTAGGTAATTCGTAGCCGAGCTCTTGACTTAAATTTTCAAGATTTTCTAAAAATAAGTCGCGTGCGATCATAGAACTGACTGCTACCGCTAGGTATTTGCCTTCGGCTTTTTCTTCTAACGTAATAGGGTTTGGAAAATGATTGCTTTCTCGCTGGAGATATTTTTGATAATTTTTGTCGCTGGTGAAAGCATCAATAACGATTTTTTGGGGCTGTACTCCTGTTTGTAGTAACAGATAAATAGCTTGATTGTGGAGAGCAACCTTGACAGAGACTGCATTATAGCCAGCAGCAATGACTTGGTTGTATTTTTTTGGAGACAGTAACAGAGCTTGGTGCTGAATCTTTTCCTTTAACAAAGGAACGATTTGCCTGATTTTCTGGTCTGTCAGGCTTTTAGAGTCATCAACTCCCAGCTTTCGTAGAAAATTATGCTGTCCTGGTGTGACAAAAGATGCTACAACAGCAAGTCCGCCGAAATAAGAACCGTTGCCGACTTCATCTGTCCCGATAAGAGGACAATTTTGCTGAGGAACTGTCGTTTCTTCTCTGGAAGACTGATAGCCAAAAAATTGTGCTGCCTGCTCTGCTTTTTCTCCTTGGAAGAGGATTTTTCCTGAAGTGTAGATGGAGGCAGTTGCCTTATCAAGCTTAAAAAGGTAACGAATATAAGGATTTTTACTAGCAACAAGCTGTTCCTGGTATTGGGCAACAAAATTTTGAATTTGTTTCTCACTGGGTTGTAAGGTAATACTTTCCATATTGTTATTGTACCATAAAAGTGATAAATTTCTTTAAAAACTGACAAAATGGCTTCCTTTTGGTATAATATTTTGAGGTGATTTTATGGCAAACTTAAATCGATACAAATTTATTTTCGGAAAGAAAAGCGTAACCTTAACAACAGAACACGATAATTTATTCATGGAAGAGGTCGAAAAGGTTGCGACAGAAAAATATCACGCAATTAAAGAAAAGATGCCGATGGCTGATGATGAAACACTAGCTATTTTACTGGCAGTCAATAGCTTAGCGACACAATTGTCACGTGAAATTGAGTTTGATGACAAGGAGCAAGAGCTGGAAGAACTTCGTAAGAAAGTGCTAGAAGCCAACAAGCAAAAAGTTAGTGAGCAAGAGGAAACTGTATGATTTCGTTAGTGATTTTGCTGATTTTAGCTTGGAGTTTTTACATTGGCTACTCGCGCGGAATTGTACTACAAACTTATTATACTATTTCGGCGATCGTTTCAGCTATTATCGCAGGGCTACTATACCAATCTTTAGGTAAACAAATTAATCTTTTAGTACCTTATGCGAGTGCCCAGGAAGGGACATTTACGTATTTTTTCCCAAGTAGCCAATTGTTCCAGTTGGACAAGGTATTTTATGCTGGTCTGGCTTATCTCGTCATTTATACGATTGTGTATAGTGTAGCTCGTTTTATTGGAATTTTTATCCACTTGGTTCCAAATAAAAAAGCTAACGAGCGTTGGTACAATGTTGCTAGTGGTGTTTTAGCTCTTTGTGTTACCTTGTTTGGGATTCAAATGTTCCTAACCGTTTTGGCGACGATTCCCTTGCCAGTTGTTCAAAATCATCTCAATACAAGTAGTATAGCTCGTTTTATTATTAGTCACACACCGATTACTTCAGGAGTGTTAAAACAACTCTGGGTGACCAAAATCATTGGATAATACAAAGACTCAGTTGGTGGTGCTAGCTGAGTTTCTTTTTCATCGGGAAAGATAAGCATATGAATAGAAAAATTTTAGAAACATTAGAATTTGGGAAAATCAAGGCACTCTTTGAACCCTATCTGCTGACAGAACAAGGCCGTTTAGAGCTAGGACAGCTTTTTCCATCTAATAAACAGGAACGGTTGGAGACAGCATTTTTAGAAATGACGGACATGCAGCAGATTTTTGTGCAGCGTCCGCATTTCAGCTTGGCTGCGACTCAAGATATTACTGGACTGGCCAAGCGTTTGGAGCTGGAAGGCGACTTAAACATTGAAGAATTTCTCGCTCTGAAGCGGGTTTTAACTGTCACGCAAGAATTGACTGATTTCTATGATGAGTTGGAAAATGTTGATTTGCAACGCTTGAACCGTCTTTTTGAAAAATTACTGGCTTTTCCTAACCTGCAAGGATTGCTGCAAGCCATCAATGAGGGTGGATTTGTCGAAAGCTTTGCGAGTGACAATTTAGCTCGCATTCGCCGGAAAATTCAAGAAAATGAAGTTCAAGTGAGAGATATTTTGCAAGATATTCTCAAAACGAAGGGCGATATGTTGGTAGATCAAGTAGTAGCCAGTCGAAATGGTCGCAATGTTTTGCCAGTTAAGAATACATTTCGTAATCGGATTTCAGGCGTGGTACATGATATTTCTGCTAGTGGAAATACAGTATATATCGAGCCGAGGGCGGTAGTCAACCTCAATGAAGAAATCACCAATGCGCAGGCAGACGAGCGTCATGAGATTCTACGTATCTTGCAAGAGTTGTCCGATCGAATACGTCCTCATATTGCTGAAATTGCTAATAACGCTTGGATTATTGGGCATTTGGATCTAGTTCGGGCAAAAGTGTGTTTTATGCAGGAGAGAGGCGCGGTGGTGCCGATGTTGTCTGATAGTAAGGATATTAGACTGCTCCATGTTACTCATCCCTTGATAGAAAATGCAGTGGCTAATGATTTGTACTTTGCGTCGGATTTAACGGAAATCGTCATTACTGGTCCTAATACAGGTGGGAAGACAATTATGCTGAAGACCTTGGGCTTGGCTCAGCTCATGGCGCAGTCTGGTCTGCCTATTTTGGCGGATAATGGTAGTCGAGTGGGGATTTTTGACCAAATTTTTGCCGACATCGGAGATGAGCAGTCTATTGAGCAGAGCTTATCGACTTTCTCTAGCCACATGACCAATATTGTTACCATTTTAGAGCAGTCAGACGAAAATTCTTTGGTGCTTTTGGACGAGCTGGGAGCTGGAACCGATCCGCAGGAAGGAGCAGCTCTTGCAATGGCCATCCTTGAGGACTTGCGGCTGCGGCAGGTTAAGACAATGGCAACGACTCATTACCCAGAGCTTAAGGCTTATGGGATTGAAATGGCTGGCGTACAAAATGCTAGCATGGAGTTTGATACGGCAAGTCTAAGACCAACTTATCGCTTTATGCAGGGAGTGCCGGGCTGCTCCAATGCCTTTGAGATCGCAAGGCGTTTAGGTCTATCTGATAGAGTGGTCAAGGATGCTCAAGAATTGACCGATACGGACAGCGATGTTAATCGAATCATTGAGCGACTGGAGGAGCAAACGCTGGAAAGCCGCAAGCGCTTAGACAATATCCGTGAGGTTGAGCAGGAAAATCTCAAATTTAACCGAGCACTTAAAAAACTTTACAATGAGTTTAACCGAGAGAAAGAAACCGAGCTCAATAAGGCACGGTTGGAAGCTCAGGAAATTGTTGATCTGGCTTTGTCAGAGAGTGAGAGCATTCTCAAAAATCTCCATGATAAGTCTAGTCTTAAACCGCATGAGATTATCGAAGCCAAAAGCCAGCTGAAAAAATTAGCTCCGGAAACGGTGGACTTGTCACAGAATAAAGTGTTGAAACAAGCTAAAAAAGCACGGAAACCAAAGGTGGGAGACGATATTCTGGTGATTAGCTACGGTCAGAGAGGGACACTTGTCAATCAGCTCAAGGACGGCCGCTGGGAAGCACAAGTTGGGCTCATCAAAATGACCTTGGAGGAAGCAGAGTTTAATCTGCTCAAATCTGAAAAAGAACAACCTAAGCGCAAGCAGGTCAATGTGGTGAAACGAACAACCACAAGCGGACCAAGAGCCCGACTGGATTTGCGAGGAAAACGTTATGAAGAAGCCATGCAAGAGCTGGACACCTTTATCGACCAAGCCCTGCTCAACAATATGGCACAGGTGGACATTATCCACGGAATTGGGACAGGCGTCATTCGCGAAGGCGTCACCAAATATCTCCGCCGTAACAAGCATGTCAAGAGTTTTGGCTATGCACCGCAAAATGCCGGAGGCAGCGGAGCAACGATTGTGGTGTTTAAGTAATGCAGAGTTGGTGAACAAAGCAAAACTGTTCAGGATAAAAAAGAAAGAATGAAGAGAGGAAACATTTATGAGACAAAAAGGTATGCAAGATTCTTGTACGACGATTTTAGTTGGGAAAAAAGCGAGTTATGATGGTTCAACTATCGTTGCACGTACAGAAGATTCACAAAATGGTGTGTTTACGCCCAAGAAATTTATTGTTGTTAGCCCAGAAGATCAGCCGCGGCATTACAAATCTGTGCTGTCAACCTTTGAGATAGATTTACCGGACAATCCAGTCCGCTATACAGCAGTACCTGACGCCATTCCTAAGGACGGGATTTGGGGCGAAGCAGGCATCAATGTTTACAATGTAGCCATGAGCGAGACAGAGACGATTACCACGAATAGTCGAGTATTGGGGGCCGATCCTTTGGTAGCGACTGGTATCGGAGAAGAAGACATGCTGACCTTGGTGTTGCCTTATATCAAAACGGCGCGTGAGGGCGTGCTGCGCTTGGGAAAGATTCTTGAAGAATACGGCACTTATGAGTCAAACGGGATTGCCTTTTCTGATGTGGACGAAATCTGGTGGTTGGAGACAATCGGCGGACATCACTGGATGGCACGACGCGTGCCTGACGATGCCTATGTGACCAATCCAAACCAGCTAGGCCTTGATTATTTTGAATTTGATAACCCAGAGCATTTCCTCTGCCATCCAAATCTTAAAAGTTTTATCGAGGAAAATCATCTCAATCTTAATTACTCGAATGAGGGCTTCAATCCGCGCTATGCTTTTGGTAGCCAGAAGGACAAGGATCGCCATTACAATACACCGCGGGCTTGGGATATTCAGCGTTTTCTCAATCCGGAAATTGAGCAAGACCCACGCTCCTTTTTCCTTCCTTGGTGCCAAAAACCATACCGTAAAATCACGATTGAAGATATCAAGTATGTTCTCAGCGGTCATTACCAAGACTCTCCTTATGATCCTTATGACTTAGAAGGTACATCTCACAGTCAGCGGACCTTCCGCACGATTGGGATCAACCGTACAAGTCAAACGTCGATCTTGCAGTTGAGACCCAATAAACCGCAGGAAACGACGGGCATTCAATGGTTGTCCTATGGTTCTATGCCTTACAATACGGCGGTGCCTTTCTTTACCCAAGTCTCTACAACACCAGCCTACTTTGCCAACACGACGGACAAGGTTTCGACGGATTCCTTCTACTGGATCAATCGCTTAATTGCTGCTTTGGCTGATGCTCATTTTTCTAGTCATCTGGGAGATTTAGATGATTACCAAGAAACAACCATGGCTCTGGGGCATGAAATGATTGGTCGAGTTGACCGATCTTTGGCAAATGGCGATCCAGTTGACTTTGAAGCAGAAAACCAGGCGATAAGTGATAAAGTACAAGAAGCAACTGACCAACTTCTAGATAAAATCCTCTTAGACGCTAGCAACTTGATGACGAATCATTTTTCTTTGAGTGACTAACTCTGCTCCGTAACACATTCTGTCACAATAGATGTTAATCTTAAGAACTTGCTGATTTATAAAAGACTATTTCTGGAATTATTGAATGCTAATCTGCTCCGTAGCAAATATTTTGCAAATTTCTCTTTTTAGTGTAGAATGTTGTCAAGAAATGAAATAGAGCGATGGCATCGGTCATCGTCAGAGGAGAACAATATGGTAACAGCAATTACAGATGCAAATTTTGCAGAAAAAACAAAAGATGGACTTGTCCTCATTGACTTTTGGGCAGCATGGTGTGGTCCTTGCCGCATGCAAACACCGATTTTAGAGAAATTAGCCGAAGAAGTGCATGAAGATGAATTGAAGATTTTCAAAATGGATGTGGATGCAAATCCAGCCACACCAGCTGAATTTGGGATTATGTCTATTCCAACACTTCTCTTTAAAAAAGATGGGCAAGTAGTGAAAAAACTGGTTGGCGTTCATTCAAAAGATCAGTTGAAAGCTATTGTAGCGGAATTGAGCTAATGATCCTATCAAAAGACAGCCTTACAATTTGTAAGGCTGTCTTTTTGTGATAAAAATAGAGGGGCATTTGCCCCTCTACCTCTCTGCTAAGGCAGAGATATTAATGATTCTCTTTATCTAGCCAACGATAAACAATGTATGCAGAAGAAGTAGTTGCAATAGTAATCCACCATCTAAATGGAATTTTTAAAAATCTAGTTAATACGAATATAATGATCAAAGCCAGAATGTTATACATAAACAATTCTTTAAAGTATTTATTTCTTTTCATAAATCAAATATTAAAAATTGATTCGTCCATTATTTGGGACAGCATCTCTTGGTTTCATAGTTATCCTTTCCTAAAATTAGAAGTAAAAAAGTAGTAATAGTATTTTGATAATATTTAGATATGGTTGTGTTGTCATCGTAAATAATTAAAAGCAGACCACCTAAAGTATGGTAATCACCCCCTTGTTGTTTATAAAATCAAAATCCCCACCATCCTTCAGGTATAATTGAAAGAATTATTACAAGCAGAGATAAGCGAAATAAAGTTTTTATGATTTTATGTTTTATGGTTATTCCCTCCTTTCGCCTATTATGATACAATAAAAATAGACAACGTTTTCAAAATGTCTTATTTTTTCACCTAAAATATTTCAAAGAGGTAAAGCTATGTATCAAGATATTGGTAAAGTATATAAACAAATTCGTACATCTAAGGGATTTACCCAAAAAGAAGTTTGTGGAGATTGGATGTCACGATCAAATCTTTCTAAATTTGAAAGTGGTCAAAGTATGACTAGTTATCAGACGATGGATCATTTACTGCGGAAGATTGATATGACGTTTGAAGAGTTTAATTATCTTTATGAGATAAATTACAGCAATTTGAGACAAAGAATTATTCATGATGTAACGAATTATTTATCATTTTATAATACTAAGAAATTAAAAAAATTAGGTGAAATGTGTGAAGAATATCTAGATACTGTTACTAACGATGATTTAGCTATAGAAAACATTCAAATGATTTTAAAAATCATTATTGAAATAAGACAGGGGAATAAAAATGAGCATGTACAACAATTAGCAGAAATTTTATGGAAAGAAATTGAAGGACGAGATACATGGTATGAAAGTGAGTTAAGGATTCTTTCAACAATACTATTTTATTTCCCGATGGAATCACTTAAAAATATAACAGATAAAATTTTATATAGTTTAGATAAATATAAACATTACAAAGATATGGAAAACCATAGCTTTTCGCTTTTAACAAACCTGGCAGGTATGTATTTGTGGAATAATTATTTTAATGATTGTTGTCGTATTACAAATCGTGCATTTGAGTTGGCTAGGAAGTTGAAACGTTATGATCAGTTGGGCTTCTCGCAGGTTCGGTTGGGTATCTGTAGGCATGACGAACAGTTAATTACTCAAGGGCTACAGTTATTAGAATTAACAGGGGAATTAGAATTTCATCGTATCCTTACAGAAGAAGTTCGTCATTTCCATCGTTCGGATTTTTAATCATTCTTTTTCAGAAAATTTCCTATAATTTCCCATTCATGTTATACTAAATGAGATGAT
>NZ_KV815646.1:0-49285 GCF_001814295.1 Streptococcus sp. HMSC067A03 | reverse complement strand
ATACTAAATGAGATGATTTTTCTGGATTTCGTTGACTGATGAGGTGAAACGAGACAATTTCACTTCGTCCGCGCGGCTGACAAGGCAAACGGCTTGTAGTTCAGACCGTCTGCCCGGCGGACGAGATAAATTTCTTTTGATTCATGCTGTCCGCCGGGCGGACGGAGTAAACCAAAAGGAAGAGAAACTTTCCCCCGAGCGGACGAAGCAAACGAAAAGTAGTTGAGGTCATCCGCCGCGCTGATGGAAAAAGGAGAAGTCATTGAGACGGTCACTTTAAGTGACAAATAAAAAAGGAAAGAAGGAATGTATGAAGCAAGAAAAGCTCATTGGACTTAAAATTAGCAATCTCCGCTCAGCCGAGTTTGTTCAGTTCATCACTCGATTTTTAGATGATGTGGAAAAAGAAGGGTTAGACTTCAAAAATGAAGAAGTGTTAGCTGCTTTGGTAAAGAAGCTAAAAGTGGCTCTGCCAGCTTATCAGGCTTCGCTGGGTCAGATTCGGGCGAGCGAAAAGTCAGCGTCTATTAGCGCGGCTGACGAGTTGCGTGACGCCGATTTACAAGCTTTGCGTGATGCGATTAAGCCTTATCAGGCAGCCAAGCGTGAAGAGGAAGAGTCAGCGTATGAAAGTTTGAAACGCCTCTTTGAGCAGTACAAGGGTGCACACACCAAGCACTACGAGGAAGAAACAGCCCTCATTGACAGCTTGCTGGAAAAACTCAAAACAGCCCCCTATAAGGAGCAGGTGGGGACTTTGGCGATTGGGAAATTTGTTGACAATCTGACGGAGAGCCACGCCGCTTTTGAGCAACTCTTTGCCTCCCGCTCACAAGAGAAGTTACAAAAAGTGAGCTATGATGTTAAACAATTGCGCAAAGAAGTGGCGACACCTTACCAACACAACAGTTGGCGGACTATGTCGAAATTTTAAGTCAGGTCAAATCAGATGAGTTTTACCAAAATGTCCTTTCCGTACTCAACAACAGCCGCAAATACTATGCGGATATTCTTGCCCGCCGCAAGGGGAAAGTGCCTAAAGTAGAAGTGAACTAATTAAAAAATGAGGTTGGGATCTTCCCAACTTTTTTGTACTCGTAGATGAGGTGAAAGCCAGATAAATTATCCTTGACGACAGAGTACGTGCGCCGATAAGACTCGGATATGGTATAATAGAAATAAGTAGGAGGTAGCTATGCTATTTGCGAACAAGAATGTATTCTCTCGTTATTTTGAAAAACTCAACTGGTCTCATTTGGTAGATGATGTCTTTAGCAAGCTCGTTTCACTTTTGCTCTTGCTAGCTCTCTTTTACCTCGCTAAAAAGCTGGTACATGTACTCGTAAGAAAGATTATCTCCCCCTCATTGAAACTCTCTAGTCAAGACGAAGGGAGGCAAAAGACCCTCACTCGTTTGATGGAAAATTTGCTGAATTACACCCTTTACTTTCTCTTGATTTATTGGATATTAGCGATTTTAGGCTTGCCGGTGTCTAGTTTACTAGCAGGAGCTGGGATTGCTGGGGTGGCAATCGGGATGGGAGCGCAAGGCTTCTTGTCTGATTTAGTCAATGGTTTCTTTATTTTGCTGGAGCGGCAGTTGGATGTCGGAGACAGTGTTCGTCTGACTAATGGCTCGATTAAAATCGCAGGAACAGTTGTGAGTGTCGGAATTCGGACGACACAAGTGCGCGATGCAGATGGCACTTTGCATTACGTTCCTAATCGCAATATTACTGTCGTCAGCAATCTCTCACGCGGTAATATGCGAGCGCTCATTGATATTCCATTATACGCTCAGACGGATTTGGAGAAGGTCACTCGGATTATCCAGCAGGTCAATCAAGAATATGCGGGCGATCAAGTAGAAATTTTGCAGGAACCGACGATTTTAGGTCCGCAAGTTAGCGAAAATGGTCAATTTTATTTTCGTATTAGTATTACCGTCCAAAGTGGTAGCCAAAGCACCGTTTACCATCAATTTTACAGACTGTATCATGACGCTTTATTAAAGGAAGGAATTGATTTGCCAACGATTTATGCACCAGCGTAAGCAGAAAGGAGATTATTATGGAAGAACAAGTACCGCATGAAATAAAAACCCCTGCCGGTCACGTCTATCGCTTGAAACAGCCCCTGTATAAGCAGCCTTTGTTTTGGACGACCATCATTAGCTGTGTCATGCTTGTATTCATGACCCTCGTGGTGGCTGGTTTAAGTATTTTTAACTTTGCCTTTCTAGGGCATGGTGCTCGAACTGCAGTTTATCAAGATAGTTATAAACATCACCGTCTGGGAGACAGCGTGCGTTTTGAAAATGGAATGAAAATCACTGTTCAATACATTCATGTGGGCTCCAAAGAGCGGATGAAAGGGCAAGCAACAGGAGCAACGATTACCGCCAAGGTCATTATCGAAAATACCTCTAGCGAATCTCTCCCTCTCAATGTCTATGACTTTGATTTACAAGACGAAATGGGAGAATCCTATGTCTTGGATGACGCTACTTTTGACACTGCCAACATAAAAGAGGAGCTTGCGGCGGGCGAAAAGGTGGAATGGAAGCTGATGTATGACGGTGAGGACGGCTCGCAGCAGCCCTATACTCTCGCTTATGACAATGTCAGGTGGGGAGAAACCAAAAGCGTGAAGTTTTAGAAATAACGATTGATTGCTTATTTCAGCAGAAGAACAGTAAAAGGCTGTGGACAAGTTTGTCCACAGCCTTTTGTCATGTATTCGTTTAAACAATTCCTTGGGCAATCATCGCATTGGCAATATTTTCAAAAGCAGCAATGTTTGCTCCGGCTAGATAATCGTTACCAAGATCGTAGTTTTCAGCGGTTGTCTTAGCAGTGTTGAAAATATTTGTCATGATGTTTTGGAGACGACTATCAACTTCCTCACGCGTCCATGAAAGACGGAGGCTATTTTGGCTCATTTCGAGTGCAGATACAGCAACTCCACCAGCATTGGCGGCTTTAGCAGGACCATAAAGGAGATTATGTTCTTTGTAAACGGCAATAGCATCCAAATTGCTTGGCATATTGGCACCTTCTGATACACAGCGAACTCCTTGAGCAACCAAGCGTTTTGCTGCTTCACCGTTGATTTCATTTTGAGTAGCACATGGCAGAGCAATGTCAAAGGAACCTTCGTAAGTCCAGACAGAGCCTTCGTAGTAAGTGGCACTTGCTCTTTCGGCAGCGTATTCTGTCAGACGAGCACGGCGTTTTACTTTCACATCTACCAGAAGATCAAAGTCAATTCCGTCCTTGTCAATGATATAACCATTTGAATCAGACACAGAAATGACTTTGGCACCGAGTTCAGTTGCTTTTTGCACAGCATACTGAGCTACATTTCCAGCACCGGATACGACAACGGTCTTTCCGTCAAAACTTTCACCGTTTGCCTTGAGCATTTCTTGTGTATAGTAAACAAGTCCATAACCAGTTGCTTCTGGACGAATCAAACTACCACCAAAGCCAATAGGTTTACCAGTCAAGACCCCAGCATCGAATTGGCGTAGGCGCTTGTATTGACCATACAGATAGCCAATCTCGCGTCCACCAACCCCAATGTCACCAGCAGGGACATCAAGAGAAGGACCGATGTATTTTTGCAATTCTGTCATGAAACTTTGGCAGAAACGCATGACTTCAGCGTCCGTCTTGCCTTTCGGATCAAAGTCAGAACCACCTTTACCACCGCCGATTGGTAGACCGGTCAAGACATTTTTAAAGATTTGTTCAAAACCGAGGAATTTCAAAATCCCTTGGTTGACTGTTGGGTGGAACCGAAGTCCGCCTTTATAGGGGCCAACTGCGGAATTGAATTGAACGCGATAACCGCGATTGACTTGCACCTTGCCGTTGCGATCAACCCAAGGGACGCGGAAACTAATCACACGTTCTGGCTCGGTAATGCGTGCCAGAATGTTTTCTTCAATGTATTCAGGATGTTTTTCAAAAACGGGCTCAAGTGTGTTTAAAAATTCTTCCACCGCTTGCAGAAATTCTGCTTCGTGAGCATTACGAGCTTTCACCAGTTCAAAAGTGTTTTGGATATATTCTTTAGCAGTTGTCATAGACTTCTCCTTAAATAAGATACGAAGACCGTGAAAAACAAAAGAAAAATAGGAAATATGACGAAGAAGCGATGCTTCAAGGAATATTTATCTTTTTTCTGAAGTTTTTAGGTCGAGTTCAATTACGCTGAACATGCTAGACTTTCGTCCGAGTTCGGTTGCAATAAGATACTAAGACCGTGAAAAACAAAAACATTCACATGACTATGTTTCTTAATATCCATGTCCGTAATTCACTATGCTCAAACGGTCATGGAAAAAATAGGTAGCCGAATAGAGATTGCTTTATATGATTAGTTAGATTTATCTCTTCTAGCTTTCAACAATCCTAACTCCATCACAGAACGAGACTTTCGTCCAAATCAGTGTAGATTAACGTTTATTACGTGTGTCATTATAGCAGAAAAATTTTATACTGTAAAGAAAAAGTTGAATTTTCCGAAAATTCCGACAGAATTTGATGCCGGAATTTTGCGTATCAAAAATTTATTTGTTTATCCCGAACATTTTTTTCTTCTATTCTGTTCAAAGAGTCATATTTCTGCTTTTAGTGGTACAATAGAAAAAACTAAAGGAGTATTTCATGGTATCAACTCAAACACAAATTGCTGGTTTTTCTTTTGACAATTGCCTGATGAATGCGGCTGGAGTAGCTTGTATGACAATAGAGGAGCTAGAAAAAGTCAAACAATCTGCTGCAGGAACCTTTGTCACTAAGACAGCCACTTTGCAAGCGAGAGTAGGAAATCCTGAACCTCGCTACCAAGATGTGCCGCTCGGCTCAATCAATTCAATGGGGTTACCAAATCATGGACTAGATTACTATCTGGATTACTTGTTAGATTTGCAAAAGATAGAACCCGATCAAACATTCTTTTTATCTCTTGTGGGATTGTCGCCAGAAGAAACTCACATTCTTTTGAAAAAGGTACAAGACAGTGATTTTAAAGGATTGACCGAGCTTAATCTGTCTTGTCCCAATGTTCCTGGCAAGCCACAAATTGCCTATGATTTTGAAATGACGGAAAAAATTTTGAGTGAAGTATTTGCCTATTTCACTAAACCGTTGGGGATTAAATTACCACCTTATTTTGATATTGCGCATTTTGATCAGGCAGCAGCGATTTTCAATAAATTACCACTTTGTTTTGTCAACTGTGTTAATTCGATTGGCAACGGGCTGTATATTGACGATGAAACAGTCGTCATTCGTCCGAAAAATGGGTTTGGTGGAATTGGTGGGGAGTACATCAAACCAACCGCGTTGGCCAATGTTCATGCTTTTTACCAACGTTTGAAACCGGAAATCCAAATCATCGGTACCGGTGGTGTGTTGACCGGCCGAGATGCTTTTGAGCACATTCTTTGCGGAGCCAGTATGGTGCAAGTCGGAACGACGCTCCATAAAGAAGGCGTAGGAGCTTTTAATCGTATTACAAATGAGCTGAAAGCGATTATGGCAGAAAAAGGCTATGAAAGCATAGAAGATTTTCGTGGGAAATTGCACTATATAGAGTAAAAAAGCGTTTTCTCCGTCTTTTTTCACATCATTCTCAAGAAAGTTCTAATCAAATCCTTATAATATTTTAGAGATTTATGAGAAAATAAGAACAAAGAAATGAGGTGTTTTTATGGCTGAAATTTATCTAGCAGGAGGCTGTTTTTGGGGGTTAGAAGAATATTTTTCTCGTATCAAAGGTGTGACTGCTACAACTGTCGGTTATGCCAATGGGCAGGTTGAGACGACAAACTATCAGCTGGTTAAGCAGACAGACCATGCGGAAACGGTTCATGTGACTTATGATGAAAATCTGGTTAGCTTGCGAGAAATTCTGCTCTACTATTTCCGTGTGATTGATCCGCTGTCTATCGATAAGCAAGGAAACGATGTTGGCCGTCAATACCGCACAGGGATTTATTATACAAATGACACGGATATGTCAGTCATCAATGAAGTCGTGAAAGAGCAAGAGCGGCAATGCGGTCAGGAGATTGCAGTAGAAGTAGAACCACTGCGTCATTATGTATTGGCAGAGGACTATCATCAAGATTACCTCAAGAAAAATCCCAGTGGCTATTGTCATATCAATGTTAATGACGCTTACCAACCTTTAGTAGATCCGAAACAATATGTGAAACCGAGTGAGCCAACTTTAAAGGAAACATTGTCTGAAGAAGCTTATCAGGTCACCCAACATGCTGCAACTGAACGACCATTCCAAAATGAGTATTTTGCAACTTTTGAAGAAGGCATTTATGTAGATGTGACAACAGGAGAACCACTGTTCTTTGCCGGTGATAAATTTGATTCGGGTTGTGGTTGGCCGAGTTTTACAAGACCAATTGCCAAAGATGTGATTAAGTATTATCAAGATAAAAGTCACGGTATGGAGCGAATCGAGGTACGTTCTCGCTCTGGAAATGCGCATTTGGGGCATGTCTTCACAGATGGTCCTCAAGACCAAGGCGGACTGCGCTACTGTATCAATTCGGCAGCACTACGCTTTATCAAAAAAGAAGAAATGGAAGCAGCAGGATATGGCTACTTACTTTCACATATGAAGTAACGTGGGACAAACTGCCATTAGAATAAAAAAGAAGGACTGGGCAAAAAGCTTAGTCCTTTCATCTTTTATAAGTATGATTGAAATAATTTGTTATAAATATAAAAATCAGGAAATGATAAAAACATATCATTTCCTGATTTTTTACTTAAACACTCAGCAATTCCTTTTGCAGACAAAGCGCAACGCCAGCTGTTGCACCAGTGAAGTCATTGTAGGGCTCGATAATGAGTTCAGGCAAGTCTTTGAAGAGTAGTTTTGGTTGTTGTGAGATTTCTTGATAGAAAGCTGCAATGACTTTGTCATCAGTCAAGATGGGACTGTGCAGATAAATTTTCTTTGCATCAATCATCATGCTAAGGTTTAGCAGGGATTGTGCCAAATACTTAAATGCCAAATGCAGGAGATTGAGAATAGCTTGGTCTCCTAAGTTATATGCTGTGAGGATAGTTTGAATCGTGATCTCTTCTTTATCTGTGACAAGTGATTTTAAATGTGTCAACTCGGCAGTTTCAAAGATGATTTTTGCTTTTTTTATCAGCCAGCTTTCACTAGCATAAGTCTGCAAACAGCCTCTGCGTCCGCAACCACAGACTTCTCCGTCAGGACAAACGACGGTATGACCAATTTCGCCGATGACAATATTGCTTTTGCCGTAGATTTTGCCATTGTACATATAAGAGCAGTGCATACCCCGTGCAAAATGAAAATAGATAAAATTCTCATCCAGTTGGTAAGCAGAAAAAAGGCGCTTTGCTAGTGCCATGCAATTGACATTATTAGAAAAGTAAATTGGAAAAGAAAACTCGTTTTTAATCTTCGCTAGATCAAATTGTTTCCATGTTTGATTGTTTGTTGTAATCAAATCATTGTGCAGATAGCGACCTGGAATGGCTACTCCTACAGCTTGAATTGTATAGGAATTGTTCCGAAAAATGAATTGTTCAAGTAAATGACAAAATAAATCAGCACCTTCTGCTAGAATTTTTTCCGAGCTGACAGTTGCTTTCTCTTTATCAATCACATTTCCTGTATTATCACTCAACACAAAAGAAAAGTATTTTTCAGACAGTTCACAGCCGATGAAATAAGAGTGCTGTTTTTTTATACCCAAGAGGATTTTCTTGCGTCCGACTTTTGCGTGTTCTTCATCTTCCCCCAGCTCATACAGCAGTTTTTCTTGGATCAAACTTCCTGTAATCGCACTAACTGTAGCAGGAGTAATGCCCGTCTCTTTTGAAATATCAATGCGAGAAATTGGCCCCTTGGCGTAAATTTTATCTAAAATAATTGTTCGTAACTCAGTTTGTTTTTTTGTTTGATTCATTATCTACCATCCTTCCCTGCATCTATTATATATTGATTATAAAAAATTATCAAATATAAGTGAAAGCGCTTGACTTCTTGGGATAATTGTTTTAAAATATAATTAAAAAGCGAGATAAAGTTGATTTTGTCTGCTATTTAATTATATATTATAATCAAAGGAGATTGTAAAGATGGACAAATTTTTACAAGCAAAACTAATGCCTATTGCTATTAAGTTGGGGAACAATAAAGGCTTAGTAGCAATTCGGGACGGCATTACGCTTGCGGTACCATTACTGTTGATTGGTTCTTTGTTTATGGTCATTGCTAGTTTTCCTGTTCCAGGATGGGAAGCTTATTTGACAAAAATTGGGGTTTCTGCCTATCTATGGAAAGGCGTGGATAGTAGTTTTGGTCTGATTGGTTTGGTAGCCAGTTTTGGGATTGCCTACTATATGAGCCGTCAATACAAAGTGGATGGGATTCCTTCTGGGATTATCTCGCTTGCTGCCTTTATCACAGTGACACCATTCCTTGCTACTAAAACAGGAAACGGTGTTCCCACAGCATTTTTAGCTTCACAAGGCCTTTTTGTAGCAATCATTCTTGGTTTGGTAAATGGTTATATCTATCAATGGTTCATCAATCATAATGTCCAAATTAAAATGCCTGATGGTGTTCCACCGGCAGTTTCAAAAAGTTTCAGCGCCATTATTCCAGGTGCAGTGATTATCACAGGCTGGTTGTTGGTTTATGCCCTTTTAGCAAGTTTAAAACTACCAAATTTGCATGCGGTAGCTCAAACTGTTTTAGGAAAACCGCTAGGTCTACTAGGTAATAATTTATTTGGTTTGATGATTCTAGTTGCTTTAAATAGTTCATTCTGGTTTGTTGGACTTCATGGAGGAAATGTTGTCAATGCGGTTATGAAACCATTGTGGCTTTCGAATCTCGATGCCAATAAAGTTGCTTATCAAGCAGGGGAAAAACTACCGCATATCTTTACCAGTGTCTTTATGGATAATTTCGTCTTCATTGGCGGTGGCGGCGCAACTATTGGCTTGGTATTAGCGATTGGTTATTTGGCGAAAAAGAGAAAATCAAGCAAGCAGATTAAAACACTGGCACCTATTACAGTGGTTCCAGGTTTGTTCAATATCAATGAGCCAACGATGTTTGGTGTTCCAATTGTCTTAAATATCTTGCTTCTGTTCCCATTCATTTTGGCACCGATTGCGAATCTCATCGTTGCATGGTCATCCATGGCAAGTGGTCTTGTACCGTTAACATATACTGACCCAGGTTGGACAACTCCTCCGATTATTAGTGGCTTGCTGGCAACGGGAAGTTTTAAAGCGTCTATTTTACAAGCTGTTCTTATTGTGATTGATATTTTAATCTATATTCCATTTGTAATTACTATTGAAAAACGCTTTAAAGCAGAAGAAAATCAGTAGGGAGATGAGAGTATGAAACGATTAATTAGTGCAAATCCTTCGGAAATTTTGAATATGACAGCCCAAGAATTGAAACAAAGCATTCAAGCGAGTGAAGGGCGAGTTGTCTTATCCGAAAATGTTGTCATTCGTGAAACCTTTGTCGGAGATATCACCAATGCTGAGATTGCAAGAGCTTTTGGTGCAGATATGATTTTGCTGAATTGCTTAGATGTTTTCCAACCAGAAATATTTGGTTTGGATTGTGAAAAAGAGCAAATTGTTCACGAATTGCATCGCTTGGTGGGAGCTCCGATTGGAGTGAATTTAGAACCTGTTGATTTGGAAGCTGATATGTTGGAAGAAGTGCAAGTGATTGCTGCTGGTCGGCAAGCTAGTCAGGCTTCTTTTGAACAAATTGAAAAATTAGGCTTTGATTTTGTCTGCTTAACAGGTAATCCAGGAACAGGAGTTAGCAATAAAGAAATTATTGATGCAGTAAAATTAGCTAAGCAGCATTTTTCGGGTTTGATTATAGCTGGGAAAATGCACGGTGCAGGGGTATCCGAGCCGGTTGCAGACATTCAGATAGCTGAACAATTATTAGAAGCTGGTGCAGATGTGATTTTGGTGCCAGCGGTTGGTACAGTTCCTGCTTTCAGTGATGAAGAAATGAGAGCTGTCGTAGATTTAGTACATAGTAAAAGAGGTTTAGTCTTAAGCGCTATTGGCACTAGCCAAGAGACGTCGGATATTGAAACAATTAAACAAATCGCACTTCGTAATAAAATTTGTGGTGTTGATATTCAACATATTGGGGATGCAGGTTATGGTGGTTTGGCAGTAGTGGATAATATTTATGCACTGAGCAATACTATTCGTGGCGTTCGACATACTGTGTCACGTTTAGCAAGATCCGTTAATCGGTAGAAAAGATCGTTGACTTTAATGAATAGAAAGGAACAATTATGACTAAAGTTACCATTATGTTGGCATGTGCTGCGGGTATGAGTACCAGCTTGCTTGTTACAAAAATGCAAGCTGCAGCCGATGAAAAAGGATTAGATGCAGAAATTTTTGCAGTTCCAGCACCAGAAGTAGATGATATCCTTTCTGAGAAGAAAGTAGATGTTTTGTTATTAGGTCCACAGGTGCGCTATCTTTTAGATCAATTCACAGAAAAGTTAGCTCAAAAGAATATCCCAGTTGGAGTTATCCCAATGGTGGATTATGGCATGATGAACGGTCCACAGGTGCTAGCGTTAGCCGAGGAACTGATCGGAGGCTAGAAGATTGATATGGAAAATTCAAATTTAGAAAGTATCATGTCCCTCATTATGTATGGTGGCGAGGCGAAGAGCAATGCTTTTGAAGCGATTCAAAAAGCTAAGAACGGTCTCTTTGAAGAAGCACATGAAAAGTTAAAAGCAGCAGATGAGGCATTAGTTTTAGCACACAAGTCACAGACAGTGATGCTGACACAAGAAGCTCAAGGTGAAAAAATTGAGCTCAGTCTTTTGATGGTGCATGCTCAAGATCACTTGATGACGAGCTTAACGTTTATTGATTTAGCAAAAGAAGTTGTTGCAGTGTATGAACGACTAAATCAAATGGTTAAATAATCTAATAACATTCTCTTTAAGAACTTTGATAGGTTGAACGACTTGTCAAAGTTTTTTAATATCCTTAACAGACGATTATTTTATTTATCACCTGATAATTATTTAAAAAAGTTTTAGAAACCGCTCGCAAATCTCAAAATTTGTGCTATGCTTAATTCATGGATTGTTACTGGTCATGCAGGCAAAACCTAGACAAATACGAGATATAAGGTAGGAAAACTACTTTCTATTTGGTGTATGTTTAGGTTTTTTTGTTACAGTTTTCTATATTTATATGTGTAACAAATGGCTGACCTAAAAATTAAAGGAGGCCTATTATGGAAAAAGATTATACGGACTTAGCTCAGGATATTCTCAATCACGTCGGAGGCTGTGATAAGTTAGCAGTGTTAAGCACTGTGTAACCCGTTTACGCTTTACTCTAAAAGGTGAGAGCAAGTCAGATACTGACTATCTTATGGCGCGTGATAGTGTAATGACCGTAGTGAAGGCTGGAGGTCAGTATTAGGTTGTGATTGGAAATCATGTCCCTGATGTTTATGCAGCGGTATTGGCAGTCGGTGGTGTGCAGGGGCAGGGTGCAGGTACTGTGGAAGCACATGAAGAAGCGGTGAAGAAAAATCCACTCGATGCCTTTATTGACTTTCAACCCTTCCTTGGTCCTTTAGCGGCAGCTGGGATTATTAAAGGTGTGGTCGCTATCCTGACCGCAACCTTAGGTTGGACAGCAAAGAACAATGGTGTTGCACTTGTCTTGACAGCAGCAGGTGACGGATTCTTCCAATTCTTACCGATTATGATTGCTCTCAATGCTGCTCATAAGTTCAAAATGAATGACTTCACTGCATTAGCAATTGAAGCAGCTCTAGTCTATCCGAACTTGGAAGCTACTATGACAGCTTTGGGGAAAGTTGGAGCAGTAAACTTCTTTGGTATTCCATTGGGCTTGCCGACAGGAGACTATCTGTCAACGGTTATTCCTGCTATTTTGGCAGTTTGGGTGGCATCTCACATCGAGATATTCATGAAAAAAATCACGCCAGACTTTGTCAAAGTGTTCATGGTTCCATTCGTGACTCTTATATTGCAGTATCTTTGACCTTCTTACTTGTGGGACCAATCGCTAATACAGCTTCTAGCTTGATTGGTTCTGGTTTGACAGCTATTCAAGGTTTCAGACTGATTCTTTATGGTGTGCTGCTGGGTGCTCAGTTACGACTCCTATCATTGTTACCAATATAGCTAATTATAAGGCAGTTGAAGCGCTAGCTCATGGTGATGTACGGATAGGCAACGCATTATTAAAAGTAAGTAAATAATTTAAGAAAAAGGACAAGTATTTATACAGTTTCAAACAGTTGGTCGAAAAATCCAATTGAAGAACAGTATAATCTGCTTCGTCCTTTTTATTATTTCTAATTTCCTGCGTTATGTTCGCTTCTTTATGCTACAATGTAGATAAAGGAGAATAGAACATGAAAAGAATGGAACGAAAAATACAGTCAGCGACCAATTGGCAGTTTATTTTAGGCTTGCTTTGCGCCGTGTTTGTAGCAGCAAGTGTGATTTTAGTAGCTGAAAAAATAAACGATAGCATTACGATTAAGGGAAAGTCGACAAAAACAGGTGTTGTACAAAAGAAAAAAATGTCTTCTACCCCAAATGGTGTACAGACGGCTCGTATCATGGCAAACGGAGATCTGCTATATCATGATCTTCTATATATGAGTGCTTTACAGTCAGATGGGACGTATGATTTCACAGAAAATTATCAATATGTCAAACCTTGGCTGAAAAAGGCGGACTTGGTATTAGGAGATTTCGAGGGGACTATCCGACCAAATTATCCTTTGGCGGGTTACCCACTGTTCAATGCGCCAGAGTCGGTGGTGTCAGCTATCAAAGATGCTGGTTATCAAGTTGTGGATTTGGCACACAATCACATTTTGGATTCTCAATTGGAAGGTGTTTTTTCAACAGCAAAAGCATTTGAGCAGCACGGAATTACACCGATTGGGGTTTATACACATAAAAACAGGGATAAAGCCTCACTTGTGATTAAAAAAGTGAATGGGATTAAAATTGCGCTCTTAGCTTATTCCTATGGGTTTAACGGCTTGGAGGAAAATATCTCTCATGCAGACTACAATCATCATTTGTCGGATTTAAATGAAGAAAAGATGAAAAAAGAAATTAAGCAAGCCGAAAAAGAAGCTGATATAACCGTTGTCATGCCTCAGATGGGGGTTGAATATCAATTGGAACCGACACAGGAGCAAAAAACTCTTTATCATAAGATGATTGAGTGGGGAGCAGATATTATTTTCGGCGGACATCCGCATGTCGTTGAACCATCAGAGGTCATCAAACAAAATGGACAAAAGAAATTCATTATCTATTCTATGGGAAATTTTATCTCCAATCAGCGAATCGAGACAATGGACGGTGTGGAAAATAAGAAATGGACAGAACGCGGCGTGCTCATGGACGTGACGGTTGAAAAATCAAAGAAAGGGACAATTATCAAGGATGTACAGGCACATCCGAGTTGGGTGAGTCGTGTGGCAAAAGGGACGTATTCACCGGAAGGCTATCCTCTCTACACCTACCAGACCTATATTTTGGAAGATTTCATTGAAGGTGGAAAATACCGTAATCAATTAGACCAAGCCACCAAAGAACGAATTGACACAGCTTATCAGGAAATGAATGAGCATGTAAATTTGAAATGGAGCAAATGAGTTTCGATTAAAATAAAAAGCGCTTAAAAGAGTCTTGCAGCAGACAATGTTTAAGCGTTTTTTAGATATTCAAAATGGCTTTAGTTTAACCGGGCAGAAAATTGTTTTCCTAACCAAAGTGCAAAAAATAGATTGCTGATAACGATGAGAACGCCAATGAGACTGAAAACAAGAAGTTCAATTGTGTTGATATGAAGTAAAGTGGTGGTTTTCCAAATGATAATACTGCTAACCGGTAAACACAGGATAGAGGTTGCAAGAGCTGGTATATAGCGCCTAATCCAGATAGCTTGCAGGATATGAAGCACCAGATGAAGAGCGAAAGCGATGAATCCACCCAACCAGATGAGGTAAAGGAAGCGAGTATGGTAAAAAATAGCAAAGAAAGAGACAAAGAGCACCACGACAAATTCTTCTGCTACAGCTAGTGCGAACCCTTCTGTGGATAAGTCTTTGTGGGCCTTTAGAATGACCGTAGCTTTTTTTGCCAGTAGCTGCTCATTCCGCTGTAGCCATGGTATGAAACCAATGATTTCTTCTAAATCATGAAAAATGAAAAGCAGCGGAAATAACCAGATAATATCTTTCATGGAGTCCCTCCTTGTTATTTTTTACGATATTGACTAGGAGTTAGTTGGTAATACTTTTTAAACTGCCGATTGAAGTTAGAGAGATTGTTAAAGCCAGACTGTGTAGCAATTTCTAAGACGGGTAAGGTAGAATGCTGCAAGAGTTCAGCCGCTTTTCGCAAGCGAAATTGAATCACATATTCTATACAAGACACCCCCAAATGTTTCTTAAAGAAATTCATGAAATGTGTATCGCTGTAACCACAAATTTTGGCAAGTTGGTCAATAGTGAGCTCTTCTTGATAATGAGCGCTGATATAGTCAATAATGGTACGGATTTTTTCTTCCTTGCGATAGCCTTCTAAGGTTTGCTCTTTTGAAATGACATAACCATTTTCAAATAAAAGATAAAAGAGTTGATTGAGCTGGGATTTGAGTTGAAATTCAAAATATTTTGTGCGGTAATAGCCTATTTTCATAGCATCAAGTAAACATTGCCGAATGTCTGTATAGGCTGGTTGATTGGGCTTGATAACATGAACAAAATCCAGTTGACCATTATAAAGCGGTTGCAGATAGTCAATGCTAGCTTGATCCATAGCAGAATAGCCCATTAAATCCAAATGAAAATTGATAGCGTCCATGTAATGGCGGCGATTTTCAATCGGGTGAATCGAGTGAAGGGCATTGGGACGAATGAGGATAATATCACCTGCTTCACTATTAAAGTAATCATAATCAATGTGAAACTGTGCTGTCCCCTCATGGACGTAAATCAGTTCAACATCCGTATGCCAATGAAAGAGAATGTCCGGCTGTCCATTTTTGGTAATGGTTCGTGTGAGAGAGTAAGGAGTACCTTGATTTTTGTAAACGATATTTTTGTGTAATGTTCCTAGATCCATAAGTGTAGCCTCTTTCGTAGAATAATACCAATTTATAGAAGAATTGTGTTAGAAAATATTCTTTCTTAAGATTATAATATAATTGAGTAAAAAATAAAAGAGGTAGAAGCCATGGGTAAATTTCCAGCAGATTTTCTTTGGGGTGGTGCAACAGCTGCCAATCAATACGAAGGTGCTTACGATATGGATGGTAAAGGTCTTTCGGTTCAAGATGTGACGCCAAAAGGTGGCATACCAGCTAATGCAGGTGATCTCAATCCTTTGATTACAGATAAGCCAACAGCTGATAACCTAAAATTGGAAGGAATTGACTTTTATCATCGTTACAAAGAAGATATTGCCCTTTTTGCAGAAATGGGCTTCAAGGTTTATCGTACTTCTATTGCTTGGTCACGGATTTTTCCAAATGGTGATGAAACGGAGCCAAATGAAGCAGGTCTAAAGTTTTATGACGACCTTTTTGATGAATTGGCCAAATATAACATTGAACCTTTGGTGACTTTGTCACATTATGAAACACCTTTGCATTTGGCGCGTCAGTATAATGGTTGGGCAAATCGTGATTTGATTGGCTTTTATGAGCGCTATGTTCGTACCGTCTTTACTCGTTACAAAGACAAGGTGAACTATTGGTTGACCTTTAATGAAATCAACTCTGTTCTTCATGCGCCGTTTATGAGTGGAGGGATTGCAACTCCAGTAGAAGAATTGTCCAAACAAGATCTTTATCAAGCTGTTCATCACGAACTAGTGGCATCAGCTCTTGCAACTAAAATTGGGCATGAAATCAATCCAGACTTTAAGATTGGGTGCATGGTACTAGCTATGCCGACTTATCCGATGACGCCAAAACCAGAGGATGTACTGGCTGCTCGTGAGTTTGAAAATCAGAATTATCTTTTTTCAGATATTCATGCGCGTGGTAAATATCCAGCATATATGAACCGTTTTTTCAAGGAAAATGGAATCAAGATCCAATTTGCACCGGGTGATAAAGAATTGATGTCAGAGCATACCGTAGATTTCGTCTCCTTCTCTTATTACATGAGTGTGGTTGCTGCCCATGATCCGGAAAGTTATTCTTCTGGTCGTGGAAATGTGCTGGGTGGGTTGCAAAATCCTTATCTAACTGCTTCAGAATGGGGCTGGCAAGTGGATCCAATTGGTCTGCATCTGGTTCTCAATGCTTTCTATGACCGTTACCAATTACCGCTCTTTATCGTAGAAAATGGTCTTGGTGCGAAAGATGTCTTGGTAGATGGTCCTGATGGTCCGACTGTTGAAGATGATTATCGCATTGATTATCTTAAACGGCATTTACAGCAGGTCGGCGAAGCAATTGAAGATGGTGTTGAACTCTGGGGCTACACCACTTGGGGCTGTATTGACCTTGTGTCTGCTTCAACAGCTCAGATGAGCAAGCGGTACGGATTTATCTATGTTGATCGAAACGATGATGGAACAGGGACTTTGGCTCGCTATAAGAAGAAATCATTTGATTGGTATAAAGAAGTTATTGCAACGAATGGAGGAAAACTCTATGAAGATTGAGCACGCAGCCCTTTATGTTCGAGATTTAGAAGGAGCTAAACGCTTCTTTGAAACATATTTTGAAGCGAAAAGTAATCAGCTTTACCATAATAAAAAAACAGGTTTTCAGTCTTACTTCCTCAGCTTTGACGAAGGGGCGAGATTGGAAATCATGACTCGAAAGGAAGGTTTAGCGGAGAACAACCAAGAACTTCTCTTTTTGGGGTATCACCATTTGGCATTTAGTCTAGGAAGTAGAGAAAAGGTAAATGAACTGACAGCGAGGCTTCAAGCAGACGGCTATCAGCTTTTAAGCGGACCGCGTCTGACAGGTGATGGTTACTATGAAAGCTGCATTCTGGCTTTAGAAGGCAATCAGATTGAATTGACAGTATAATTTGATAAATTTGCTCCTTATAAAAAAGGCCGAATCTTTCGATTCAGTCTTTTTCAGATTACACAAATGAATTGAAGAATTGTAACAGAGGGGCAAGGGAAAATGGTTGAAGTGTAGATTATTGTAGTTTTGTCTTCAAAAATTTCTCAATAGAGAAATCATTTTAATAGTATTCTTTTTCAGTGGTATTTATTGCTGGAAATCAAAAAGACAAACCTCAAAAAGAAGTTTGTTTTCGCGTTTTTGTCAGTGTTCGCTAAATAGTCATGTGCTTGCAGTTTAACCCCAAAATTTCTTAGCAATTTCTTGGCCTTGTTTGATTTTGGCCCATTGCTGTGGGATAGCCAACTCATTGCCAGAATCACAAGAAGCAAAACCGCATTGATGGGACAGCAGCAAACGTTCCTTAGGCAAAATGGTGCTGGCTTGTTCTAATAACTTGAGAACACGTTCTTCATCATCAAGATCAGTTGTCTTACTGGAAAGGAGTCCAAGAACAACTTCAGCATCTTTATCTTTAAGAGAAGCAAGGGCTTTCAAATCACCTGAGACGTCACTGTCCCATTCTAAGAAGAAGCGGTCATAATGTTGCTCACGCAAGAATTTTTCTGCAATCGCTTCATAAGTTCCGCCTGAGGCAGAACGGCTTTCATAATTTCCGCGACAGTTATGTGTCCAAACTTTGAGTCCTAATTGATGACCGTAATCAGCTACTTCGTTATTGATCGCAATAAATTCATCCGCTAAGTCAGCTAGCGCAGCATTGCCATCAGCAAAAAACGAAGCAGGATTTGATTCATCAAAAAGTTCCCAAAGGCAATCATCAAACTGGATGATTGCCCCGCCAGCTTCCTTGTATTCTGTCAAGAATTCCTTGTAGGCCTTGATAAGACCAGCTTTTAATTCGTCATTGGTTTTGTAAACTTGCCCTTCACCAGCAAGTTTATCAAAGATAGCCAGTTCAGTATAAGCATGCGCAGGTCCCCAAATCGTTAATTTTGTTTGCGTATCACCAGCTTCTTCCTTGAGCAGTTTGTAACTATCTAAGAAATGATGATTTTTACCTGAAAGTGGCTGTCTAATGCGAATACCGATGTCTTTACGTGTTTCGTACTGTCCGCCATCATGGTCTTTAAAAGTGTAGCCGTGGTCTGCAATGTAACGTTCAATACCTTTAAGTCCCCAAATAAAATCTAAATGCCACATGGACTTAGAATATTCACCATCTGTCAAAATATCAATACCATTTGCCTTTTCATCAGCAATGACCTTTTTAATCTCTGCTGTTTCTGTTTCACGATAACCCGGAAAACTATCATAAAAAGGATACTGAATGTCATCACGATGTTCAATTTTATTTTTATAATTAAGCAGATCAGCTGGACGAAGAAGAGATCCAACTAGTTGGAATTTTGATTGTGTCATATACATGCCTCTTTCTAGATTTCTTGCTTTTTATTGTACAAAAGCTGAGCATGTTTGAAAAATAGTTAATTTAGAGAAAAGAATATAGTTTTAAACTATAACTAAAAAGACCAATCCTTGCTGGAATACAATTGTTTCCTCTTCAACTCTCTTTTTGGTAAAATAAAAGAAAAACTTTGTTTACTGGGATATATTTAGACGTAATATAATCCTTTTGAAATAAGATGTAAATGTAGCCAATAATGTTTTGCATTATCCAAGCGGAATTACAGAAATGGCAAAAGGATAGTCGAACATTATGAAATAAATGGACGACGAGATTTGAATTTGAAATGAATGATTGTTAGAGGTGATAACATGACAATTAAGATGATTGTGACCGATATGGACGGAACGCTCTTAGATGAAAAAGGGGAATTCGATCGAGGTCGGTTGAAAAATATATTGGATGAGCTGGACAAGCGGGAGATTCGGTTTGTGGTGGCAACGGGCAATGAAATTCACCGAATGCGCTTGTTATTTGGTGATTTGCTGGCGCGCTTGACCTTGATTGCCGCAAATGGTGCGCGGATTTTTGATAAAAACGAGGTACTGCTGGGTACATGTTGGTCTCCAGACTTGGTGGAACAAGTCTTGTCTTACTTTGAAGGGAGAGAACGTGATGTGCACCTCATTGTCACAGCTGAAAATGGAGCTTTTGTCAAAATGGGGACGGTTTTCCCTATGATTGAAAAAGTCATGACAGCAGAAATGGCGCAAGAATTTTATCAAAAGATAAACTTTGTTGAAGCATTGCGTCCAGATGATTTTCCACAAGTTCTGAAAATGAGTATGGTGGTAAACGAGCACGCAGCAGTTCAGGCTACTCGACAGCTCAATCAGGATTTTGCAGACACATTAAATGCAGTCACAAGCGGTTATGGAGCGATTGATATTTTACAAAAAGGGATCCATAAAGCTTGGGGATTGAAACAACTGATGCAAAAATGGAAAATTCAAGAGCAAGACATCATGGCCTTTGGAGATAGTGAAAATGACATTGAAATGCTGCAATTAGCAGGGATTTCCTATGCTATGGAGAATGCGGATCCTAAAACCAAGGCAGTTGCCAATCACCTTGCACCAGCCAATACAGAGGCGGGCGTCCTGACAGTATTAGAGAACTATTTGAGGAAAGGAGAGAGTCAATGGCTGTCCAATTATTAGATGAATGGCTTTTGAATGAGCAAGAGCAGATCAGAAAAAAATACCAAGAGTTGAATCGTATATCCGTCAAAGACCCCGATGTACTTTTTCTGGGAGATTCTATCGTAGAGTATTTTCCATTACATGAGTTATTAAAAACGTCAAAAACACTAATAAACCGTGGAATTCGAGGTTATCGATCCGATTTGTTGCTAGAGCATTTAGAATCTCTTTTATTTGGGCAGGCAGTTGATAAGATTTTTCTTCTCATCGGCACTAATGATATTGGAAAGGAAATTCCGCAGCAAGAAACGGTAAAAAATGTGGAAAGCATCATCCAAACGATTGCTAGAAATTATCCTCTTGCAGAAATCTGCCTTCTGTCTGTTTTACCAGTCAATGAAAGCCCTACTTACAAAAAGCGCGTTCATCTAAGAAGCAATCGAAAAATTCAAAGTCTCAACCATGTCTATCAAGAGTTGACTTCTGCTTATATGAATGTGACTTTTGTCAATGTCTACGACAGTCTGTTAGACGAAGTAGGACAATTAGCAGAAGCATTTACCACTGATGGACTGCATTTGACCGTTGCGGGATACCAAGTGTTGGCAGGGCGAATAGCCATGCAGTTATAATTTTTGCGTCGACTATAGATTAGCAATTTTGACCTCGTTTCAATGAAACTAATATAAAAATCACTATTGTCATATAAAATTAATTTTATATAATTTAACTCATATGATATAATGAAAAATAAATTATAAAATGTTAAGGGAGTAGTATGAGTACATTATTAGCCACAAGATTAAAAAGTAAACGATTGGAATTAGGGCTATCCCAAAAAGAATTAGCAGAAGGGGTATGTGAACAAGGTCAAATTAGTAGAATGGAAAAGGGCAAGTATATGCCTGGTTCGGATCTTTTATATTCATTATCAAAAAAAATGAATGTTACAATGAACTATTTTTTTGATGATAGTGTACTTGGCGAGACATCTAAGTTGGTACAATTTAAAGAGTTGGTAGAATCTTTTCTAGTAAAGCGTGAGTATGATTCATTAAAATATTTATACAGTTTAGAAATTGATAAATGGCATAGATTGTCACTATCAGATCAAAATTATCTTGAATGGATAGGAGCAATTGTTTCATTTCATTGTGATAATAAAAGAGAGGAGGCTATTATAAAATTAGAACAAATGCTTGTGCGATTAAATAAAGATGAGTTAATGTACCTTCGTATCTCTAATACCTTGCTTGATTTCTTTTTAGAAGAAAAAAATAATGATGAATTTGAAAAATGTTATCAAGCAATAATATCTAAACTTCAAAATATTGATTTTACTCATACAATAGAACTGAAAATTTATATTAAAATTAGATATAATTTTTGCCGATATCTTTGGAAAAGTTTTCAGATTGAGAAGGGAATAGAAGAAACGCTTGATGTTATTGAAAAATGTAATGAATACAGTTGTAGTTATTTATTAGCAGATTTATACTGTATATTAGCGAATATTAGCGAGGATTTTTCTAGCCAAAGTATTGTAAAGCAATATTTTACATTTTCGCAAGTATTATATAAACTCAGCGGTAATGAAAAAATGGCTTTAATACTTGAAAAGTATCTTCGTGATAATTTTAAAAAAATATAAGTTAAAAATAAGATATAATATGAGAAACACGAATAAATTTATGTCCAGTTTATGATGGAGATAATTTTATTTGTGTTTTATTTTTGAAAAAATTACATTAAAACTATGGAAACATGCCCAAACACATAAAATGATTATAGTTATAATTTTAAAAAAAATAATTATTTTTATAAAAATCTATTGCAATAGTTTATTCAAAGGGATATAATGTGTACCTAGAAAGAGGATTTAACTCTATGAAAAACATGAAGAATGTTATCAAAGTTTTGTTGTTTCTATCGTTTGTTTGGATTATTTTTGGTCAAGTACCCAAAAAATATCCTAGTTTATTAGGTGTTGATCCGGGAGGAGTTTCTATTGTTAAACAGTAATAATTAAGATATACCAATTACTAAGAGATAAAGGAGAAATAATAATTATGAAGAATCAAAATTTTAATAAAGAAGTTCAACGCTTTTCAATTCGGAAATATTCATTTGGTGTTGCATCTGTACTGCTAGGATGCTTTCTGTTTAATGTTGCTAATGTTTCGGCAGATGAGACAACCTCAACATCTACTGTTTCATCTACAACAGAGTCTGTTGTTTCCCATTCTGATAAAATGATAAATTCTAATGTTGAAAACAACTCTAAGAATAATCAAGCTGTGGATAGTGGTGTATCAAATAAAGTATCTATAGTTGATAATGTTCAAGTTCACAATAAAGAAAAATTAGTTACAGTTCAAACCAAACCAGTCGAAGATACTAAGCCGATATCAGAAAATGGAGTAACGTCTACTGTTTCAACATCTAATGTTCAAGTGGAACATGAAAATAATTCATCAGTTTCGTCCACACCAGACATGAAAGTCAAAGAGACTAGTGAATCTAACAATAATATGATTTCAAGTACTGCTTCTTCTACTCAAAAAGGCGATAATAATGTCTCAAAAAATAAGAATAACTTAGTTGATAAACCTTCGAATCAGTTAAAAGAGGGTGCAACAAAAACTATGTTTGCCTCAAAAATAGCGCGTCATGCATTAGCTGTGAACAATGGAGTGGTTATTGGAGATGATTATCCAGTGGCTTGGAGGAATAATCCGAATCAAGTAGATACTTGGGGATATGCAACAGGAAATTGTACCTCATTGCCTAATTTTCTAAAGGCAGAAAATAGAAAATACACATATGTTACAAATAAATTACAAATATTTCTAAAATGTGTTGATTTTTACAAAACAAAGTTGTATAATGATTTTGGAATTTGAGGATTCCTGAAAAAGAAAGGAAATACAATGAAAAATTCATATAAATTAGTAAGTATAACTATGTTGTGCTCTTTGCTTTTACTGAGCGCTTGCCATAAAAATGAAACAAAAAGTGATTCGAATGACCATTCGACAGTAAAGACTGCACAAAGTAGTTCTAAAAAAGCAAAATCATCTAAAGCTAAGAAAAAGATGACTGCTAACGCGAGTAGTAATAAAAAAGCAGGGGACAGTACTCAATCTGCTGCTAGTGAACAGATGTCACCTGCTCAATCGTCAACTACTCAACCCTCTTCAAGTACAACTAACGCCGATAGTAATACTTCTCCTGCAGCAGAAGCAAAGTCTACAGTTGACGTAAACGCTCTTGCTAGTGGTGATTTTTCAACAATTTCAGGAACTTGGAGTAATAATATTGGTGAAAGCATCACAATCAACCGTGATGGTCAAATTACTCATAGTAATACGCATATATATAAATTGCAACCCCAAAGTATTCAAAAAAATACTTTTATTGCTACAATGTATAATCTAAACTCAGAGTATGATAATGCTGCTTTTATTGTGATTCCGGCTGGTATATCTGATCCAAGTTTTGGTGAAGTTAATAATAACGATAGGATTACGCTTGGTCAGGATGCTGCAGCAGCCAATACACATCCTTTCTACAGAAATTAAGATGATAGAAATAAATTAGAAAGTAGGACAAGTGATGAAAAAAATGTTTGATCACAAAGAACAACGTTTTTCCATTCGTAAATATTCGTGTGGTGCAGCTTCTGTTTTGATTGGGTGTGTCCTCTTTATGGGTGGTCAAGCAGTATCGGCTGATGAACAAGCCACGACTGGAACAATACCTGAAGCGGCTCAAGTTGGCACAGCAAATAAGACTCAAAATACAACGGAATCAACTGATGTGTCTTCTCGACCAGCAGCGACTCAGAAAGACGTTGTTGAAAAAGCACCTGCACCAGTTCGTTCATCAGCAACTATGATGTCTGTTGAAAAGTCTTCTGTAGATACTCAAGAAACTACAAAAATTGTAGACAAAACTGCCTCTGCAGCAACAGATACAAGACGTGTTCAATCTACTACTGTAGATGCATCAACACAGACCGAAGATGAAATAACGGATTCATCTGTAGATAAAACGACAAACACAACTAAGCCTTTAACAACTGTAAAAGTTGAAAAGAATCCTGCTGAAAAAGAAGCAGGAAAAGAAGAAATTGATGTTGCGAAATTGATGGATAAAACGCAAACGGCACAACAAGCTCGTCTTGCAGAATCCAAAGTAGCGCAAAGTGTACCTTCCTTACCAAGTCAGGGCTATTACACTTATACGAAACGTACGGAAGTGAAAAATGAACCGAAAGCGAGTGCAGCATTGCAGTTTTATGTGAATGCAGGCGATCGCGTTTACTATGACCGAGTTTTGGTTGCGGATGGTTACCAATGGCTTAGCTATCGCTCTTATAGCGGTATCCGTCGTTATGCGGCTATTAATAAGTTGGTAACAGAATCAGTTCAACCTGCAAAGCCAACACCTTCTTCAACAGGAACACTCCCTTCTAGAGGAAGATATACTTTCTCTGAAACGGCAGAGGTTAAGAATGAAGCCAAATGGTCAGCTCCGACACAATTTACTTTTAATAGAGGCGATAGCGTTAACTATGATAAAGTGTTGGAAAATGATGGTTATCAATGGATTAGCTATATTTCTTATAGTGGAATGCGTCGTTATGCAGCTGTTACAAAGTTAGCTCAGCCAGCACCTCAAAGACCAGCTCAAAGTCAAGTGACAGGTACGATTCACATTGAAAACAAGACTTCCCAAGGTTTCGATGTGGTGGTAACGAATGTCAGCTCGACCAAGGGTGTGAAGACAGTGAAGTTGCCTATTTGGTCTAGTCAAGGCGGTCAAGATGATGTAATCTGGTACGATGCAGTTAAGCAAACAGATGGCACCTATAAGTTGAGTGTAGATATCCGCCGTCATAAAAATAATCGCGGTGAATATAACATTCACATGTATTACATTCAGTCGGATGGTAGCCTGCAAGGGGTAACTGGCACAACAACCAAAGTAGAAGAACCGAAATACAGCGTGACAGGTACGATTCACATTGAAAACAAGACTTCCCAAGGTTTCGATGTGGTGGTAACGAATGTCAGCTCGACCAAGGGTGTGAAGACAGTGAAGTTGCCTATTTGGTCTAGTCAAGGCGGTCAAGATGATGTAATCTGGTACGATGCAGTTAAGCAAACAGATGGCACCTATAAGTTGAGTGTAGATATCCGCCGTCATAAAAATAATCGCGGTGAATATAACATTCACATGTATTACATTCAGTCGGATGGTAGCCTGCAAGGGGTAACCGGCACAACAACTAAGGTAGAAGGATCTCAAACGAGTGTAAAAGAAGTACAATATAATGGCTCTTACTACTTTGTCCAAGGAAAATATGACGAGATTGTAGTGGCAAATAAAAAACATCCGATGGCTGCTAACTACAATCCTGGTGAAAATCCAACTGCAAAAGCTGCCTTTCTTCGATTAAGAAATGATATGATTGCTCAAGGCTATAATGTTGGTTATGCTTACAGCGGATTTAGAAGTTATGATTATCAAAAAGTTCTGTATCAAAATTATGTGAACAAAGATGGTCAAGCTGCTGCGGATCGTTACTCTGCACGTCCGGGCTATAGTGAACACCAAACAGGTCTTGTCTTTGACTTAACGGATAAAGCTGGTAATCTTTTGGAAGATGCTGCTGCAAGTACTTGGTTGAAAAATAATGCACATCGCTACGGTTTTGTAGTTCGTTATCAACCAGGTAAAGAAGCTTCAACAGGCTATATGCCAGAAGCATGGCATATTCGTTATATCGGCAAGGAAGCTGATGAGATTTATCATTCTGGTTTGAGTTTAGAGGAATATTATGGCTTTGAAGGTGGAGATTATGTTACGTCAACAACGCCAAAACCGTCTACTCCGTCTTCTCAAAAGCCAGTTATCCCTGCTCAAGGCGTCTATCGTTTCACGAAACGTTCCTCTATCAAAGCGGAACCTAGAATGTCGGCTCCTGAACTAGCTTATTATAATGCTGGACAATCGGTCACTTATGACAAGGTTTTAAACGCAGACGGTGTAACATGGATTTCTTACATCGCTTTTAGCGGAAAGAGACGGTATATTGCTATTGCTTGATTTAATAGCACAACATCTACGGTTAAAAAACTGTAGGTGTTTTTTTATTTTTTAATATTCAAAAACATTGTTTATTTCTTCACAAATTTGGTCAAAAGGTGAAGGGAATGCTATTTTGTATCAGTTTTTGTGATATTTTCTGAGATTGTGAAAAATTGTGAGCAAATTTTTTGTAAACGAATTCAAAAAGTATTATGATATTAACGTGACTAAAAAAACAGATTTTGAAATTGCAATTCCATTCTCTGGTAATGGAGGATTATGATGTCTGATGTAAAAACAGTTCCTGCTGCTGTCGCCATGCTTCGTGTATTGGAAGCGTGGGGTGTTGAAAATGTTTATGGTTATCCTGGCGGTTCTGTCAATTCAACTATGAATGCACTAGATTTGGAAAAAGAAAACATTCGCTTTGTACAAGTTCGTCATGAGCAAGTTGGAGCTCTTGCGGCAGCAGCTCATGCCAAATTGACTGGAAAGATAGGAGTAACGTTTGGTTCTGCTGGTCCTGGTGCCATCAATCTTTTAAATGGCTTGTATGATGCGCGTGAAGATCATGCTCCAGTGTTGGCTTTAGTGGGTCAAGTACCAAGTACGAATATGAATTATGATTACTTTCAAGAGTTTTCTGAGTTACCCATGTTTAGTGATGTAGCAGTCTATAACCGAGTAGTGATGACGCCGGAAAGCTTACCTTATGTTGTAGATAAAGCGATTCGTGAAGCCTATAAAAACAATGGCGTGTCTGTTATTATCATGCCAAATAATTTTGGTTATGTAGAAATTCCAGATGTAGATTATGCTTCACATACAGCAGAAAAAAGCTTGCCGCTTCCACAGGCGACAGATACTGAAGTGGATCAATTTCTTGAATTGGTAAAAGAGGCTAAACGTCCTATTTTCCATGTGGGTTCTGGTATTGGCGACAAGGCTCATTTATTGGTAGAATTATCTCAAAAATTACAAATTCCGATTGCTGTCGCGGGTCTTGCAAAGGGGAAAATCCCCGAGGACTTTGAAGCGAATTTAGGCACACTTAATCGGGCTGCTTCTAAGGTTGGTGACGAAGCATTTGCAGCAGCTGATCTTGTCATTGCTATTGGGACAAACTTTCCATTTGCTAACTTAGTTTATCGTTCTCATTATTTCAAGTTTGTATCGGTGGATATTGATGTGGCTAATTTTGGTCGTCATCACTATCTAGATTTAGGAATTTTATCAGACTCTGGAAGTTTTCTCCAAAAAGCTTTGGAACGTAGTGCAACCGTTGCTCCGCGTCCATTTTATCAAGCTAGTGTGGCAGCCATGAAGGATTGGAAATCCTATCTGGAACGTTTAATGCAAAAAACAGACGGACCATTAGAATTTGAACAAGTCTATCGTGAGATCAATCGTATTTCGGATGTCAATGCTGTTTATGGCATTGATGTCGGGGACAACATTATCAATAGCTTCCGTTTTTTGAACTTTACACCAGAGAAGAAATGGACAATTTCAGCTCTCTTTGCTACGATGGGGTATGGCTTACCAGCTTCTATCGCAGGTCAATTTGCTTTTCCAAATCGTCAAGTTTTCAATATTGCTGGAGATGGTGCGTTTTCAATGGTCATGCAAGATTTGACGACCCAAGTCAAATATCAGTTGCCAGTTATCAATATTGTCACTTCTAATAATTCACTCAACTTTATCAAGTCTGAACAGGAAGATTTGGTCATGAACTTTTCAGGTGTGGATCTTTATGAAGTAGATTTTGCTAAAGTCGCGGAAGAAATGGGTGTAGAGGGAATAACAGTTAAAACTTTAGAAGAATTGCCAGCTGCTTTTGATCGCGCCCTTGAAGTTTCAAGAGCTGGAAAGCCTATTCTGATTGATGCCAAAATCACCGATAAGCGTGGTATCCCTGTGGAAGAGTTAGAGCTAGACATTGTTGATGGCGAATTTGTGGAAAGAATCTCTGCTGGTTACCAAGAAACTCATGGACAAATGAGTCCGGAAGAATTCTTTGCAACTTATGATGGGCAAGAACTTCGTCCGATTACAGCTTATTTCAAAGAATATGGTGTTAAGCCATAACACGCTAGACCATTTATCTTAATTTTTACAACCATTATAGGTGCAAGGGTGGGAAGTGATTTCCCGCTTCTGCCCTATTATAAATTGTAAAAGTTGTTTCAATTTATCAAAATGGTATAAATTTTATACATATTGCTATTATTCTCATCTGTTAGAGAATAGGATTGAGTTTTGTCACATAAAAATGAAAGCGCTTGCTTTAAAGACTCGATTGAATTTTCTCTATGGATATGCGCATATAAGACAGGAGGAAATATGATGTCTTACCAAACTAGTAATGCTGAAGGTCCAATTGATTTCATCAACACGTATGATTTAGAACCGATGGCTCAAAAAGTCATTCCAAAAGCTGCATTTGGTTACATTGCAAGTGGAGCTGAGGATACCTTTACTTTGCGAGAAAATATTCGTGCCTTTAATCATAAGCTAATTGTACCTCACACGCTTCGCAATGTAGAGAATCCAAGTACAGAGATTGAATTTGATGGGGATAAATTGTCTTCTCCAATCATTTTAGCACCAGTAGCCGCTCATAAGTTGGCAAATGAACAGGGAGAAGTAGCTTCAGCTAAGGGAGTGCACGAATTTGGCTCTCTTTATACCACCAGCTCTTATTCCACAGTTGACCTTCCAGAAATTTCCCAAGCCCTTCAAGGAACCCCCCATTGGTTTCAATTTTATTTCAGTAAAGATGATGGTATTAACCGTCACATTATGGATCGAGTCAAAGCTGAAGGATATAAAGCAATTGTCCTGACAGCCGATGCAACTGTTGGGGGGAATCGTGAAGTGGATAAACGAAATGGCTTTGTTTTTCCAGTTGGAATGCCAATTGTGGAAGAATACCTCCCTGACGGTGCTGGTAAGACGATGGATTTTGTTTACAAATCTGCTAAGCAAAAATTATCCCCTCGTGATGTAGAATTTATTGCTGCTTACTCTGGTCTTCCGGTCTATGTCAAAGGACCGCAATGCCGTGAAGATGTGGAACGCTCACTTGACGCAGGTGCTTCTGGGATCTGGGTGACAAACCACGGCGGTCGGCAAATTGATGGTGGGCCAGCAGCCTTTGATTCCTTGCAAGAAGTAGCAGAAGCAGTGGACAAACGAGTACCAATTGTCTTTGACTCTGGTGTTCGTCGTGGTCAGCATGTTTTTAAAGCGTTGGCTTCTGGAGCAGATTTAGTGGCTATCGGACGACCAGTTATTTATGGTTTAGCGCTTGGTGGTAGTATAGGAGTTCGCCAAGTCTTTGAACACATCAATGAAGAATTGAGAACCGTCATGCAACTGTCTGGTACACAAACGATTGAAGAAATTAAACATTTCAAACTTCGTCACAATCCCTATAATCCAACATTTCCAGTAGATCCACGAGATTTGAAATTGTATTAAATTGATAAAAAACACAGTTTCCTTTCAATCAAAGGAGGCTGTATTTTTTTGCTTCACAGTAAGACTAACATCATCTAGAGCCAGCTGTTGACCAAATCTCTTACTGATGTGTTTCACATTCAAAATAGTTTCCATAATGTGACCTCCATTTTTTCTATCGTAGAGTTTCTCCTCTCTTCAAGGATTAGTATACAGAATGCTTGTCAAATAAGCCTCAAGTAATTCTCAAATATTTCTAAAATTTACAGAGTTAAATTTTTCACGTGTAAAAAGAAGACTAAAATATAACGCAAACGCTTGCAAAGAAGTGAAAAATTATATAGTATGGAAGGTGAAAAAGATGAAAGTGAGATGCATAATGCAAAGAAAATGGTGGCATGATGCCGTAATTTATCAGATTTATCCAAAAAGTTTTATGGATAGCAATGGAGATGGAATTGGCGATTTACAAGGAATTACAAGTAAATTGGATTACTTGAAGAAACTTGGAATTACCGCTATTTGGCTTTCTCCGGTTTATAAGAGTCCGATGGACGATAACGGTTATGATATTGCTGATTACGAAGCAATTGCAGATATTTTTGGCTCTATGGAGGATATGGAGGAACTGATCGCAGAAGGAGAGAAGCGCGATATTAAAATCATTATGGACTTGGTGGTCAATCATACTTCTGACGAGCACGCTTGGTTTGTAGAGGCGCGAGAACATCCAGATAGTCCAGAGCACAGTTATTATATCTGGCGAGACAAGCCAAATGATTTAGACTCTATTTTTGGCGGCTCTGCTTGGCAATATGATAAAAAAGCTGGTCAATATTACCTACATTTCTTTAGCACAAAACAACCGGATCTTAATTGGGAAAATGAAGCTCTACGTCAAAAAATTTACAAGATGATGAATTTCTGGATTGACAAAGGAATTGGTGGCTTTCGCATGGATGTGATTGATATGATTGGCAAGCTACCTGACCAGAAAATTGTCAATAATGGTCCAATGCTGCATCCTTACTTGCAGGAAATGAACCGTGCGACTTTTGGGGATAAGGATTTATTGACAGTTGGTGAAACTTGGGGAGCAACTCCTGACATTGCAAAACAGTATTCAGGTCCAAAGAATCATGAATTATCTATGGTTTTCCAATTCGAGCACATTGGTCTTCAACATAAGCCGAATCAACCAAAATGGGACGTAGCAGATGAATTGGACGTACCAAAATTAAAAGAAATTTTTACCAAATGGCAAAATGAACTAGGTGTAGAGGAAGGTTGGAATTCGCTTTTTTGGAATAACCATGACCTTCCGCGCGTTGTCTCTATCTGGGGAAATGATACGAAATACCGTGAGAAGTCAGCGAAAGCCTTAGCAATTCTGCTTCATCTGATGCGTGGCACTCCTTACATTTATCAAGGGGAAGAAATTGGTATGACCAATTATCCTTTCAAGAACTTAGAAGATGTTGAAGACATTGAATCTCTCAACTATGCCCGCGAGGCCCTTGATAAGGGTGTGCCGCTTGATGATATTATGGCCAGTATTCGTACGATTGGGCGGGACAATGCTCGCACGCCTATGCAGTGGAATGCCCATCAACATGCTGGTTTTTCAACTGGTCAACCTTGGCTGGCTGTCAATCCTAACTATCCAACAGTCAATGTTGAAGCAGCTTTGGAAAATCCGAATTCTATTTTCTATACTTATCAACAATTGATTCAATTGAGAAAGAGCAATAATTGGTTGGTAACAGCAGATTTTAAACTACTTGAAACGGCTGATAAGGTGTTTGCTTATTTACGAGAAACGACAACAAAGAAATATCTGGTCGTGATGAACTTCTCAAATGAAGAGCAAAGTTTTGTCTTGGAAAATACTGTAAAGGAAGTTTTGATTGCTAACACAGATGTAACTAAGATACTTCAAACCCATAAATTACAAGGCTGGGATGCTTTTTGTGTGGAAATTGAATAGAAAGATTGGCAAGAACTCAACACAAAAAATACTGTGAGAAGTTCCACAGTATTTTTGTGTCGAGTTCTATCTTGGGATCAAAAGGGTCAAATTGATAAGGAGGAAAATCAAGAAGCAAGTAAGACTTGCACTTTTGGGTGTTTCCAATTGTCGGTAACAACTTCGCTTGATTGTTTCATCAAATCCGTGGGCGTACATAGCTTCTATGTAAGAATCTCGCCAATTAAAAGCGATAAAAATAGCTTTGATATAAAAGAGTGGTGACCAGAAATGAAGTGTTTTTCCTCGCAGGAGACTCGCTTCTCGGACAGCTTGGATTTCTTTTTGAATGACTGGAATGGCGTTTAGTACAACGAGCAGTCCATAGGTGAAGTGACTTGGAAGCCCTTTTTTATGCCAATAGCGCAAGAGCTGATTGAGATGAACGCTATATAAAAAGGTCATTCCCAAAGCTGCTAAAGCAAAAGATCGGGTAAACAGTATCATTGCTTGACTGTTATCTCCATGAAGTTGAATAGCCCAGTAATTTGCTAATGCTGGTAGCAAAGGTAAGAGCAGTGTCCAGAAAATGCCCCACCATTTCCTTAGATAAATAAGGTGGGCGAGTACTCCTACGACAATAGCACAGTTGAGCCACGTTGATCGGATAAAGGAGATTTCTAATGTCAAAGCAATGAGAAGGAGCACAAGTGCGAAGACATTTGTTTCTTCTTTTTTCATAGCGACCTCCTTTCTGTCAGCCCGTCGGACGTCAGCTCTACCAAATGATCACTAATGCCGTCCAAGGGCTCCAAACGATGAGAAATAATTATAAAGCTTTGCTGAGCAGCCTTGTCTTTAATCCAATCGGCAAAAAAATCACAGGCCTTTTTATCTAACCCAGTAAAGGGCTCATCCATGAGTATGACAGGAGTTTCTAAGGTTAAGATAGCCAATAATTGAATGATTTTTTTCTGCCCACCACTCAAGTGGAAAAGACTAGAATCCATTTTCCTGTCTAAACCAAATAAAGTTAAGGCTTCTTGTACCTTTGCTTGGTTTTCATTGGAAAGAGAGGGCAGGTTTAATTCCTCTGCGGGGGTCGTCCGAATGAATTGCTTTTCAGCATCCTGAACAACGGCAGTAATATGGCGATATAACTTCTTGTTCTTCTTAATTTTTCGGCCCTGATAACGCATACTGCCTTTGTATTTTTGCAATTGCAAAATGGCACGAAAGAGAGTGGATTTGCCGACACCGTTAGCTCCGATGAGAGTCGTAATACCTTGCTGAAAAGTAAAGTCCTCAATTGTAAAAAGTATTTTTTTGTCAAATTGACAGGAAACATGTTGCAATTGTAAGAGAGGACTTCGCTGGGTATTTTTACGTACCAGTTGATAGCTTGGGTGAGCCTTTTTTAAAAGAGCTACATCTTGTTCAAAAAGTTTCCCATTTTTTAATTCAACAAGGCAGTCGACATAGTCAGCATAGAGGCTACGATCATGGTCACATAAAATAACAGTCTTCCCCATTTTTGTCAAATCTGCTAATAAATGAATCAAGCGTTTGCGTGCTACTTGATCGACAGAAGCAAAGGGTTCATCTAACAAAATAATTTGTGAATCCATAGCTAGCAGAACGGCTAGAGAAACTTGTTGTTTTTCTCCGCCAGATAAGGTCAGAAAATTACGATGGAGCAGGTGTTCTACTTTCCCAAGAGTGATAGCATACTTGATTTTTGCATCAATCTGTTCAGCAGGCGTTTGGAGATTTTCCAAGGTAAAAATCAATTCCTCATAAAGGGTTGTCATGGTAAATTGACGGCTTGGATTTTGAAACATCATACTAAGATAGGTAACTCGTTCATGAATCGGTAAATGAGACAGCAATGTATGACCTAACTTTACCTCTCCAGCGAAGTCTAATTCATTGAAATTTGTTAAAATCCGAAAAAGGGTTGATTTGCCAGCACCGGTATCACCAATCAAGAGTGTCATTTTTCCTGTTTCAAAGGTAAAGGTTAAGTCTTCAAAGACATCTCTAAGATAAATATGCTCTAATGTTAATCCCATATTATTTACCAGCGGCTTGGTTAATCTTGTTGTAAAGATTCATAATGATTTTAACCAGAACAGCACAGAAGAAGAATACCGAAAGAAAACGAACAACAAACAATGCTAAGACAAAACCGGGTTTGAAAGCGTAGTAACCAATTTTGAAATATTCATAGGTAAAGCTCAAAAGGGTCGTACCAATGGCGCTGTAAGTAAGTGACAACCAATCATAGCGTTTGTATCTGGTCGCAGCAAACCCAAGCTCGCTACCAAATCCTTGTATGAAGCCAGAAATCAAAGTGCTCATGCCAAATTGGCTACCGTACAGTACTTCAGCAAGCGCAGCTAAAAGCTCACCAATCGTGGCGCTCCCCGGTTTGCGCAGTAACATAGCCGCCATCGGAGCTGCCATACACCACAGACCAAAGAGAATTTCATTGGCAAAAGGCTCGAGCCCGATAGGTGCCAGAACAGCTGATAAGATATTGTAGAGAAAGCTAGAACCGACAAAGATTCCACCGAAAAGAATAGCCAAAAGAGCTAAGAGGATAACATCTCGTAAACTCCATTTTTGAAACATAAAAAACTCCTTCTAACAGAGCAGATGAGGAGTTTTAGCGCGACAAAATGAAATCTAATCAAAAGAATGGTTAGATTTTCTAGTTTTTCATTATACATTTCCCTGCGCCAGTATTAACTGTATCAGGTTCAATGGGTATAATCTCAGCCTCAGCACCCCAAATGTTCTTTGTTGTTTTATTATGCTGCTATTTTAACATTGATTTCTTAAAATAGCAAGGGACTAGGTTTGTCAATTGCACTGTCTAGTTCTTATCATTCAATAAGAAACAATGATAGATTTACTGATATGACAAGAACGAATAGCTATTTATACTAATTGTTCTTTAGCTAAGTCGCGAGCTAATTCATCTTTAATCGTAATGCCTTCGTGTTCTAATTTTTCAATCGCCTTTGCAAATTGCAGTAAATAGCTTTTGTGAGCTAAAAACAGCTCATCCCGATAAAGGCGATCGCCATATTACCTTGCTGGCGGGATCCTTATAAAGTTCAAATAAATCGTGTTCAATTTGTTTGACCTGCTCAGCACGCGTACCGATTGTCCGATATTCCTCTAAGTTATGAGTTGATATTTCTTCAAAACGATAATAATAGCGATGATAATCACAAGGAATCATCTTCATTTGTTGAAGCTGTTCTTTAAAGTAAGGAATTTCGTAAATATTCTTAGGAATTCCTTTACTGTTATCAAATAATTTATCAATCAAGGTTAAGGCGATATCATTGCTGTCTTTATCTGCAACCTTATGCCAATGAAAATGATTGACTCCAGCGAATTGGTAAATTAAATTTTCTGAATCCATACCAAGAACTTCAGCTTCTCGCATCTTGGCTGCAACTGGTATATTACAAATCCTGATGACTTTTTCCCAATTTCCATAACGCAAAACAGCTTCTGTGACCATACCTACTGGATTTGTAAAGTTGATGAGCCAGGCATTGGGGCAGAGTCATTTCATGTCTTCGACAATTGCTAAAATCACTGGAATCGTTCGAAGGGCTTTGAAAATTTCTCCAGGCTCCTTTGTTTCTTGCCCAAGTAGTCCATAGGAAGCAGGGATTGCTTGGGCAAGAATGCGAGTGGAGAGTTGTTCCACGCGAAACTGTGTTGTTACAAAATCAGCGTTCTTCAGAGCTTCTGTCCAATCCAAGGTTGAATGAATTTTCACATTATGTCCCGAAGCGTTCCACATTTTTTGAGGCATGGCGGCTATGATATCTTGTTTTTCTTTCCCAGCAGGAACATCAAGCAGCCAGATTTCTTTAATAGGAAGATCGGTATAACGTTTGGTAAATCCTTCCATTTGTCATTGCTGTCAATAAAGTGAAAACAGTAGAAGAATAATTGTAACTTTTAAAATAAATATGAACCTTTCCAGCTAGCTTTCTTTTATCTGTTGAAAAGGCTTTTTACTATTTTGAATTCTGATGAATCTGTGATGAGTAGATTGTTTTCTCTTTGCATTAGATGTGTATTTAGAAATATATTTCATAGAATAGTATCAGTATTTGTGAGTATCTATAGAAAAGAGTAGGAAAAGAAAAATATAATAGAATAGTAGAAAATAATTTATTGACGAAAGCAGGTGAACTATAATGAAGGAAATTATCTTTTTAGATGTAGATGGTACGATTGTTGATTATGCGAATCATATTCTTTCCTCTGCTGTAAAGGCTATTTGTCAGGCGCGTGAAAAAGATCATCTGGTTTATGTCTGTACTGGACGTAGTAGGGCTGAAATGCCTGAGAAAATCTGGAAGATTGGTTTTGATGGTATGGTTGGTGGGAGTGGTTCTTATGTAGAGCACGAAGGTCAGATTATCATGCATCAGTTAATTCCGTTGGATGTGGAAAAACGAGTAGTGGACTGGTTGCATAGACGCGGCTTGGAATTTTACTTGGAGAGCAATAATGGTCTGTTTGCCAGTGAAGATTTTCGTGAGGTAGCTCGTCCAGTATTACGCGCCTATGCTCAGGGAAAGGAAGCGAGTGCAGAAGAAGTAGGACAATTGGAAGCTGAAGAAGCTCTTCATGGGTTAGTTTATGGAGCTGAACTTTATCGTGCAGATCTCAATAAAATCAGTTTTATTCTCAAATCTTATCAAGATCATTTGGATTCTAAAGAAGCTTTTCCGGAGTTGAAAGCTGGTACATGGGGTGGCAAAGGAGAGTACGCTCTTTTTGGTGATTTGGGAGTCAAGAATATTACAAAGGCTCACGCAATTGATGTATTGCTCGAATATCTAGGAGCGAAAAAAGAAGATACGATTGCTATTGGGGACGCTAAGGTAGATATTCCTATGCTGGAATATTGCCAAGTTGGAGTTGCTATGGGAAATGGTGGACCAGAAATTCTAGCCATGGCTGATGTGATTACTGATGATGTGGTTGAGGACAGTTTCTACAATGCTTTTGAAAAATTAGGACTTCTTTAGAGGAATAGTTTATGACAAAAACACTTTATTTGATGCGACACGGGCAAATTTTATTCAATAAGCGGTATCGGATTCAAGGTTGGTGTGATGCTCCCTTAACGCCTTTGGAGATTTATCAAGCTCAGGAGGCAGGTCAATATTTTAAGGATGCGGGCATTGTTTTTGATGATGCTGCCTACAGTTAACCTCAGAGCGAGCTTGTGACACATTAGAGCTAGTGACGGACGGACAAATTCTTATTTACGAGTAAAGGGGCTAAAAGAATGGAATTTTGGTCTTTTTGAAGCGCAGCCTGAGCGACTGCAATCTAAGTTTCGCGCAGGAGCCACTTCTTTTGAAGATTTATTTGTTCCTTACGGAGGAGAGGCTGTTGAACAAGTTGGTGAGCGGGTGTTGATGACATTGACTGAAGTTATGGAAAAAGCTCAAGCAGAACCAATTCTAGCAGTCAGTCCGGTGGTGCTATGTGGGCCTTCTATCTCAAGGCTACAGCTCAAAATCTGGATCCCAAGGAGCGCTTTGGTAACTGTGCTATCTGTCATTTCCATTATGACCAGGAGCATTTTAAGTTAGCAGAAGTTATTGATCCACTGACAGGTGATGTTTATGACTGTAAATGAAAAAAGTCTGGGAAAATAAGATTTCTCAGACTCTTGTTTTGTAAAGAGGGGGCACCATGATGCTTTAAGTTCTGTATGTGTTAATCCTTTTTGGTATCTTGTATGTCTATCTCCCATACGCTTCTGGTAAAAATCATTGAGAGTAGAGCTAGCCCGGCTAATCCAATTCCAACATACCAGTAAGGTAAATCCAGTGTGGTAGAGCGACCAGATAGATTGACAATACCGCGAAAAAGAACGCCAACGGCAATGGTTGCGACCGCAGAATTCCAAAGATTGAGACTGAGTCGCGAAAGATTAGGAATAAGTTTTTGAAAAATAAGGAGCACAACCCCACCTATCAGCGGTACTCCGAAGAGCCAGTGCATATAGACTGAAGTCTCTCCAAAACTGAAGTGTTCGTAAATGCGACTAAAGATAAAGAAGAATACTGTAATTAGGGTATAGACCACCGCTGTCTTTTTAAAACGTTTGTTGTTTGTTTTAGTAACCAATGTAGACAATGTCACTCACCGCCCTTTCTGAAATTGTTCCGTTAGTCGTTGGTTTATTGACGACTTTTCGATTAAAGTAAAGAGTAGACGAACCACCGCCATCCAGATTATAAGCAGTTTTAACACCATAGGATTTCATCACCTGAGCTAGTTGGTAAAGAGACAGGCCTTGACTTTCAGATGTTCGGCCGTCTGATACAACGATGACATAATGGGTTTTATCAATTATCCCAATAGCTGTACGTGGATTAGAAGCCATGGATTGCCCCACTTCCGAATTACTTGAAACAGTAATCTTACCGTTGTTAACTAAAGTAGGACCAAAGGCAAGAAGGTTTACAACACCATTTTTAACCAAGTCTTCAGCAGAAACATCATTTTCGTAAACAATTCCGAAACTCCCATCTTTATAAATCGCTAGATCACCATTACTAGCATCTTCACGAACGGTATTTCGATAGACAACACCATTGCGGATGACGTAACCAGTTGTATTTGCTCCGTAGAAATCACCGTTGATAGCCAGAATGGCATTGTTATTGGCTGCTGTAACCGAAGTCTTAGCGGTTACGTTATTTCCATATGTATTTTGTGCTAGAGCAGTTTTAAGATATTTGGGGGAGCTGACCGTAATATCTGCAATGTACACTTTTGTGTTGCTGACGTTTTTTGTAGTTAGGTTAATGGAAACATTATCGTCCTTATAGCTTTTATTTGTCTTTGTCGCATTTGTTGCTGTTTTAGCATTTGTTGTGCTGGTTGAGGTAGAAGAGGATTTGACTGTTGTAATGGCCTCTGACAGAACAAAAGTTTTTAACATGGAGTAGGTAAACGCCCCTGTCAACAGCATACCAAAGAGACTAGCATAAGCATAGGATTTTTTGAAAAACTTCATGATAAAGTATGCGTCCTTTCTTTGAAAATAATTTTTTTTTGAACGAGCCAAGATAGGCAAAAGAGCAGTGATCCGACAATGATTTTAACAATCAGCAAATTGAGACCGAAAATGGCGTAAAATAGTCTGATTAAAAGGGTGTCGAGGATAAACAAGCCCAAGGCTAGCCCGAAATAACCAGTCCCTGTTTTGGCAACGCTGTCTTTATTTTTAAAGACCAGTTTTTTATTTGTGGAATAATTGACAATTGAGCTCGTGACACGAGCTACTCCATTTGCCAGTAAAATTTTGAGACTAGTTGGCACTGTAGCAAGCACCAAAAGGGCTAGCGCATAGACGATATAGTCAATCAAAAAACTACTAATTGAAGAAAGAGCAAATTTAAACATATCTTTGTAAATCATGAGCCCGTCGCGTATTGGTCTAAAGTGAGAAGCTTGATTGTCATTGATATAAATAGTTTCAATTGGAACTTCGCTGATAGGATATTTTGTAGAAGCAGATAACAGCATATTCATTTCATATTCATAACGCTGCCCTTCAATCTCCAACATAAATGGAATCATATTGGTTGTAAAGCCACGAAGTCCGGTCTGAGTATCTGTCACAGAAACACCAGTCTGTCGCTGAAACAGGAATCGTGTTACTTTATTTCCAAAAGCCGATCGCAAAGGGACCTTTCCAGAAAAAGAACGAACTCCCAGAATTAAGTGGTTGGGGTTTTCTTGAGCTTTTTTGCTCACGCGAAAAATATCCCATACGTTGTGTTGACCATCCGCATCAGCTGTAACTACTGTCCCATATTGTCCTAAGGTATCAATATAAGTAAAAGCGTTTTTCAATGCCTGTCCTTTTCCTTGATTGCTTGGATAGTATAAAATGGTGGCACATTTCTGAGCTTCTTGAAAAATCGAATTATAACTAGCTGGGCTACCGTCATTAACAACAACGACGTGCAAGGAACTCTTTGCCTTCACCCTTTGTAAAAGATGAATGAGAGTGAGGTCAGGTTTGTAAGCAGGAATGACTAAAAAATCCATGTGTGTACTCCTTTCTTATACAAATGATAGAAAAGATACACATTAGTATAGAGATGCTAACTTAAAGCTAACTGATATCAGCTTTCTTTAAGGTTTCGGAGTAGGAAATGTAAAGAAAATGTACTAAAAAAGAAGATATTAAAAAACGTTTCAAAAAACACATACGGGGTTTTTCTTGCTATTTCCCAGAAAGTTTAGTATAATAGTTGTTCGTGAGTATCCCTCACTTACCCCTTGCAATAGCTGGGGGTCATTAGACCAAAAGGAGGAAAAATCAATGGCTAAATACGAAATTCTTTATATTATTCGTCCAAACATTGAAGAAGAAGCAAAAAACGCTTTGGTAGCACGCTTTGACTCTATCTTGACTGACAACGGTGCAACTGTTGTTGAATCAAAAGATTGGGAAAAACGTCGTCTTGCCTACGAAATCCAAGATTTCCGTGAAGGACTTTACCATATCGTAAACGTTGAGGCTGAAGATGCAGTCGCTTTGAATGAATTTGACCGTCTTTCAAAAATCAACGCTGACATTCTTCGTCACATGATCGTCAAACTTGACGCGTAAGAAGGGTTACTATGATAAATAACGTTGTACTTGTGGGTCGGATGACCCGAGATGCCGAACTTCGCTATACGCCGCAAAATCAAGCGGTCGCAACTTTTACTCTTGCTGTTAATCGCAACTTTAAAAATCAAAGTGGCGAGAGAGAAGCAGACTTTATTAATGTTGTAATTTGGCGCCAACAGGCAGAAAATCTTGCAAATTGGGCTAAAAAAGGAGCTCTTATCGGAATTACTGGTCGTATTCAGACGCGTAACTACGAAAATCAGCAAGGTCAACGTGTCTATGTGACAGAAGTCGTAGCGGATAATTTCCAACTATTGGAAAGCCGTGCTAGTCGTGAAGGTCAATCTTCTGGTGGCTATGCTTCCAACAACTTCGGAAATTCATCTTCCAATTTTGGTAACGCAACTTCTGCCAACCAAGTACCTAACTTTTCTCGTGATGAAAATCCATTTGGGAATACCAATCCAATGGACATCTCAGATGACGATCTACCATTTTAATGGACAAACAGAATAATGATATAAAGGAGAAAGAACATGGCTCAACAACGTCGTGGCGGATTTAAACGCCGTAAAAAAGTTGATTACATCGCAGCAAACAAGATTGAATATGTTGATTACAAAGATACTGAGCTTCTTAGCCGTTTTGTTTCAGAACGTGGGAAAATTCTTCCTCGTCGTGTAACAGGAACTTCAGCTAAGAACCAACGTAAAGTAACAACAGCTATCAAACGCGCTCGCGTAATGGCTTTGATGCCGTTCGTAAACGAAGATTAAAATATAAAAAGAGCTTGAATTTATAAAAATCAGGCTCTTTTTATATAAAGTCAAGTGAGCAACTTAACGGGTTGCTTTTCTTATGCTCGAAATTGATTTGAAGCGGTAATTTCTTATTCAAAACATCCGCTTGTTTTAGTTTCAACAGGCGGATGTTTAAATAAGAATAGGATTAGAGTTGTCTTGGTGAGGTAAGAGCGCTGCGGATGTTGAATTTCTTTTTGAGATAAAAACGAAGTGCCAACGTTCCACCACCGAACACAAGGATAAATAGGTTTGGTAGTTTTGGATTTAAAATAGCTGGCAATAGGAAGGTTGTTCCATAAAGAACAATAGCCCATAATATCGTAGCAGCTGAAATGATTAGGAGCGATTTGAAAAATGGTGGCTTTTGACTTTGGTCTTGGTCGGAATAATAAAAGCGGTAAATAAAGTAATACATTCCGTAAAATACGAGTGCCCCCACCGCGCTACCAAGTACAATTGTCACAATACCATAATTGCTAGGATTTTTGGAGAATAAGTTAACACTACTATTTAAGATAGCAAATAAACTAAAGACAAATAAGAAAGCATCCATAATCATGAGATACGGATTGGTATTTTCTTTGATAGTTTGAGCTTCTTTTTGTTTTGCTTCTGAAAAATTCGCTGCCCAAACAGTAGGTGCTCCATAAAGTCCGCGAGCGGTAATTCCTTTTGCTTGATTTTCAAGAATCGTTGGGATGATTTCCTCTAGCAGGGCTTTGATTTCTTCGTCTGTCTTTCCATCTTTGATGAGTTGGTGGGTTGCGATACGGACAAATTCTTGATTTTTTTTGCTGAGTTTATCCAAAGAAACTTGTGTCATAAGATCTCCTTTTAATTAAAATAATTTTTTGTGAATGAGGTAAACTGTCAGTGAAACACTGATCGCAAAGGCGATGAAAATAATAATCCAAAAAGCATGTGGCTCCCCATTGAGCGGTAAATCATTGTTTTTGAAATTCATTCCATAGGCTGAGAAAATCATAGTTGGAATGGACATGACAATCGTCACTAAAGCTAGAGCTTTCATGATGTTATTTTGATTATTTGAAATGATAGAAGCAAACGTATCTGTCATACTGTGCAAGATATTTCCATAAATATCTGCCATCTCAATTGCCTGTTGAGTTTCGATGAGTGTATCTTCTAGCAAATCCTCATCTTCCAAATATTTTTTGATATTACTTGTAGCGCTGGTTAATTTTTTTATTACACGCTCATTGGTTTTTAAGGACGCTTTGAAATAGACAATCGTTTTTTCAAGTTCCATGAGTTCAATTAGTTCTTCATTCCGAGTTGACTTGTGTAGCTGACTTTCAATTTGCTCACTTTTACGATCAATGGAACGAAGCGCTGTCAAATACAGCTCGGCGTTTCGATAAAGAATTTGGAAAATAAAGCGAGAACGCATAAATGTATAGAAATTACGTAATCGTCGATTAATAAAAATATCGAGCAATGGAAGTTTTTCCAAACAGGTAGTAATAATCGCATCTTCGGTAATAATAATCCCCAGAGGAATGGTGACATAGTAAGTCTGATTATTTCGCTCCTCTGTAATTGGAACATCCACGATAATCAAAGTATATTCATCTTCAATAGTGACACGTGACATTTCCTCTGCGTCAAGGGGTGCTCGTAAGTCCGTAATATCAATGTCAAAGGCATTGGAAATTTCAGTAGACTCACTTTGAGAAGGGTTGACTAAATTAATCCAAGTCCCCGACTCAAGCGTATCAATTTCTTTAAATTCAGTTGTTGTTGATAGAAAGACTTGTTTCATGTTTTCCTCCTTCAGTTATTTGCACACCGTACTATTATACTATAAAATTCCGAGTTTTTGGGTAAAAGATTGAAGAAAATTTTGTTATAATAGAAAGAAGTTTAAAATAAAGTGTGGTAAGAATGCAGGATAAAATTATCATTCATGGAGCACGAGCTCATAATTTAAAAAATATTGATGTTACGATTCCGCGGGACAAACTGGTTGTAGTGACTGGTTTGTCTGGTTCGGGCAAGTCTAGTTTAGCTTTTGATACTCTTTACGCAGAGGGACAACGGCGTTATGTGGAAAGTCTGTCGGCTTATGCTCGTCAATTTTTGGGCAACATGGAAAAACCGGATGTGGATTCAATTGACGGTCTTAGCCCTGCTATTTCTATTGACCAAAAAACGACTAGCAAGAATCCGCGGTCAACGGTTGGAACAGCTACGGAAATCAATGATTACCTTCGTTTGCTTTATGCACGTGTGGGAACTCCTTACTGTATCAATGGGCATGGAGCTATTACCGCTTCTTCTGTGGAGCAGATTGTCAATCAGGTTTTGGAATTGCCAGAGCGTCAGCGGTTGCAAATCCTAGCGCCCATTGTTCGCAAGAAAAAAGGGCAACACAAGACAATTTTTGAGAAAATTCAAAAAGACGGATACGTGCGTGTGCGCGTGGACGGAGATATTTATGATGTCACAGAAGTTCCAGAGCTTTCTAAAACAAAAAAGCACGATATCGAAGTAGTGGTAGACCGGATTGTTATTAAGGACGGTGTACGCAGTCGGTTATTTGATTCGATTGAAGCAGCCTTAAGAATTGCAGACGGTTATGTGGTGATTGACACGATGGATGACAAGGAATTACTCTTTTCCGAGCACTATGCCTGTCCAGTCTGTGGCTTTACGGTTTCTGAGCTAGAACCGCGCCTTTTCTCTTTTAATGCCCCATTTGGGTCCTGCTCTGACTGTGACGGCTTAGGTATCAAGTTAGAGGTTGATTTGGATCTTGTAGTGCCTGATAGTAGTAAAACATTACGTGAAGGAGCTCTAGCACCGTGGAATCCAATTTCTTCTAGTTATTATCCGCAAATGTTAGCTCAGGCGATGGAAGCCTTTGGCATCGATATGGATAAGCCTTTTGAGGAATTGAATGAGGAAGAAAAACAGCTGATTTTCTTTGGCTCAAATGGTCGGGAGTTCCATTTTCACTATGAAAATGAATTTGGTGGCGTGCGGGATATCGATATCCCTTTTGAAGGAGTAGTAACCAATATCAACCGCCGCTATCATGAAACTAACAGTGATTTTACCCGTAGCCAAATGCGACTTTATATGAATGAGCTGACTTGTGCAAGTTGCCATGGTTATCGATTGAATCCACAAGCCTTGTCTGTTAAAGTAGGCGGTGAAGGTGGTCTTAATATTGGGCAAGTATCTGATTTGTCTATTGCAGATCATTTAGAATTACTTTCTCATCTGACTTTGACTGAAAATGAAGTGGCCATTGCAACACCGATTATCAAAGAAATCCGAGATCGCTTGACTTTTCTGAATAATGTCGGGCTTAATTACTTGACACTATCTCGTTCTGCTGGAACTTTATCAGGTGGTGAGAGTCAGCGGATTCGCTTGGCAACTCAAATTGGCTCCAACCTTAGTGGAGTCCTTTATATCTTAGATGAACCGTCTATTGGCTTGCACCAGCGGGATAACAATCGCTTGATTGCCAGTCTCAAAAAGATGCGTGATTTGGGTAATACCCTCATTGTGGTTGAACATGACGAGGACACCATGCGCGAGGCTGATTGGTTGATTGATGTTGGACCTGGAGCAGGTGTTTTTGGTGGTGAAATTGTTGCGGCAGGCACTCCAGAGCAAGTTGCAAAAAGCAAGAAATCAATTACAGGTCAGTATTTATCGGGCAAACGTGAAATTCCAGTGCCATTGGAGCGCCGCGTAGGAAACGGCCGCTTTATCGAAGTCACAGGTGCGCGCGAGCACAATTTGCAAAACATCACGGCCCGCTTCCCGTTGGGAAAATTTATAGCCGTGACAGGGGTTTCCGGTTCTGGGAAATCCACCTTGGTTAATTCTATTCTCAAAAAAGCAATCGCTCAAAAACTCAATCGTAATTCAGACAAACCGGGTAAATTCAAAGATATTTCAGGAATTGAGCATATTGATCGTTTGATTGATATTGACCAGAGCCCGATTGGCCGAACACCAAGATCCAATCCAGCGACGTATACTGGCGTCTTTGATGATATTCGCGATCTCTTTGCTCAGACTAACGAAGCCAAGATTCGTGGGTATAAAAAAGGGCGCTTCTCTTTCAATGTGAAAGGGGGGCGGTGTGAAGCCTGCTCTGGGGATGGGATTATCAAGATTGAGATGCACTTTTTACCAGATGTTTATGTCCCTTGTGAGGTTTGCCATGGAACACGGTACAATAGTGAAACCTTGGAAGTGCATTACAAGGAGAAGAATATTTCGCAAGTCCTTGACATGACGGTCAATGATGCAGTGGAATTTTTTAAGCATATTCCTAAAATTGAGCGGAAACTTCAGACCATCAAAGATGTAGGGCTGGGTTATGTAACCTTGGGGCAACCTGCCACAACTCTGTCTGGTGGGGAGGCTCAGCGGATGAAACTAGCCAGCGAACTTCACAAGCGCTCAACAGGTAAGTCTTTCTATATTCTGGATGAACCAACTACAGGTCTGCACACGGAGGATATTGCGAAACTTCTCCAAGTGCTATCACGTTTTGTAGACGATGGCAACACGGTTCTCGTCATCGAACATAATTTGGACGTTATTAAGACGGCCGATTACATTATTGACCTTGGACCAGAAGGTGGTATTGGTGGAGGTACTATTATTGCTACTGGTACACCAGAAAAAGTAGCTGCAAACTCTGCTAGCTATACTGGCCAGTATCTAAAAGGAAAGTTAAAATAAGATTTAAAAGACTCTGCTTTTTTAGGCAGAGTCTTTTTTATAATAAATTACGAATTTTTTCTTTTATAAATGGGTTAAGAGAATAGTGTTTATCCAGATATTCTAGGAGTGCTTGAGCAGACTCAGAAATGTGTTCGTAACCTTGCAAAAAGTGAGGCAATTGCTTGGCTTCCTTTGGATAACCTTCTTCAAATCGTCTGTTGGTATTAAAGACATCTATAAAATTAGATTTAGAAGTTGTTTCCAAATTGATTAGTTCAGTCCAAAGTTTGACGGATCTGTTTTGGATGAAATCATAAGCAGCCAATTTTTCGCCTCGCTGATAGCGACCTATCCCTAAATATAGATTACATGAAATTTCTCCCAACAGCCATTCACGGTCTCTGTTTTCTTTTGATGGCAGTCTTTGTGGCTGACAGATTGTTTCATCAAAACCGACCTCCTTCCAGATAATCTTGCCTTCAGCGAAGGGAATGTTTACTAGTTCATGAGCTTCAAAGACAGCAAATTCACAAAAAACATCATCTTCAAATAGAACTTTATGCCCGTCCACTGTATTTTGGTAGTGAAATGCAATTGGTTTTAGCTTACTTAACCAGGTTAGGTCTTGGATATAGGTCTGCTTGTAGCCATCTTTTACAATAACAAAGAAGTCTAAATCTGAGTACTGATCCAATCGTTCTCTTTCTGTTCCGCAAGAACCAAGTGCCAGCAAAGCTAGTGCTTGTTTCGAATCTTTTAGAGACTGACCAATCTCATCTAGTCTTTGTAGCAGTAATTCTGTTTTATTCATATCGTTACCTCATTCTTTCTTGTTTAACGAAAATTATATATTTAGCGCTTTCAAATGTCAATTTCATCTAATCTTAACTATATAGATTGTATTATTTTCAGTATTTTTTTGCTATAATAAATTGAATCATTTTACGGAGGTTTTCTCATGTTATCAAGAGTTGAAAAATTTGAAGTAGCCTTAAAACAGACAGAGTGTGATGCTGTCTTAGTAACCAATCTGAAGAATATTTACTATCTGACGGGTTTTAGCGGAACAGAAGCGACAGTTTTCATTAGCAAAACGCGACGGATTTTTTTGACAGATTCCCGCTACACCTTGATTGCCAAAGGTGTGGTCAAAGGATTTGATATTATTGAAACTCGTGATGCTTTGGGGGAAATCGCTAAAATCATTGGAGACGATAAATTAGAAAAAATTGGCTTTGATGATCAAGTGGCCTATGCCTACTTCAAGATGCTGAAAAGCGTATTTGCAGCCTATGAACTGATACCTATGAGCAGTTTCATCGAGAATCTGCGCATGATAAAAGATGCGGAAGAAATTGATACGATTCGAAAAGCTTGTCAAATTTCCGATCAAGCCTTTCTAGATGTATTAGACTTTATCAAACCAGGTGAGACAACCGAGTTGGCAGTTATGAACTTTTTAGATGCTCGCATGCGCAAACTTGGTGCTTCAGGTGCGTCTTTTGATTTCATCATCGCCTCAGGATACCGTTCTGCCATGCCTCACGGAGTAGCTAGTGAGAAAGTGATTCAAACTGGTGAAACCTTGACAATGGACTTTGGTTGTTATTACAATCACTATGTTAGCGATATGACACGAACTATTCATGTAGGTCATGTGACGGATGAGGAACGTGAGATTTATGATATTGTCTTGCGTGCCAACAAGGCTTTGATTGATCAAGCCAAGGCTGGAGTCAGTCGTATTGACTTTGATCGGATTCCACGTCAGATCATCAATGATACGGGTTACGGAGCTTATTTTACTCATGGGATTGGTCATGGAATTGGGCTTGATATTCATGAAATTCCTTACTTTGGTAAGTCCTCTGAGCCGATTGAAATAGGGATGGTTTTAACAGATGAGCCAGGTATCTATCTGGATGGTAAATATGGCGTCCGTATTGAAGATGATCTTGTCATCACGGAAACAGGTTGCGAAGTATTGACTCTTGCCCCAAAAGAGCTAATTGTAATTTGAGAATTGTCAATCTTTATGATAAAATAAAGAGAAATCTATTTTAAAAGAGGTAATAATAATGATTGAAGCAAGTAAGCTGAAAGCTGGTATGACGTTTGAAACAACGGATGGGAAATTGATTCGTGTCCTTGAAGCAAGCCACCATAAACCAGGTAAAGGGAATACTGTTATGCGTATGAAACTACGTGATGTACGTACAGGTTCAACTTTTGATACAACTTACCGTCCAGAAGAAAAATTTGAACAAGCGATTATTGAAACACGTCCAGCACAGTACTTATACCAGATGGATGACACGGCTTATTTCATGGATACAGAGTCATTTGAGCAATATGAAATCCCAGTAGCAAATGTAGAGCAAGAATTGAAATTTATCCTTGAAAATTCAGAAGTGAAAATTCAATTCTACGGAAGTGAAGTTATTGGTGTTACGGTTCCAACGACCGTAGAGTTAGTTGTAACAGATACACAACCTTCTATTAAAGGAGCAACAGTAACAGGTTCTGGTAAACCAGCTACTCTTGAAACGGGTCTCGTAGTAAACGTACCGGACTTTATCGAAGTCGGACAAAAATTGATTATCAATACGCAAGAAGGAACCTACGTTTCTCGTGCATAATTTATTCTAAGAACTAGAAGTTCTTAAATTACTATTAAACTCAGACTAAGAGTCTGACAAATATTGAACAGACTCCTTGAATGTCTTTGTGTCTTAAGAAAGGACAAGTTATGGTAACTGAACAATTAGGCGAAATCGTTATCGCACCACGTGTTTTAGAAAAAATTATTGCCATTGCAACGGCTAAAGTGGATGGCGTTTACTCTTTCGCAAATAAAAGCATGTCTGATAGCCTTGCAAAACGTTCTTTAGGACGTGGCGTCTATCTTCATACTGCCAGTGATGGTGAAGTAACTGTTGATATTTATTTATATTTAGAATACGGTGTAGGTGTTCCAGCGGTAGCAGTGGCTATTCAGAAAGCAGTGAAAAGTGCTGTTTCTGATATGGCAGAGGTTGAATTATCTGCAGTGAACATCCATGTAGCTGGCATTGTTCCAGAAAAAACACCAAAACCGGATTTAAAAGATTTGTTCGATGAGGATTTTCTCAATGACTGATGTACAGCTGGAAATGAGAAGACAACTACGTGAGCGTGCTTTTCAAGCGTTAATGAGTTTGGAATATGAAAGAAATGTGATAGAAGCTTGTCGCTTTGCATATACATATGATAAAGATTCTACAAGCGATTTAGATGTGGAAATTCCTATATTTTTATTGAACCTTGTCATGGGTGTCGAACAGTCCAAAAGTGAATTGGATGAGAAAATAGGTCAATATCTAAAAGAAGGCTGGACCTTAGGACGTCTTACATTAGTAGAAAAAAATATTCTTCGTTTGGGACTGTTTGAAATGACAGAATTTGATACTCCTCAACTAGTTGCAATCAATGAAGCAATTGAGTTATCTAAGAAGTTCTCAGATGAGAAATCAAGCAAGTTTATCAATGGTATCCTGAGTAAATTTATCACAGAATAAAATTTTAAGAAGAAATGAATATAGGATTGAGAGAGCAGTAGTTCTCTCTTTTTCACTTTCATTGCTGAACAGGATCAGAAAGTTTCTAAAGTGATAGGGAAGTTGCCAAGAAGGTTAGAAGGGAGATGATAAGGGAAAGAATAGATAGTAGAAGCTCAAAGAGCCCTCCTTCATGATACCCTAAAGAGGTAAGAAAAAAGGAGGGTTATGAAATGGACTTCAAG
>NZ_KV815645.1:0-5296 GCF_001814295.1 Streptococcus sp. HMSC067A03 | reverse complement strand
TGCTAAGCGACTACCTTATCTCACAGGGGGCAACCCCCAACTACTTCCGGCGTTCTAGGGCTTAACTGCTGTGTTCGGCATGGGTACAGGTGTATCTCCTAGGCTATCGTCACTTAACTATATGAATGGACTCGGTCAAAAGCTTCGCTTCCTCTATCTCCCAAGCCAAAACATCCACTGGATATTTCGTCCACTCAAAATTGAATAACGCTCTCAAATCGTTTCAAGCATAAACTAAACATTCTGTGCTCTCAATAAAATTGTACTCGGGCTAAATCCTTGGAAAAAAGATAAATGGTCTGGTGTTCATCGAACACTACTCCCATCCCCTATTTCTCAAGTGGATTTTACACCCTTAGTAACTAATCTAGGATAAGTCCTCGAGCTATTAGTATTAGTCCGCTCCATTGCTCACACAACTTCCACTCCTAACCTATCTACCTGATCTTCTCTCAGGGCTCTTACTGATATAAAATCATGGGAAATCTCATCTTGAGGTGGGTTTCACACTTAGATGCTTTCAGCGTTTATCCCTTCCCTACATAGCTACCCAGCGATGCTCTTGGCAGAACAACTGGTACACCAGCGGTAAGTCCACTCTGGTCCTCTCGTACTAGGAGCAGATCCTCTCAAATTTCCTTCGCCCGCGACGGATAGGGACCGAACTGTCTCACGACGTTCTGAACCCAGCTCGCGTGCCGCTTTAATGGGCGAACAGCCCAACCCTTGGGACCGACTACAGCCCCAGGATGCGACGAGCCGACATCGAGGTGCCAAACCTCCCCGTCGATGTGAACTCTTGGGGGAGATAAGCCTGTTATCCCCAGGGTAGCTTTTATCCGTTGAGCGATGGCCCTTCCATACGGTACCACCGGATCACTAAGCCCGACTTTCGTCCCTGCTCGAGTTGTAGCTCTCGCAGTCAAGCTCCCTTCTACCTTTACACTCTACGATTGATTTCCAACCAATCTGAGGGAACCTTTGGGCGCCTCCGTTACTCTTTAGGAGGCGACCGCCCCAGTCAAACTGCCCGTCAGACACTGTCTCCGTAGATGATCAACCTACCGGGTTAGAGTGGCCATAACACAAGGGTAGTATCCCAACATCGCCTCCATCGAAACTGGCGTCCCGATCTCATTGGCTCCTACCTATCCTGTACATGTGGCACAGACACTCAATATCAAACTGCAGTAAAGCTCCATGGGGTCTTTCCGTCCTGTCGCGGGTAACCTGCATCTTCACAGGTACTAAAATTTCACCGAGTCTCTCGTTGAGACAGTGCCCAAATCATTACGCCTTTCGTGCGGGTCGGAACTTACCCGACAAGGAATTTCGCTACCTTAGGACCGTTATAGTTACGGCCGCCGTTTACTGGGGCTTCAATTCATACCTTCGCGTTACCGCTAAGCACTCCTCTTAACCTTCCAGCACCGGGCAGGCGTCACCCCCTATACATCATCTTACGATTTAGCAGAGAGCTGTGTTTTTGATAAACAGTTGCTTGGGCCTATTCACTGCGGCTCAGTTAAACTGAGCACCCCTTCTCCCGAAGTTACGGGGTCATTTTGCCGAGTTCCTTAACGAGAGTTCTCTCGCTCACCTGAGGCTACTCGCCTCGACTACCTGTGTCGGTTTGCGGTACGGGTAGAATATAGATTAATGCTAGAAGCTTTTCTTGGCAGGGTGACATCACTCACTTCGCTACTAAACTTCGCTCCCCATCACAGCTCAACGTTACAGATATAAGCATTTGACTCATACCACGCCTCACTGCTTAGACGTGCTCTTCCATTCGCACGCTTGAGTTAGCCTTCTGCGTCCCTCCTTCACTCTATACTCTAGTACAGGAATCTCTACCTGTTGGCCATCGGATACACCTTTCGGTCTCTCCTTAGGTCCCGACTAACCCAGGGCGGACGAGCCTTCCCCTGGAAACCTTAGTCTTACGGTGGATGGGATTCTCACCCATCTTGCGCTACTCATACCGGCATTCTCACTTCTATGCGTTCCAGTGCTCCTCACGGTACACCTTCGCCACACATAGAACGCTCTCCTACCATACCTATAAAGGTATCCACAGCTTCGGTAAATTGTTTTAGCCCCGGTACATTTTCGGCGCAGGGTCACTCGACTAGTGAGCTATTACGCACTCTTTGAATGAATAGCTGCTTCTAAGCTAACATCCTAGTTGTCTGTGCAACCCCACATCCTTTTCCACTTAACAATTATTTGGGGACCTTAGCTGGTGGTCTGGGCTGTTTCCCTTTCGACTACGGATCTTAGCACTCGCAGTCTGACTGCCGACCATAATTCTTTGGCATTCGGAGTTTATCTGAGATTGGTAATCCGGGATGGACCCCTCACCCAAACAGTGCTCTACCTCCAAGAATCTTCATGTCGACGCTAGCCCTAAAGCTATTTCGGAGAGAACCAGCTATCTCCAAGTTCGTTTGGAATTTCTCCGCTACCCACAAGTCATCCAAGCACTTTTCAACGTGCCCTGGTTCGGTCCTCCAGTGCGTTTTACCGCACCTTCAACCTGCTCATGGGTAGGTCACATGGTTTCGGGTCTACATCATGATACTAAGTCGCCCTTTTCAGACTCGGTTTCCCTACGGCTCCGTCTCTTCAACTTAACCTCGCATCATAACGTAACTCGCCGGTTCATTCTACAAAAGGCACGCTCTCACCCATTAACGGGCTCGAACTTGTTGTAGGCACACGGTTTCAGGTTCTCTTTCACTCCCCTCCCGGGGTGCTTTTCACCTTTCCCTCACGGTACTGGTTCACTATCGGTCACTAGGGAGTATTTAGGGTTGGGAGATGGTCCTCCCAGATTCCGACGAGATTCCACGTGTCTCGCCGTACTCAGGATCCTGCTAGGTATAAAGACTATTTTAAATACGAGGCTCTTACTCTCTCTGGCAACCTTTCCCAAGGTCTTCTTCTATAATCTTTACGTCCACTTCGCAGTCCTACAACCCCGAAGAGTAAACTCTTCGGTTTGCCCTCCTGCCCTTTCGCTCGCCGCTACTTAGGCAATCGCTTTTGCTTTCTCTTCCTGCAGCTACTTAGATGTTTCAGTTCACTGCGTCTTCCTCCTCATATCCTTAACAGATATGGGTAACAGGTAGTACCTGTTGGGTTCCCCCATTCGGACATCCCTGGATCTACGCTTACTTACAGCTCCCCAAGGCATTTCGTCGTTTGTCACGTCCTTCTTCGGCTCCTAGTGCCAAGGCATCCACCGTGCGCCCTTACTAACTTAACCTTATTTTGACCTTTCAGTCATAAACTCATTAATATTCACAGCGTTTCGGTTTATTTTCTTGTTACTATTTGATATCGTTATTCAATTTTCAATGGGCTAATTAGGTTCGTGTTCAACTTCTTTACCCGTTGAACACCTATCCTATCTTATCTAGTTGAACAAGAATCTCATTTCTTTGCATCCTAGATAATGGAGCCTAGCGGGATCGAACCGCTGACCTCCTGCGTGCAAAGCAGGCGCTCTCCCAGCTGAGCTAAGGCCCCACAAGACCTCTCAAAACTAAACAAAACGAACTCAATGGCTTCCGATTTTTCCTTAGAAAGGAGGTGATCCAGCCGCACCTTCCGATACGGCTACCTTGTTACGACTTCACCCCAATCATCTATCCCACCTTAGGCGGCTGGCTCCTTACGGTTACCCCACCGACTTCGGGTGTTACAAACTCTCGTGGTGTGACGGGCGGTGTGTACAAGGCCCGGGAACGTATTCACCGCGGCGTGCTGATCCGCGATTACTAGCGATTCCGACTTCATGTAGGCGAGTTGCAGCCTACAATCCGAACTGAGACTGGCTTTCAGAGATTAGCTTGCCGTCACCGGCTTGCGACTCGTTGTACCAGCCATTGTAGCACGTGTGTAGCCCAGGTCATAAGGGGCATGATGATTTGACGTCATCCCCACCTTCCTCCGGTTTATTACCGGCAGTCTCGCTAGAGTGCCCAACTGAATGATGGCAACTAACAATAAGGGTTGCGCTCGTTGCGGGACTTAACCCAACATCTCACGACACGAGCTGACGACAACCATGCACCACCTGTCACCTCTGCCCCGAAGGGAAACTCTATCTCTAGAGTGGTCAGAGGGATGTCAAGACCTGGTAAGGTTCTTCGCGTTGCTTCGAATTAAACCACATGCTCCACCGCTTGTGCGGGCCCCCGTCAATTCCTTTGAGTTTCAACCTTGCGGTCGTACTCCCCAGGCGGAGTGCTTAATGCGTTAGCTGCGGCACTAAGTCCCGGAAAGGACCTAACACCTAGCACTCATCGTTTACGGCGTGGACTACCAGGGTATCTAATCCTGTTCGCTCCCCACGCTTTCGAGCCTCAGCGTCAGTTACAGACCAGAGAGCCGCTTTCGCCACCGGTGTTCCTCCATATATCTACGCATTTCACCGCTACACATGGAATTCCACTCTCCCCTTCTGCACTCAAGTTAAACAGTTTCCAAAGCCTACAATGGTTGAGCCACTGCCTTTCACTTCAGACTTATCTAACCGCCTGCGCTCGCTTTACGCCCAATAAATCCGGACAACGCTCGGGACCTACGTATTACCGCGGCTGCTGGCACGTAGTTAGCCGTCCCTTTCTGGTTAAGTACCGTCACTGTGTGAACTTTCCACTCTCACACACGTTCTTCCTTAACAACAGAGCTTTACGATCCGAAAACCTTCTTCACTCACGCGGCGTTGCTCGGTCAGGGTTCCCCCCATTGCCGAAGATTCCCTACTGCTGCCTCCCGTAGGAGTCTGGGCCGTGTCTCAGTCCCAGTGTGGCCGATCACCCTCTCAGGTCGGCTATGTATCGTTGCCTTGGTGAGCCGTTACCTCACCAACTAGCTAATACAACGCAGGTCCATCTGGTAGTGATGCTCTTGCACCTTTTAAACATCTACCATGCAGTAAATGTTCTTATGCGGTATTAGCTATCGTTTCCAATAGTTATCCCCCGCTACCAGGCAGGTTACCTACGCGTTACTCACCCGTTCGCAACTCACAGAATACGGTGTAGTAAACTACGGTGCATCCTGTGCGTTCTACTTGCATGTATTAGGCACGCCGCCAGCGTTCGTCCTGAGCCAGGATCAAACTCTCATATAAAGTTTGAGCTCTCACTCATTTCTGTCACTGACAGATTTATTTTTCTTTTGTTTGACGGACTGTCTCTCAACAGTCGCCTGCACATTGGTTCGTCTTGTTCAGTTTTCAAAGGTCTTTATCGCCCTCAAGCGACAACTATCTTAGTATATC
>NZ_KV815644.1:0-262 GCF_001814295.1 Streptococcus sp. HMSC067A03 | reverse complement strand
CACCACAGAAGAAATATGGGGATGTCACCGTTGAGTACAAGAACAAAGACGGCGTTACGATTGCACCGAAAGTGACTGATACACCACGTTCAGAAGTGGGTACAGATTACGATACCACAGACCAACGCCGTGATACCATCACGACCGTTGATGGCAAGAAGTACAAACTGGATCTGAAAGCTACTCAAGGGGCAGAAAAAGGGAAAGTCGTTGAAGGCAATACCAATATTACTTACTTCTATGATCTGATTCCAGATGCACC
>NZ_KV815643.1:0-128563 GCF_001814295.1 Streptococcus sp. HMSC067A03 | reverse complement strand
ATATTCTTCTTAAGAATGGTCAAAAGCTTGCCAAGGGTACAGATTTGACGAAGTTTGTCAACCAAACTGTTGATCACAAGACGAGAACAGTTCTGTATTCATTCTCTAGTGCTTTCTTGAACAGTATTTCAGATAATAGTGAGTTCCAAGCTACAGGTTACATGCAAGTGAAACAACTTGACTATGGTACAGTGAAGAACACCTTTACTGAAATCATCAATGGTGTTGAAAGAAATTCTAATACGGTAACAGTGGTAACGCCAGATAAACCTAAGACTCCGGATAAACCACAAACACCGCCAGAAACTCCTAATACACCTGAAAAACCGCAAACACCTCCTACACCAACCCCTACTCCAGTAGTACCAACTACTCCAAAAAAACCAGTAACTCCGAAAGTAAGTTTACCTTCAACAGGTGAAGCTACAAATACTGGTGCAACGTTGACAGGTTTGGCGTTTGCAGCTACAGCATTGTCAATGCTTGGCTTCAAGAAACGTAAAGAGGAAGAATAATTCTAACGCTAACTCTTTCTGTGCTATACTTATAGCAACAAATAGAGGTTGAGACTAAGTCTCAACCTCTTTGTTATGGATGTTGTAGTTGGATTATGTACTTGGACATGATGTGGGGGTAATTGAGTTCATAAAAGTAGTCTATTTTGCAAAATTAAGTAAATCGTTTTTAGGTTTCCGTTTAAATTGAGAACAAGTCAAAAAACCTTTCAAATATTGTTGAAAGGTTTTTAATATTATTAGAAACTTTTATTATCCAAGACTATCAATGGTTGCATTGATGATTTTAATAGATTCTTTTGTGTAATCTTTTTTTTGTAGTTGCTTTTCAGCTTTCGTCATTGGACGTGGCTTTACAACGGGGTCTGGTTTTACAACTGGTTTTTGTTGGTTTATTGTGTTTGTTTCAACATCAGGAACTGGTTGAACAACTGGTTCAGGCTCAGGTTCTACTTCGATGATGGGTTCTTCAACAGGTTGTACAGATGCAGTGCTGCCGTCAACAGATTGTTTCTCTCCCCATTCTTTACGTGCATCTAATTCACGTAGAACAAATGATTTCCCACGATATTCTTTCGGAACGATGGTTGCGATTTGTTCATCTGTGAAAAGTTCAGCTTCGTCAATATCTACAATATCCCAAACAATTTCCCCATCAGCATTGCGTACATAATAGCCATTTTCATCTTTTTGGCCACTCAAGAAACTGGATACACCAATGATTTCTGTGACATTGACATAACGCATACCTGTATCTACATCCCAGACACCTGAGAATACAGCTTCAAACAGTGCTTTGTATTGTTCTTCTGAATCTAACGAGAAACCATTGATGGTTTTCATCGCATTGGCACTGTATGCTCTTGATAAGACTTCAAGTTTCTTTTTGTAAGTATCAAATGATTTGTTTTTTAAGAAGCGATCTTGTTCTAGTGTTAAAACAGGCTTTTCGATTTCTGACATGGTTATAGACTCCTATTCATTATTATTGATATTAAAGTTTAAGGTAATCAGCATTAGTTTTGGCTGAGTGATTTTAAATAATTTACGAGCTAGTGAAATATTAAAAATACCGATGATATTTCCCTTTACATCTTGCCTAAAGTTCTTTCCAACGACTTCTACATTCTCTTTATGTTCGTCCTTCACTGCTTCACGGACGGCTTCAAGCATGGAAGCTTTTATCTCTTCAATACTTGAATATTCACTATAAAAAGAGACGGAATGATTTTTTTTAAAAACGGCATGATAAATCATTTTTCTATAAAATTTTTTATAGATAATGGCAATTAAAAATGGTATTGCCAAGCAGATATCAACGATTGGATTTTTTAAATAATCAAATAGTTGATTGTCAAAGTAGCTAATCACCGCTAAGTAACCAAGAGCAGATAGAATTTTAAAGTAATTGCTGGCAATAACGATGTCTTCGGAACTATTTGCCACTAAAAATCCAGCCAATATATAGATAAAAGAAGCGAGTAAAGCTGCAATGTGGATATAGTCTAGCGGTATATTGAGAATATTATATGTTAAGAGTAGGAGAGCCGTGCCAGCAACGAACACAATTCCTACGAAATAAATCAGTTCAGCTAACCACTTCAACAAGACTAGAAAGACTAACGGTGTGTCTTTTTTCTTTTTTGACATTTTAATCCTTTCTATTCTTTATTTATTTTAAGGATTGCCAGACACTAACTTTCCTCATACAAGAATTTTTGTATTATAATATATATATTACCAAAATTTCATAAATAATACAATAAGATTCATATATTCTGCAAGTGAAAATCCTCATTATTTCTATGTTTTCTTTTGTTTTGAATCACAATTATAAAAAGTGAGAAAAGAAATAAAAAAGAGGTTGAAATATAATTTTTCTAAATTTATATCATGATATGTCTTTTAGTCCGTCTCGTTCTGAAAGATGCGAGATAAAAAAACCACCCGCTTGTGAACTACACTCCAATCATTAGATGTTTGAGGCGCAGAGCATTGATGGATGGTTATGATTTCTATTTTTACAGTAAAATGTAATGATGGGAGAGACTTTTGATGTTACTGTCAATCCTAATCGCTATCTGTTAGTTCTCTTTTTTATCTAATTTCTTACCCAACTCAATGATGTATTGTTTCATGTCATCTTTTATTTGGGGATGTTTGAGGGCGTAATCAATAGATGTTTTCATAAAGCCAAATTTGTCACCAACGTCATAACGATCACCTGTGAATTCACGGGCAAATACTCTTTGTGTTTTATTGAGAGTATCAATGGCGTCTGTCAGTTGAATTTCATTTCCAGCACCTGGAGCTTGTGTTTCCAAAATGGAGAAGATTTCTGGTGTCAAAAGGTAGCGACCAATAATCGCAAGGTTACTTGGTGCGTCTTCTGGTTTTGGTTTTTCAACAAAGGTCTCCACGCTGTAGAGTCCATTTACTCCTTCACCTTGTGGGTCAATAACACCATAAGACGAAACGTCATCGTGTGGTACTTTCATGACAGCAATGGTTGACGCATGCGTTTCTTCGTAATCATTCATTAACTGTTTGGTTAGCGGAACTGCTTTGTCGTTTGTAATGTCCATCAGATCATCACCTAGCATAACGACAAAGGGTTCGTTACCAACGAATGCCTTGGCTTGTAAAACGGCATCGCCAAGTCCGCGTGGATGACTTTGGCGAATGAAGTGAAGACCAATGCCGGTAGTCTCGTCTACAAGTTTTAAAAGGTCAGACTTCCCTTTTTCTTTGAGGTTATACTCCAATTCAAAGTTTGAATCAAAGTGGTCTTCAATAGATCGTTTAGATTTTCCGGTTACGACCAAGATGTCTTTGATACCGGCCTTTAATGCTTCTTCGACAATAAATTGAATAGTCGGTTTGTCAACGATAGGCAGCATTTCTTTGGCGAGCGCTTTGGTTGCTGGCAAGAAACGAGTTCCAAGTCCAGCAGCAGGGATAACAGCTTTTCTTACTTGAGTCATATGACCCTCCTTTTTTGTAGTAGCTAATTACGACCATTCGTTTTCAGCTTTAAATTCATTATTCATTATATCATAAATGGCGTCTTTTATGTTAAGGCTTTCATAAATCACGTGATAGATCGCTTGAGTAATTGGCATATAGACACCCAGTTCTTGTGCGAGTTCGTAAGCAGCTTTGGTGGTGGAAATGCCTTCGATAACCATGCCCATATTGGCTTCAATATCTTCTAACTTTTCGCCACGACCAAGAGCATCACCAGCGCGCCAGTTACGTGAGTGAACGGAGGTTCCTGTGACAATTAAATCTCCTACTCCGGATAAGCCACTATATGTTAAGGGACTAGCACCGAGTTTGACGCCAAGACGAGTAATTTCTGCTAAGCCGCGTGTGATAATGGCAGCTTTGGCATTGTCACCGTAACCGAGACCATGAAGGGCACCTGCTCCGACAGCAATGATATTTTTTAGTGCGCCGGCTGTTTCTACGCCGATGACATCTGTATTAGTGTAGAGACGGAAGTAGTGATTGCTGAAAAGTTCTTGAACATATTTTGCTGCTTCTAAGTCTTTTGAAGCTGCTGTGATAAGAGTAATATCACGAACGATAGTTTCTTCAGCATGGCTTGGTCCAGAGACGACAACCACTTCGCTTCGTAAATTTGGAGATAATTCTTCTTCTAAAATTATGGAAAGTCGTTTGTGAGTATCGGGTTCGAGTCCTTTTGAAGCGTGCATGATTTTGACTGGATGGTCTAATACTTCAGCCACTTGTTTAGCTACGAGACGTGTGACTTTTGTTGGAACAACGAAAAGAATGGCATCAACGCCGTCAAGAGTTTCTTTTAAGTCATAATAGGCAGTAATCTTTTCATCGAGAACGATATCCTTGAAATAGCGTTTATTGGTATGGTGTTCGTTGATTTCAGTGATTTGCTCGGCAAGATTACCCCAAATACGAACTTCATGTCCATTGTCATTTAATACTTGTGCCAAAGCAGTACCCCATGAACCGGGGCCTAAAACAGCAACTGTTTGTTTTTCCATGTTCTTCTCCTTGTAGAGTTTTCTAGTCTTATTTTACCATAGAAAGCGATAAATTTCTTGTTTAACATTAGTTTAGATTGTTAAGTTAAGGATTTGGCACCGAATTTTCGCGCAACAGTATTTTATCATGGAGTTAAAATTATTGAAGCGACTGAGTCGCTAGATGGTAGTCGTATCATCGGGCTTCAATGGTACCCAGAGTTTTTAATCAATGAGGAAAAAGGAAATCTAAAATTTTTTCAGTACCTTTTGAGGGAATTATAAATTTAAAATGAGTCTTAAGCTTCATTTAAGAAAATCATTCTATAATAAAACTATCAAATGAAGACCTCCTAACTTTATTTGATGAAATCCTAAACTTTTTCATAATAATCTCCCTATAAAGATCACCAAAAGGTGGTCTTTTTGCTTTATATTTTTGCCGTTGCTTTTGGATGATTTATGTTATAATGTTTCAAATCATTGATTAAGGAGGAGAGAAGATGATAAAGACCGTTGGAATCGTTAGTTTATCAAGTGGAATCATTGGAGAAAGTGCTGTTAAACATGAAGTGAACTTGGGAGTAAAGCGCTTGAGAGACTTGGGGCTTGAAGTGAAGTTTTTAGAGCATGCACAAAAAGGAATGGGCTATCTGGCAGATCATCCTGAGTCCAGAGCGCAAGATTTGATTCAGGCTTTCAAGGATTCTTCAATTGATATGATTTTATGTGCTATCGGTGGAGATGATACTTATCGGTTGCTGCCTTATTTGTTTGAGAATGATGAGCTAAAAAAAGTTGTACACCAGAAAGTATTCCTAGGTTTTTCTGATACTACGATCAATCATCTTATGCTGCACAAGTTAGGAATCAAGACTTTTTATGGGCAATCTTTTCTTGCTGATGTTTGTGAACTAGAGACAGATATGCTCCCTTACACATTTTCTTATTTCAAAGAATTGATTACGACAGGCAGTATCTCAGAAATCCGCCCGAGCGAAGTTTGGTACGAGGAGAGAACGGATTTCAGCGAAAAAGCTCTGGGAACGAAACGAACTCGTCATGAAAATCAAGGATTTGAATTGCTAAAAGGCAGAGCAATCTTTGCTGGAGAAATTTTAGGTGGTTGCTTGGAATCCATCTATGATATATTTGCTCATTCACGATATGCGGATACTACTGAATTGTGTGCCAAATATGAACTATTTCCTACGCTGCAAGCTTGGAAAGGAAAAATTCTTTTGTTGGAAACCAGTGAAGAAAAATCAGAACCAACTTTATATCGAAAAATGCTAGAAACCTTAAAAACAACAGAAATTTTTTCTGTTTTAAATGGTATCCTTGTTGGAAAACCAATGGATGAAACTTATTATGGAGAATATAAAAAAATCCTGCTTGATGTCATTGATACAGATATTCCTATTTTATATAATTTAAATGTTGGACATGCTACTCCAAGAGCAATTGTTCCTTTTGGAGTGAAAGCTGAGGTGGATGCCAACGAGCAAGTGATTCGATTTTTGAATGAGCCAGAATAAATTAAAAAGTGCAGGCTGAAAGATGACCTGCATTTTGCGTGTTTTCTACGAATTTAGTATAATAGGGACAGCAAAAATAGAAAAGAGCAATACATGAAAATTCGCGGATTCGAGCTGGTTTCCAGCTTTACAAATGAAGATTTGCTGCCCAAGAGAGAGACGGCTCACGCAGCAGGATATGATTTAAAAGTGGCAGAGCGCATCATCATTGCGCCGGGGGAGATTAAGCTGGTTCCGACGGGTGTCAAGGCCTATATGCAGCCGGGAGAGGTTCTTTATCTTTATGACCGCTCGTCCAACCCTCGTAAAAAAGGCCTGGTTTTGATTAACTCCGTTGGGGTTATTGATGGTGACTACTACGGCAATCCTGGAAATGAAGGGCATATCTTTGCTCAGATGAAAAACATCACAGATCAGGAAGTTGTTCTTGAAGTTGGAGAACGTGTGGTTCAGGCTGTCTTTGCACCATTTCTGATTGCAGATGGAGATGAGGCAGAAGGCTTGCGGACCGGTGGTTTTGGAAGCACTGGGCATTAAGAAAGAGGAATCTATCATAGCCAAGAAAAAATCGACATTTGTTTGTCAAAATTGTGAATACCATTCGCCCAAGTATCTGGGGCGTTGTCCGAATTGTGGTGCTTGGTCGTCTTTTGTCGAAGAAGTAGAAGTGGCAGAAGTCAAAAATGCGCGTGTTTCTCTGACCGGAGAAAAAACACGACCGATGAAATTGGCAGAAGTAACTTCTATTGATGTGAAGCGCACCAAGACGGATATGGATGAATTTAACCGCGTTTTAGGCGGTGGTGTGGTGCCGGGAAGTTTAGTTCTAATCGGAGGAGATCCCGGTATTGGGAAATCGACACTTTTATTGCAGGTTTCAACCCAACTCTCTCACAAGGGAACGGTTCTTTATGTCAGCGGCGAGGAGTCTGCTGAGCAGATTAAACTGCGAGCTGAGCGATTAGGAGATATTGATAGTGAATTTTATCTCTATGCCGAGACCAATATGCAGCATATTCGTGCTGAGATTGAAAAAATCAAACCGGATTTTTTGATTATCGATTCCATTCAGACGATTATGTCGCCAGAAATTTCCAGCATGCAGGGCTCGGTTTCGCAAGTGCGGGAGGTGACAGCAGAACTCATGCAGTTGGCGAAAACTAACAATATTGCCACCTTTATCGTTGGTCATATGACCAAGGAAGGAACGCTGGCTGGTCCACGAACGCTAGAGCATATGGTAGATACAGTGCTGTATTTTGAAGGAGAACGTCAGCATACTTTCCGCATTTTGCGGGCAGTTAAAAATCGTTTCGGTTCGACCAACGAAATCGGCATTTTTGAGATGCAGTCAGGTGGTCTGGTTGAAGTGCTCAATCCTAGTCAGGTTTTCTTAGAGGAGCGTTTAGATGGTGCGACAGGCTCTTCTATCGTGGTGACGATGGAGGGGACACGACCGATTTTGGCGGAAGTGCAGGCTTTGGTGACACCGACCATGTTTGGCAATGCCAAGCGGACAACGGCAGGTCTGGACTTCAATCGTGCCAGCCTGATTATGGCTGTTTTGGAGAAACGAGCTGGTTTGCTTCTGCAAAATCAAGATGCTTATCTCAAATCAGCTGGTGGTGTGCGCTTAGATGAGCCTGCTATTGATTTAGCGGTTGCGGTAGCCATTGCTTCCAGTTATAAGGAAAAGCCAACCAACCCTCAAGAATGTTATATTGGCGAAATTGGTCTGACAGGCGAAATCCGCCGTGTCAATCGCATTGAGCAGCGCATCAACGAAGCTGTTAAGTTAGGCTTCACAAAAATTTATGTTCCTAAAAACTCTTTGAACGGATTGAATATTCCCGAAAAGACTGAAGTTATTGGTGTGACAACGATTGGTGAAGTATTGAAGAAGGTGTTTGGGTAAGTAAGTGTAACTGAACATTGAATTGGTAGGTGAGATAGGCGACGGTTTCTATATTGCTAAGGAAATTCTGTAGAGAAAGTTTGTTTTTCGCTCATCTTCTGTAAATGATTCGAAGAATAATAAAGTTTCATCGCTTCTGTTATTTCTTTTCGACAACTTGTGGTATAATAGTAACGTTTAAAATAGAAACAGGGTTTTCCTGTTAGAAATTTAAGATAAACATTAGGAGAAATGAAATTGGCGAATAAAATTCGTGTGCGCTACGCACCAAGTCCAACGGGACTGTTACATATCGGAAATGCGCGGACTGCGCTCTTTAATTATCTTTATGCTCGTCACTACGGTGGTACGTTTATTATTCGGATTGAAGATACAGACCGCAAGCGTCATGTCGAAGACGGGGAGCGTTCGCAGCTGGAAAATCTTCGCTGGTTAGGGATTGACTGGGATGAAAGTCCAGAAACGCATGAAAAATACCGCCAATCTGAACGTTTGGATATTTATCAAGGTTATATTAATGAGTTGCTCGAAAAAGGCTTGGCTTACAAATCATACATAACGGAAGAAGAATTAGCTACAGAGCGTGAACGGCAGGAAGCTGCTGGAGAAACGCCTCGTTACATCAATGAATATCTAGGAATGTCTGAAGATGAAAAAGTAGCTTATATCGCAGAGCGTGAAGCTAAAGGAATCGTTCCAACAGTCCGTCTTGCAGTCAATGAATCTGGTATTTACAAGTGGAATGATCTTGTTAAAGGTGAGATTGAATTTGAAGGTGGCAACATCGGTGGTGATTGGGTTATCCAGAAAAAAGATGGTTATCCAACATACAACTTTGCCGTTGTTGTTGATGATCACTTAATGGAAATTTCACATGTTATCCGTGGAGATGACCATATTGCTAACACACCTAAGCAGCTCATGGTTTATGAAGCACTTGGTTGGGAAGCACCGCAATTTGGTCACATGACCTTGATTATCAATTCGGAGACAGGCAAAAAATTGTCAAAACGTGATACGAATACACTTCAATTTATCGAAGATTACCGTAAAAAAGGCTACCTACCAGAAGCAGTGTTTAACTTTATTGCTCTCCTTGGTTGGAATCCTGGCGGTGAAAATGAAATTTTCTCTCGCGAAGAATTAATCCAACTCTTTGATGAACATCGTCTCAGTAAGTCTCCGGCTGCCTTTGACCAAAAGAAATTAGATTGGATGAGCAATGAATACATTAAAAATGCGGATTTTGAAACCATTTTTGAGATGGCAAAACCTTATTTGGATGTAGCTGGTCGTTTAACAGATAAGGCTGAGAAATTGGTCGCACTCTACAAACCACAGATGAAATCTGTTGATGAAATCGTACCGCTCACAGACCTCTTCTTTGAAGATTTCCCAGAGCTAACAGAAAATGAAAAAGAGTTTATGTCAGGCGAAACGGTACCGATTGTTTTGAAAGCATTCAAAGAAAAAATGGAAGCTATGAGTGATGAAGGCTTCAAATCAGAAAATATCTTCCCACAAATCAAGGCAGTGCAAAAAGAAACGGGTATCAAAGGGAAAAATCTCTTCATGCCAATCCGAATCGCTGTTTCGGGCGAAATGCACGGACCAGAATTACCAGATACCATTTATCTGCTTGGACGTGAAAAGTCCATTGAGCATATTGAGAAGATGCTGAAACATATTCAATAAGTTAACTAAAAAAACATCACAATATTTGAACTTTGTGGTGTTTTTGCTTTCTATATGATGAAATACTTGATTTTATGATATAATAATTTTTAATACTAAATTAAAGTAAAAAAAGGCCTATATTAGCTACTTAAATGACTACTCAGGAATTAATCCAACTTGTTACAAATGGATAAAAACGCAAATTTAAAAGTGCTATTTGAAGGAAAGTTGGCAGACGAAGTACCCAGATTCTGTCATTAAATTTTGGCATCTGGGATGGATTTGATTCATTAAATAAAGAAAAAAGAGCCATGCTTAGATTAGAGTATTCATTTCATGTTTTTTATTATCTGAAACTGCCATCAACTGAAGCATCTTTGCTATTTTGCTAATCAAAAAGTTGGAAAGTTTTTGTTGTTACTTTAATAAATGACGGATTGGAAATTCTGACAACCTTATCAAGGAGAAGATAAGTGAAGACGACTTTACGTAAAAAGATAGTAAGAGAAATGAAAGGACAGGAATTGATAGCAAAACAGCAGAGAGATGCTTTGCTCACACAGTACTTGCTGAAATCCTCTGTTTACCAACACGCTAAAACAATTGCGACTTATTTATCTTTGCCACACGAGTTTGACACGGGGCTTTTCATCAGACAAGCACAAGCAGATGGCAAGCGAATTGTGATTCCGAAGACTTATCCTCATGGGTGCATGATTTTTGTGGATTATAATCCAAATGACTTGGAATTGACTGCTTTTGGTATCTGGGAGCCAAGGAGTGGACAAGTGGTAGAGAAAACTCATATTGATTTGATTCACGTACCGGGTGTTGCTTTTAATAAAGGTGGCTACCGGATTGGCTATGGTGGAGGTTATTATGACCGCTACTTGGCTGATTTTAAGGGAATGACAGTAAGTACAATTTATCCTTGTCAATTAGCGGATTTTCAACCGGATAATTACGATATTCCTATTCAGGAGGTATTGATTTGTGAATAAAATTTATAATAAACAGTATCCTGTGACAAGTATTTTATTACTTATAACGACAGGACTTTTTCTAACCATGTTTTTATTGCGTGGATTTGCTTACAGCAGTACTCAAACAATTTATGAGTTTGGCGCCATGCATGGGCGAAGCATCCAATATTTTCCAAGTCAGATTTGGCGCTTGGTATCAGCGATTTTCGTTCATATCGGCTTGGAGCATTTTGTGATGAATATGATTACGCTGTATTTTATCGGACGCCAAGCTGAGGACATTTTTGGTTCATGGAATTTTCTGTTTCTTTATTTGATGTCTGGGATTTTAGGAAATGCTTTTGTCTTCTTTTTCACTCCAAGTGCTGTGGCGGCAGGGGCCTCTACATCTTTGTTTGGAATTTTTGGCGCTATTATTACGTTGCGCTATGCGGTTCACAATCCCTATATTCAGCAACTTGGTCAATCTTACTTAATTCTACTGGTTATGAACTTGGTATTAAGCTTGACACCGGGAATCAGTCTGGCAGGACATTTAGGCGGTGCAGTCGGAGGCGCTCTGTGTGCTGTTATTTTCCCAGTCCATGGCGAGCAAAGAGCTTATCAAGTGGGGCAACGTGTTTTAGCGCTGGTTATCTATTTAGTTTTAGTTTTGGGAATGGTCTTTCTTGCTTTTAATCGAGGCATATAAAAAGGGGTTGAATAGACTGCTGTATCTCGCGGCAGTCTGTTTCTACCTCTTTTGTGTTTATTTTTCTTGACCGACCAAAATCTTTGCAGCAATGGTGATTTCATGTAAAGATGACCAGTCGATTTTTTCAATATTCATATTGAAAAGAAGCGGAGTCATTTTCAGCAGAGCCATTTTTTCATTTTCCTTTAGTGAAAAAGTGCTAACAACATCATAGGAGTCTGCAATGGTAAAAGATTTCTTAAAGTGTTCAATGATTTTTTGATTGGAATAATTTGTGTTTGTTAACTGCTCGGCAACGATACTACGAATTTCTTGCAAATGTTGGCTGTTAGGAATAACCTTAATAAGCAAGCCGTTTTTCCGCAATACGCGTTGAAATTCTTGATAATTGGCAGGAGAGAAAATATCCAAAATCACATCCATACTGGTATCTTGAATGGAAAGATGCGCCAGATCTCCAACAAACCAATTTACTGCCATGCTGTGGTCGCTTTTGGCTGCTAGCTGAATCGATTCTTTTGATAAATCAAACGCGTAGATGTGTTTATCAGTCATCTGTGCTTGCAGGTTTCGAGCATAGTACCCCTCTCCGCAGCCAATATCTAACAGATTAGCATGCTGTGGCAAAGAAGTTAAAATATCTAACAGTTTGTTTAAAATTGGCTGATAGAATCCTGCTTCGAGAATCAATTGTCGATTTTGAAAGTTGGTTTTATCGTAGTCTTTTGACTGCTTCACCTGTGGTGCCAGATTGACATAACCGAATTTTGCTAGATCAAAGGAATGCTTATTGTTACATTTAAGACTATTTTCTGCTAAAAACAAGGCTTGCTGGCAAAAAGGGCAAGCAAAAAGATTAGCTGTTTCAAAACGTTTGAGTTTGGGTTTCATGCGTTTTCTCTTTCATAGATTTCTCTGACTAGTGTAACATGTGAGAAATGCTTTGGCAAGTCGATGATAAAGAAAGGAAACTGAAAATGAGTTCTTCTTTATTAAGATGGGATTTGTGTTTTTTATTTTTCAAGGTACAACTAGGTCAATGCATTATGCTAATTAAAATAAAGAAAAAGCTAGGGTTAAACCCAGCCTTTTCATTTTTGACTAGTAAGTCAAAACAAAATATTTTTTCTTCCCGCGCCGAATAACGGTCAGTTCGTTTTCTAATTTGTCAGCATCCGTTAATGTATAGTTAAGGTCTTGAATACGTTCGCCATTGACATAAATAGCGCCATTTTGAACATCTTCCCGCGCTTGGCGTTTAGAATTGACAATGCCAGCTGTTACCAACATTTCTACGATATTGAGATTGTCATCTACTTTCACTTGATAATTTGGCACCCCGCGAAGTCCTTGTTTCAGTTCTTTGACAGAAAGATTTTTAATATTTCCAGCAAAAAGCTGCTCGGTGATGTTGAGCGCTTCTTTGTAGGCTTCTTCGCCATGTACAAGCGTGACCACTTCTCGTGCTAAGATTTTTTGTGCCAACCGTTCGTGGGGAGCTGCTTCAAATTGTTTTCTGATTTCTTCGATTTCATCAAGTGGAAGAAGTGTAAAGATTTTTAGGAAACGTACGGCATCAGCGTCCATGACATTCATCCAGAATTGATACATTTCGTAAGGACTGGTTTTATCGGCATTGAGCCATACAGCATTGCCTTCTGACTTACCAAATTTCTTACCAGTTGCGTCTGTGATAAGAGGCACTGTAATAACATGACCTGTTTTATCTGCTTTGCGGCGAAGTAATTCTGTACCAGCAGTCATATTGCCCCATTGATCTGAACCACCGATTTGCAAAGTGACATCGTATTGTCGATTTAACTCAAAAAAGTCATAGCCTTGCATAATCTGGTAAGCAAACTCGGTATACGAAATGCCTGTTTCAATCCGTTTTTTTACGGATTCTTTACTCATCATGTAGTTGACAGTGAAATATTTTCCAACATCACGTAGAAAGTCAATAAAGCTAATGTCGGAGAACCAGTCATAGTTGTTGACCATTTCAGCCTTGTTGTCGCCATTTTCAAAGTCAAGAAAACGCGATACTTGCGCTTGAATGCTCTGTACCCAGCCTTCAACTGTGTCTTTTGTTTGTAAGCTCCGTTCTGTATCTTTAAATGATGGATCGCCAATTAAGCCAGTTGCACCGCCAACGAGAGCATAGGGTTTGTGACCAGCCAACTGTAAATGTTTCATGACAAGGATTGGTACAAGGTGACCAAGATGTAAGCTATCAGCAGTTGGGTCATAACCAGAATAAAAGCTGACATTTCCTTCTGCTAGGGCTTTGCGCAATGCTTCTTCGTCAGTTGTTTGAAAAACCAAACCACGTTCTTTTAGCTCATCAAAAATGTGCATATCTGTCTCTCCTTTATAAAATTTCTAGTTATTGTAACATTGTATCACAAACAAGCACTAGAATATAGTAAAATCGCAAAAATAATGAAAAAAACAATGATTTCAGCCAAGGCTTGCCTTTCTTGTTGTCAGAAGTTTCATAAATTTGCTATAATAGGCACAGAAAGCCCAAGGAGAAAGAATGTTTAAACAAGTTTTAGAAAAAATACAACAATTGTTTGAGAAACTTTTTCAAACAGATCGTCCTAGCAAAAATAAAAAGGAAAACTGGACAATTTTGAGTATTGGTGGAACTATCCTTCGTACTCTGAAATTATTATCAAATGTCTTTTTTGTGCTTGTTTTTTTAGGGTGCTTGTTTGGTGGAGGTATTGCATTGGGTTATGGTGCAAGAATCTTCGATAAGGTTGAAACTCCTAAAAAAGAAGAGCTCATCAAAAAAATCCAAGACATCTCGGCTATTTCTGAATTAAAATATGCTGATGGTAGTTCAATTTCAGCAATTGATAGTGATTTACTAAGAATATCAGTAGCTAGCAAATCTATTTCTGCTAATGTAAAAAAAGCAGTCATTGCTACGGAAGACGAAAATTTCCACAAGCATCATGGGGTTGTTACGAAAGCTGTTTTGCGGGCAACACTAGGATCTGTTGCAGGGATTGGCTCCTCAAGTGGTGGTTCCACCTTAACGCAGCAGTTAATCAAACAACAAGTTGTTGGTGATGCACCAACTTTCAAGCGTAAAGCGACAGAAATCATTGATGCACTGGCTTTAGAACGCTGTATGAACAAAGATGATATTTTAACGACTTATTTGAATGTGGCCCCGTTTGGAAGAAATAATAAAGGGCAAAATATTGCCGGTGTAGAAGAAGCGGCCCAAGGAATTTTTGGAGTACCTGCTAGCAAGTTGACAGTACCTCAAGCAGCTTTTATTGCGGGGTTGCCACAAAGCCCGATTGTTTATTCTCCTTATGCAACTGATGGTAGTCTGAAAAGTGCTAAAGACATGACATTGGGACTCAACCGTGCTAAAAAAGTCATTTACAATATGTATCGAACAGGTGCGATTAATAAAGATGAGTACCAATTGTATAAAGATTATGATTTGAAACGGGATTTTCTGCCTGCCGATCGCTCTTCAAAAAATTCGCATGATTATTTATATTACGTTGCGATGAAAGAAGCTCAAAAAGCAATGTATGAATACTTGATTAGGCGAGACAATGTTTCACAACAGGAATTAAAAAATGATGCAACTGTGAAAGCCTATAAAGAATTAGCTGCAAAAGAGTTGAGTGAGGGTGGCTATACTGTTACCACAACGATTAACAAAAATATCCACAACGCTATGCAAAATGCGATTGCTAATTTTGGTGGTGTGTTAGATGATGGAACAGGTGCAGTTGAAGCGGGAAATGTTCTCATGGACAATCGGACGGGTGCTGTTTTGGGCTTTATAGGAGGACGTGATTATGCTTCCAACCAAAACAACCACGCTTTTGATACGGAGCGCTCACCAGGCTCAACCATTAAACCGATTTTAGCTTATGGCATAGCCATTGACCAAGGCCTGATGGGCAGTGCCAGTATGCTGTCTAATTATCCGGCGAATTTCTCTAGCGGCGAGCCCATTATGCACGTAGATAGCCGTGGTACGGCTATGATGGATTTGCAGGAGGCTTTAAATACTTCTTGGAACATTCCAGCTTATTGGACCTATAAATTGCTTCGTGACAAAGGGGTCAATGTTCGAGGTTATATGGAAAAAATGGGCTATCAAATTGAAAATTACGATATTGAAAGTTTGCCAATGGGCGGTGGGGTTGAAGTATCTGTTGCTCAGCATACCAATGGTTTTCAAACTTTAGCCAATAATGGGGCTTATCAAGAGCGCTATATGATTGAAAAGATTACGGCAAAGAATGGGAAAGTTGTATATGAACATAAAGCTAAACCTGTTCAAGTTTATTCCAAGGCCGCAGCAACGATTATGCAAAGCCTTATGCGTGGAGTGTTGAGTTCAGGTGCTACGACGACTTTCAAATCTCGTTTAGCACAGATTAATAGTAGCTTGGCTAATGCTGATTGGATAGGAAAAACGGGGACAACCAACAGCAATGGAGATATGTGGCTTATGGTATCCACTCCAAAATTAACGTTGGGTGGTTGGATCGGTCATGACAATAATGCTTCAATGGCACCTTTGACGGGTTACAATAACAATGCTCAGTATATGGCTCACTTGGTGAATGCAATTCATCAAGCTGATCCAAATATTTGGGGAGTTGGTGATAAGTTCAATTTGGATTCAAGCGTGATTAAGTCCAATGTTCTCAAAGCAACAGGTGAACGAGCTGGAACAGTCACAGTCAACGGTCGTAGCATGAGCCTGACTGGTCAGACGGTTACTAGTTACTGGGCGAAAAATGGCGCTCCGATGACCACCTATAAATTTGGAATCGGTGGGACAGATAGTGATTATCAAAAAGCTTGGGCAGCACTTTTAGGTGGACGTTAAAATAAAAACACTTTCATAAGTAAAGAAACTTGAAAAGCAGAGTAAAATAGGGTATAATATTATTAATAATTTGTCGTCTGCTTTATTTGAAATATTGTCCATATAAAGCTCACAGCAGTTAAATCATACTTTTAGAGTCAGATTTAGCTGCTCTTTTTGTGCCTATTTTTGGGATTTTCATCGTTTGTTATCAAAACTTAAAGATTCTGAAAATTTATCAGAAAGGACAAATGAAATTGCTACTCTATCATGTAATAGAGAATGTAGAAAGAAGAAGGAGTAAAAAACTTGGCAGGACATGAAGTTCAATACGGGAAACACCGTACTCGTCGTAGTTTTTCAAGAATCAAGGAAGTTCTTGATTTACCAAATTTGATTGAAATCCAGACGGATTCGTTCAAAGATTTTCTTGACCATGGTTTGAAAGAAGTATTTGAAGATGTACTTCCTATTTCAAACTTTACAGACACTATGGATCTGGAGTTTGTTGGTTATGAAATCAAAGAATCCAAATACACTTTAGAAGAAGCACGGATTCACGATGCTAGCTATTCTGCACCTATTTTTGTGACGTTCCGTTTAATCAATAAAGAAACCGGCGAAATCAAGACGCAAGAAGTCTTCTTTGGCGATTTTCCAATCATGACAGAAATGGGAACGTTTATCATCAACGGTGGTGAGCGGATTATCGTATCACAGCTCGTTCGTTCTCCAGGTGTTTACTTCAATGATAAAGTAGACAAAAATGGGAAGGTTGGGTATGGTTCAACCGTCATTCCAAACCGTGGAGCTTGGTTAGAGTTGGAAACGGACTCAAAAGATATTGCCTACACTCGGATTGACCGCACTCGTAAAATTCCATTTACAACGCTTGTTCGTGCACTTGGTTTCTCTGGTGATGATGAAATCTTTGATATTTTCGGTGATAGCGATCTCGTTCGCAACACGATTGAAAAAGATATTCACAAAAATCCGATGGATTCACGTACAGATGAAGCGCTGAAAGAAATCTATGAACGCCTTCGTCCAGGTGAGCCTAAGACAGCGGATAGCTCACGTAGTCTGTTGGTTGCTCGTTTCTTTGATCCACATCGTTATGACTTGGCGGCAGTTGGTCGTTACAAGATTAATAAAAAATTAAATATCAAAACACGTTTGTTAAATCAAACGATTGCAGAACCTTTGGTTGACCCAGAAACAGGAGAAATCTTAGTAGAAGCCGGAACAGTTATGACGCGTAGTGTCATTGATAGTATTGCAGACTATTTGGATGGAGATTTGAATAAAATCACTTATATTCCAAATGATGCAGCTGTATTGACAGATCCAGTCGTTCTTCAAAAATTCAAAGTCGTGGCACCAACTGATCCAGATCGCGTGGTAACTATTATTGGGAATGCTAATCCAGGTGATCGGGTTCATACGATTACACCAGCGGATATCTTGGCTGAGATGAGCTACTTCCTCAACTTAGCAGAAGGCATCGGCCGTGTGGATGATATTGACCACTTGGGAAATCGTCGGATTCGTGCGGTAGGTGAATTGCTTGCTAACCAAGTGCGTCTTGGACTTTCTCGCATGGAGCGCAATGTGCGTGAACGCATGAGCGTGCAAGATAACGAAGTACTGACTCCGCAACAAATCATTAACATACGCCCAGTTACAGCAGCTATCAAGGAATTCTTTGGTTCCTCTCAATTGTCTCAATTTATGGATCAACACAATCCACTGTCTGAGTTGTCTCACAAACGTCGTTTGTCTGCCTTAGGACCTGGTGGTTTAACACGTGACCGTGCAGGATACGAAGTGCGTGACGTGCACTATACCCACTATGGTCGTATGTGTCCGATTGAAACACCTGAAGGACCAAATATTGGTTTGATCAATAACTTGTCTTCTTATGGACATTTGAATAAATATGGCTTTATCCAAACGCCTTACCGTAAAGTGGATCGTGAAACAGGTCTGGTCACCAATGAAATCGTCTGGTTAACAGCGGATGAAGAAGATGAATACATCGTTGCTCAAGCAAATTCTAAGTTAACAGAAGAAGGGCGTTTTGCAGAAGCGATTGTTATGGGACGTCACCAAGGGAATAACCAAGAATTTCCTTCAGATCAGGTGGATTTCATGGATGTGTCGCCTAAACAGGTAGTTGCCGTTGCGACAGCATGTATCCCGTTCCTTGAAAATGACGACTCAAACCGTGCTCTCATGGGTGCTAACATGCAACGTCAAGCAGTACCGTTGATTGATCCGCATGCACCATACGTTGGAACTGGAATGGAATACCAAGCAGCTCACGATTCTGGTGCGGCGATTATTGCACAACACGATGGTAAAGTTGTATATTCTGATGCTGCCAAAGTTGAAGTTCGTCGTGAAGACGGTTCGCTTGATGTCTATCATATTACGAAATTCCGCCGTTCAAACTCTGGTACTTCTTACAACCAACGTACGCTGGTGAAAGTTGGCGATACGGTTGAAAAAGGCGACTTTATTGCAGACGGACCTTCTATGGAAAAAGGTGAAATGGCGCTTGGACAAAATCCAATCGTTGCTTATATGACATGGGAAGGTTACAATTTTGAAGATGCCGTTATCATGAGTGAACGTCTAGTAAAAGATGACGTTTATACCTCTGTTCACTTGGAAGAATTTGAATCAGAAACACGTGATACAAAGCTTGGTCCTGAAGAAATTACGCGCGAAATTCCAAACGTTGGGGAAGATGCGCTAAGAGACCTTGACGAAATGGGAATTATCCGCATTGGTGCTGAGGTGAAAGAGGGCGACATTCTTGTCGGTAAAGTAACGCCGAAAGGTGAAAAAGACTTATCCGCTGAAGAACGCCTGCTTCATGCAATTTTCGGTGATAAATCTCGTGAAGTACGTGACACATCTCTTCGTGTACCACATGGTGGTGCTGGGGTTGTCCGTGATGTGAAAATCTTTACTCGTGCGAACGGTGATGAATTGCAATCTGGTGTCAACATGTTGGTGCGTGTTTACATTGCTCAAAAACGAAAGATCCGCGTTGGGGATAAGATGGCCGGACGCCACGGAAATAAAGGGGTTGTTTCCCGCATTGTTCCAGTTGAGGATATGCCTTATCTTCCAGACGGAACACCAGTAGACATCATGTTGAACCCACTTGGGGTGCCATCACGTATGAATATCGGACAGGTTATGGAGCTTCACCTTGGTATGGCTGCTCGCAACCTTGGTATCCACATAGCAACGCCAGTATTTGACGGAGCAAGCTCAGATGACCTTTGGGATACTGTTCGTGAAGCAGGCATGGATAGCGATGCCAAGACGATTCTTTATGATGGTCGTACGGGTGAGCCGTTTGACAACCGTGTATCTGTCGGTGTCATGTATATGATTAAATTGCACCACATGGTCGATGATAAGCTTCATGCCCGTTCAGTTGGTCCTTATTCAACCGTTACACAACAACCACTTGGTGGTAAAGCTCAATTCGGTGGACAACGTTTTGGAGAAATGGAAGTTTGGGCTTTGGAAGCTTACGGTGCTTCTAACGTCCTTCAAGAAATCTTGACCTACAAGTCAGATGATATCAATGGTCGTTTGAGAGCTTATGAAGCTATTACTAAAGGCAAACCAATTCCAAAACCAGGTGTGCCAGAATCTTTCCGTGTTCTTGTGAAAGAATTGCAGTCACTTGGTCTTGACATGCGCGTCCTAGATGAAGATGACAATGAAGTAGAACTTCGTGACTTGGATGAAGGCATGGATGACGATGTGATTCACGTAGATGACCTTGAAAAAGCGCGTGAAAAGGCAGCTCAAGAAGCGAGAGCAGCTTTTGAAGCTGAAGGAAAAGAATAAGAACTGATTCAATAGATAATAAAGAAAGGTAAGAAATAGTGGTTGATGTAAATCGTTTTCAAAGTATGCAAATCACCCTAGCTTCACCTAGTAAAGTCCGCTCTTGGTCTTATGGGGAAGTGAAGAAACCTGAAACAATTAACTACCGTACACTAAAGCCAGAACGTGAAGGACTTTTTGATGAAGTCATCTTTGGTCCTACGAAAGATTGGGAATGTGCGTGTGGAAAGTATAAACGGATTCGTTATAAAGGAATCATTTGTGACCGTTGTGGTGTTGAAGTCACTCGTACAAAAGTGCGTCGTGAGCGTATGGGACATATTGAGTTAAAGGCTCCTGTTTCTCATATTTGGTATTTTAAAGGGATTCCGAGTCGCATGGGCTTGACATTGGATATGAGTCCTCGTGCTCTTGAAGAAGTCATTTATTTTGCAGCTTATGTGGTAATTGATCCAAAAGATACGCCACTTGAGCACAAATCTATTATGACGGAGCGGGAATATCGTGAACGTTTGCGGGAATACGGTTCAGGATCATTTGTTGCAAAAATGGGTGCTGAAGCTATCCAAGATCTCTTGAAACAAGTAGATTTGGAAAAAGAAATTGCAGCCCTCAAAGAAGAATTAAAAACTGCAACTGGGCAAAAGCGCGTCAAAGCGATACGCCGCTTAGATGTTTTAGATGCTTTCCAAAAATCTGGTAACAAACCAGAATGGATGGTCTTAAATATTTTGCCAGTTATTCCGCCAGACTTACGTCCAATGCTTCAGCTGGACGGTGGACGCTTTGCTTCTTCTGACTTGAACGATCTTTACCGTCGTGTTATCAATCGGAACAATCGTTTGGCACGTCTTTTGGAGCTGAATGCTCCTGGAATCATCGTGCAAAATGAAAAGCGGATGTTGCAAGAAGCGGTTGATGCGTTGATTGACAACGGTCGTCGTGGTCGTCCAATTACTGGACCAGGTAGCCGCCCGCTCAAATCATTGAGCCACATGCTTAAAGGAAAACAAGGTCGTTTCCGTCAAAACTTGCTCGGAAAACGGGTTGACTTCTCAGGACGTTCGGTTATTGCGGTAGGTCCAACCCTCAAGATGTACCAATGTGGTGTGCCGCGCGAAATGGCAATTGAGCTTTTCAAACCATTTGTTATGCGTGAAATTGTAGCGCGTGATATTGTGCAAAACGTGAAAGCTGCTAAACGCTTGGTGGAACGCAGTGATGAACGTATTTGGGATATCTTAGAGGACGTCATTAAAGAACACCCGGTACTCCTTAACCGCGCACCGACACTTCACAGATTAGGAATTCAAGCATTTGAGCCAGTCTTAATTGACGGGAAAGCTCTTCGTTTGCACCCGCTTGTGTGTGAGGCCTACAATGCCGACTTTGACGGAGACCAAATGGCTATTCACGTACCATTGTCGGAAGAAGCTCAGGCAGAAGCACGGATTCTTATGCTAGCTGCTGAGCACATCCTCAATCCAAAAGACGGTAAGCCAGTCGTAACACCGTCACAAGATATGGTCTTGGGGAATTATTACCTAACAATGGAAGAAGCTGGTCGTGAAGGTGAAGGTATGGTCTTTAAAGACCGTGACGAAGCTGTAATGGCTCTTCGGAATGGTTATGTGCATTTACATACACGTGTTGGGATTGCGACTGATAGTTTGAACAAACCATGGACGGAAGATCAAAAACACAAGATTCTTTTAACAACAGTTGGTAAGATTCTTTTCAATGACATCATGCCAGATGAATTGCCGTATTTGCAAGAACCAGTTGCCTCAAACATAGCAGAAGGTGTGCCAGCTAAATACTTCTTAGAACCTGGTCAAGATGTCAAAGAAGCCATCAGTAAACTTGAATTAAACGTACCATTTAAGAAGAAAAATCTCGGGAATATCATTGCTGAGATCTTCAAACGTTTCCGTACAACTGAAACGTCTGCTTTTCTAGACCGTCTGAAAGATCTCGGCTATCATCATTCAACGCTTGCTGGTTTGACAGTAGGGATTGCCGATATTCCAGTCGTTGAAGATAAGGCAGAAATTATCGAAGAGTCACATAAACGTGTTGAACAAATCACGAAACAATTCCGTCGTGGGATGATTACAGACGATGAGCGCTATAACGCGGTTACTGCAGAATGGCGTGCTGCTCGTGAAAAATTGGAAAAACGTTTGGTTGCCAACCAAGATCCTAAGAATCCAATCGTTATGATGATGGATTCTGGAGCCCGTGGTAACATTTCTAACTTCTCACAACTTGCTGGTATGCGTGGTTTGATGGCTGCTCCTAATGGCCGTATCATGGAATTACCTATTCTATCTAACTTCCGTGAAGGTTTGTCTGTTTTGGAAATGTTCTTCTCTACTCACGGTGCTCGTAAAGGGATGACTGATACAGCCCTTAAAACAGCTGACTCAGGTTACTTGACTCGTCGTCTAGTTGACGTTGCCCAAGACGTTATCATTCGTGAGGATGACTGTGGTACAGATCGCGGTCTTGTGATTCGCTCTATTACTGATGGTAAGGAAATGATAGAGCCACTAGAAGAACGCTTGATTGGTCGTTATACGAAGAAATCTGTTAAACATCCTGAAACAGGCGAAATCATCGTTGGTCCAGATGTATTAATTACAGAAGATATGGCGCATGAGATTGTTAGCGCTGGTGTCGAAGAAGTCACTATTCGCTCTGTCTTTACATGTAATACACGTCATGGAGTTTGCCGTCGTTGTTACGGTATCAACCTGGCAACGGGTGATGCGGTTGAAGTCGGTGAGGCAGTCGGAACGATTGCTGCCCAATCTATCGGTGAACCTGGTACACAGCTTACAATGCGTACTTTCCACACGGGTGGTGTTGCGTCTAATACCGATATCACACAAGGTCTTCCTCGTGTCCAAGAAATCTTTGAAGCCCGCAATCCAAAAGGGGAAGCAGTTATTACTGAAGTTAAAGGCGAAGTAACTGCAATTGAAGAAGACGCTTCTACTCGGACTAAGAAAGTCTTTGTTAAAGGTGCAACTGGTGAAGGGGAATATGTAGTACCATTTACAGCTCGTATGAAAGTAGCAGTAGGGGATAAAATCTCTCGTGGCGCTGCTCTGACAGAAGGATCTATCCAGCCTAAGCACTTGCTGGCTGTTCGTGATGTCTTGTCTGTTGAAACTTACTTGCTTGCTGAAGTACAAAAAGTTTACCGTAGCCAAGGGGTAGAAATCGGTGACAAACACATTGAGGTAATGGTTCGCCAGATGATTCGCAAAGTGCGTGTCATGGATCCAGGAGATACAGATCTTCTCATGGGTACACTCATGGATATCACAGACTTTACCGATGCTAACCGTGATGTGGTTATCTCTGGAGGAGTTCCTGCGACTGCTCGCCCAGTCCTCATGGGAATTACTAAAGCATCTCTTGAAACAAACAGTTTCTTGTCGGCTGCTTCCTTCCAAGAAACCACTCGTGTCCTTACAGACGCGGCTATCCGTGGTAAGAAAGACCACTTGCTTGGTCTCAAGGAAAATGTTATTATTGGTAAAATTATCCCAGCTGGTACAGGTATGGCTCGTTACCGTAACCTTGAACCGCAAGCTGTCAATGAAGTCGAAATTATCGAAGATACAACTGTAACAGAACCTGTGGAAGAAACCACTCCAGTAGAATAATAAAGAGTCGAGTTTTCTCGGCTCTTTTCATATTCAAAATTATTTTGTGAAAACTTTCTTTATATCAAGAAAACTTTTAGAAAATATGATATAATAGTTTCGTATAAAATAGAAAAAGGAGTTTTTGTAACATGGCAAAACTTACTGTTAAAGACGTTGAATTGAAAGGCAAAAAAGTCCTTGTTCGCGTTGATTTCAATGTGCCGCTTAAAGACGGAGTTATCACAAATGACAACCGTATCTCAGCTGCTCTTCCAACAATCAAGTATATCCTTGAACATGGCGGACGTGCTATTCTTTTCTCTCACCTTGGACGTGTGAAAGAAGAAGCTGATAAAGAAGGAAAATCTCTTGCACCAGTTGCGGCTGATTTAGCTAAAAAATTAGGCCAAGATGTTGCTTTTCTTCCAGGAGTAACTCGTGGAGCAGAGCTTGAAGCAGCTATCAATGCCCTTAAAGACGGTGAAGTTCTTTTGGTTGAAAACACTCGTTTTGAAGATGTTGACGGCAAGAAAGAATCTAAAAACGATCCAGAACTTGGTAAATATTGGGCAAGCCTTGGAGACGGTATCTTTGTAAATGATGCATTTGGTACAGCTCACCGTGCTCACGCATCTAACGTAGGTATCTCAGCAAACGTTGAGAAAGCAGTTGCAGGTTTCCTTCTTGAAAACGAAATTGCTTATATCAAAGAAGCTGTTGAAAATCCAGTTCGTCCATTCGTAGCAATCCTTGGTGGTTCTAAAGTATCAGACAAGATTGGTGTTATCGAAAATCTTCTTGAAAAAGCTGATAAAGTGCTTATCGGTGGTGGTATGACGTATACTTTCTACAAAGCACAAGGTATCGAAATCGGTAACTCACTTGTAGAAGAAGATAAGTTGGAGGTTGCAAAAGCTCTGCTTGAAAAAGCAAACGGTAAACTCATTTTGCCAGTTGACTCTAAAGAAGCAAATGCTTTTGCGGACTACACTGAAGTGAAAGATACTGACGGTGAAGCAGTAGATTCTGGCTTCCTTGGACTTGATATCGGTCCTAAATCAATCGCTAAATTTGACCAAGAATTAACTGGTGCGAAAACAGTTGTTTGGAATGGTCCAATGGGTGTCTTTGAAAATCCTGACTTCCAAGCTGGTACAATCGGTGTCATGGATGCTATCGTGAAACAACCAGGCGTGAAATCTATTATCGGTGGTGGTGACTCAGCAGCGGCAGCTATCAACCTTGGTCGTGCAGACAAATTCTCATGGATTTCTACAGGCGGAGGCGCAAGCATGGAGCTTCTTGAAGGTAAAGTATTGCCAGGATTGGCTGCTCTTACAGAAAAATAAGGCGGTCAGTCAGAGATCTATGATTTCGTTGAGTCTCATTTCTGATTTTTAGGGGACAACTTCAACTCATCCACTGGAAGAGTTGAACCCTGCAAGGCTGAATAGGTTGGTCACGAGCTTAGCGAAGTGAACTGCCATTCAGCTATTGCGCTATAAGTAGATGAAAAGAGCTGGATGTCAGCTCTTTTCTAGTGCACACGCTAGATTTTCTGCGAAACGAAGTGAGCTAAGAAAATCAGTGGAGGTAAAGATAAAGTACTGCCAGCTCTTGCAGCACTTACGGAACAATAATTCTAAAGGAGACTGGAACAAAAAATTTCCAGTCTCAAATTTATGTAATCATAAATGATGACTGCAGTAGCTGATTGCTCACAGCAGTACTTGAAGGTTGCAGTTAGGATTTGTGGCACAAGCTTCAACCTTTTAGAATGAAAAGAAATTGTTTTCATTTCTTGTAATCATTATTATCTTTTCTCTAAAATATGTTAGAATAAAGGTAAAAGGAAATGCATGAATGGGTTATTTTAAGAAGTATAAGTTTGATAAGTCGAAATTTAAATTAGGAATGCGAACCTTTAAAACGGGGGTCGCGGTTTTTCTTGTTCTTCTTGTCTTTGGGCTTTTTGGTTGGAAAGGATTGCAGATTGGTGCTCTGACAGCTGTTTTCAGTTTGCGCGAAGATTTTGATAAAAGCGTCCATTTTGGAACCTCTCGTATTTTAGGGAATAGCATTGGTGGTTTGTATGCCTTGCTCTTCTTTCTCATCAATAACCTGTTTCATGAGCAGTTTTGGGTGACCTTACTGGTCGTTCCTATTTGTACGATGTTAACGATTATGACAAATGTTGCTATGAACAACAAAGCGGGAGTGATTGGTGGTGTTTCTGCCATGCTGATTATTACTTTATCTATTCCAACAGGAGAGACAGTTTTGTATGTATTTGCACGTGTCTTTGAGACTTTCATGGGGGTTTTCGTTGCCATGCTGGTCAATTCTGATGTGGATCGCTTGCGGAAGGTATTGAAATTAAAAAACGAAGAATAATGTTAGAAAATATAACATGAGTTCTTGACATAGAAATTTTTTCAGATTATAATAGAGCATAAGAAAGGAATTTGCAATGAAGGAAAAAGAATTTCGTCGCAATATGGCTGTTTTTCCCATTGGTAGCGTTATGAAATTGACGGATTTGACAGCACGTCAGATTCGTTATTATGAAGATCAAGAATTGATTAAGCCTGATCGAAATGAAGGAAATCGCCGCATGTATTCATTAAATGATATGGATCGCTTGTTGGAGATTAAAGATTACATTTCAGAAGGTTACAATATTGCTGCTATTAAACGGAAATATGCTGAGCGCGAAGCGAGATATAAAAAGCCAGTGAGCGAGAAAGACGTTCGTCGAGCCCTTCATAACGATATTTTGCAACAAGGTCGTTTTGCTTCTTCCCTTCCACCATTTGGTCGTATGCATTGACCAACATCAATTTTTAAAAATTTCATAAGGAGATACTCATGCCAATTACAGTAGCTGACATTCGTCGCGAAGTGAAAGAAAAAAATGTTACCTTTATCCGTTTGATGTTTTCGGATGTTTTGGGAACGATGAAAAATGTCGAAATTCCGGCGACAGATGAACAGCTGAATAAAGTTTTGTCCAACAAAGTGATGTTCGATGGTTCTTCTATCGAGGGTTTTGTGCGTATCAATGAATCAGATATGTACCTTTATCCTGACTTGGGTACATGGACTGTTTTCCCTTGGGGAGATGAAAATGGCAGTGTCGCAGGACTAATTTGCGATGTTTATACAACAGAAGGAACTCCCTTTAAAGGGGATCCGCGTGGAAATTTGAAGCGTGCTTTGAGACATATGGAAGAGCTTGGTTTCAAATCTTTCAATCTTGGTCCTGAGCCAGAATTTTTCCTTTTCAAATTGGATGAAAATGGCGATCCAACTCTTGAGGTAAATGATAAGGGTGGTTATTTTGATTTGGCGCCAACTGATCTGGCTGACAATACTCGTCGTGAAATCGTCAATGTCCTCACAACGATGGGATTTGAAGTAGAAGCCAGTCACCATGAAGTAGCGATCGGTCAGCATGAAATTGACTTCAAATATGATGAAGTACTTCGTGCCTGTGATAAGATTCAGTTGTTTAAACTGGTTGTTAAAACAATTGCTCGTAAGCATGGTCTGTATGCAACGTTCATGGCAAAACCAAAATTTGGTATTGCCGGTTCAGGTATGCACTGTAACATGTCGCTCTTTAATCAGGATGGTCAAAATGCATTTTTTGATCCAGAAGATCCAAATGGTATGCAATTATCAGAAACAGCTTACTATTTTCTTGGTGGCCTAATTAAGCATGCTTACAATTATACAGCTATCATGAACCCGACTGTAAATTCTTACAAACGCTTAGTTCCTGGCTATGAAGCTCCTGTGTATATTGCTTGGGCAGGACGGAACCGTTCTCCGCTTGTTCGTGTGCCAGCTTCACGCGGTATGGGAACACGTTTGGAATTGCGTTCGGTTGACCCAATGGCTAACCCTTATATCGCTATGGCGGTTCTTCTTGAAGTTGGACTTCATGGGATTGAAAATAAAATTGAAGCACCTGCTCCAATTGAAGAAAATATCTATGTTATGACAGCAGAAGAGCGTAAAGAAGCAGGGATTACGGATCTTCCATCTACTCTCCACAATGCGGTGAAAGCACTAACAGAAGATGAAGTTGTAAAAGCTGCCTTGGGTAGTCATATCTATACAAGTTTTGTGGAAGCAAAACGCATCGAATGGGCAAGCTATGCCACTTTCGTTTCCCAATGGGAAGTAGATAACTACCTTGATTTGTATTAATAAATTGGAAATGAGGCTTAAGAAGAGTCTCGTTTTCTTATTTGATGAATGAAAAAGTACTAATCAAAATAATGCCACTTTTTCTACATTTTTGAGCAAATGGCGAAAAACTTGTATAATGGAGCATATCTGTTTAAAAAATTTAGCATTTCCGATATAATAAACAGAACAAAGGGAGGTGAAGCAGGTGTATTGTGTGATTGAAATGTATGGCAAAGATGAGCCTTGGTGGTTTTTTGATGACTGGGAAGCTAATATCGTATCAGTACAGCATTTTGATAACTATTATACTGCTTTAAAGTATTATAAGCGCCAATGGCTGAAGTTGGTAGCTGCTTTTCCTTTCTATAAAAGTCGAAGTGATTTAATGTCCATTTTTTGGGATGCAGAAGATTTGCGCTGGTGTGAAGAATGTAGTGATTCTGTCCAGCAATACCATTCTCTCGCTTTATTGGAAAATGATGGTGTCATTCCTAAAGAGAAATGGAGACCGGGCTATAATAAACAAAATAGTGAAGAGGAACATCGTGCTTGCTCTCTAACGTTTAAATAATTTACAAAATGGTGATTTTTCATCATTTTTTTATTTTCTTCTGCGAATAATATAAAGTGAGGAGGAGATATGGTTCAAAACATTGCACAGGCTATTATTTGTCAGGCTAAGGAAGAACGAGCACAGGACATTTATTTTGTTCCGAAGGAAAATGTTTACGAGTTGTATATGCGAATTGGAGATGAACGCCGTTTTATACGCAATTATGAATTTGAAGAGCTAGCTGCTGTAATCAGTCATTTCAAGTTTACTGCTGGGATGAATGTGGGAGAAAAACGTCGCAGTCAGCTGGGCTCTTGCGATTATCAATATAGTGACAAGAAAACGTCGCTACGGTTATCAACAGTGGGGGATTACCGTGGATATGAAAGCCTGGTGATTCGTCTATTGCATGATGAAGAAGCAGAGCTGAAGTTTTGGTTTGCTCAAATTCCGGAGTTGAAAGAACGTTTCAAACAGCGAGGGCTTTACCTTTTTTCAGGACCGGTAGGAAGTGGTAAAACTACTCTCATGCACCAGTTGGCTCAAGAGCGTTTTGCCGATCAGCAAATCATGTCAATTGAAGATCCGGTTGAAATCAAACAAGCAGGGATGTTACAGCTGCAGCTGAACGAAGCGATTGGTTTAACTTATGAAAGTTTGATTAAACTTTCTCTTCGGCATCGACCGGATTTATTGATTATCGGAGAGATTCGTGATGCGGAGACAGCACGGGCAGTTGTTCGAGCTAGCTTAACGGGAGTGACTGTTTTTTCAACTATTCATGCTAAAAGCGTACGAGGTGTCTATGAACGGTTGCTGGAGTTGGGAGTGACAGAAGCAGAGCTGAAAATTGTTTTGCAAGGAATTTGCTACCAACGGTTAATTGCGAAAGGAGGAATAGTGGATTTTGTCAGTGAAAGGTATCAAGAGCATGAGCCAAGTGACTGGAATAAGCAGATTGATCAGCTTTATGCAGCAGGACATATCACTTTTGAGCAGGCAGAAACGGAAAAAATTATCCATAGGTAGGCAGAAAAAAGTCGTAGAGTTGCTGAATAATCTTTTTTCTAGCGGCTTTCATTTAGCAGAAATGATTGATTTTTTGAAGCGGAGTGCCCTGCTAGAAAAAACCTATGTGGAAAAGATGAAAGAGGGTTTAGCAACAGGAAAACCTTTTTCAGAAATTATGGCTAGTTTAGGATTTTCAGATAATGTTGTCACCCAGCTTTCACTGGCAGAGCTACATGGGAATCTCTCACTCAGCCTGAATAAGATTGAGGAATACTTGGAAAATGTCTCAAAAGTCAAGAAAAAGTTAATTGAAGTAGCTACTTATCCATTCATTTTACTTATTTTTTTAGTATTCATTATGTTAGGGCTGCGAAATTATTTACTTCCGCAGTTAGAACGCCAAAATAGTGCAACGCAGCTGATTAGTCAGTTGCCGCAAATTTTTCTGGGTTCATTAGGAGTAGTCCTTGTTTTGTTAGCGATAGGTTTTTATTGGTTTAGAAAAAGCTCAAAAATAGTAGTGTTTAGCTTCTTGGCTCGACTTCCTTTTTGTGGAACTTTTATTCAAGCGTATTTGACAGCTTATTATGCGCGCGAATGGGGAAATATGATTGGTCAAGGTTTAGAACTCAGTCAGATTTTTCAGATGATGCAAGGGCAACGCTCTGCTATGTTTCAAGAAATTGGAAAAGACTTAGAAGTTGCGCTGCAAAATGGTCAGGAATTTTCCCAAGTGGTTAAACACTACCCGTTTTTTAAAAAGGAATTGGGTTTGATAATTGAATACGGTGAAGTGAAATCCAAATTAGGGTGTGAATTAGAAGTTTATGCTCAAAAAACGTGGGAGAAGTTTTTTAGTCGGATCAATCAAGCTATGAACTTAGTGCAGCCGCTTGTCTTTGTTTTTGTGGCACTGGTTATTGTTTTATTGTATGCAGCCATGTTGCTGCCAATTTATCAAAATATGGAGGTTCAATTATGAAAAAAATTAAAAATATAAAGGTAAAAGCTTTCACTTTGGTGGAAATGTTAGTGGTGCTTCTAATCATCAGTGTTTTGATGCTTTTGTTTGTTCCGAATTTGACCAAACAAAAAGAAGCTGTAACGGAAAAAGGAAATGCAGCTGTTGTGAAGGTTATCGAAAGTCAGGCAGAGCTTTTTGAAGTGAATCATACTAATGAAAAAGCGACGCTTTCAAAATTAGTCAGTGAAGGAACTATTACAGACAAGCAAGCAGCATCATACAAGGCTTATTATGCAAAACATACAAAAGAAGCTCGTACAGTTGCAGATTAAAGGTTTTACGCTTTTGGAAAGTTTGCTGACCTTATTTATGACGAGTCTCTTATTGCTTGCTGTATCAGGTTCAGTACGTTCATCGTTTGAGCAAGTAGAACAGCAAATTTTCTTTCTAGAGTTTGAGCATTTTTATCGGGAAAGTCAGAAGTTGAGTAGTGCAGCTCAAAGTCAGTTGGACATGAATTTTTCTCGCGAGAGGATTTCCAATGGTTACAGCCATTTGGCAGTTCCTCGCTCGATTCAGGCTCCGGAAGGCCTGACACTTCATTTTGACAGGGCAGGCGGCAATTCATCGCTCGGAAAGGTTGTCTTTCAGACAAATAAGCAAACAATTACGTATCAATTATATCTAGGAAATGGAAAATTTAAGAAAACAATGCGTTAGAGGAACGATTTTATTAGAAGCTTTATTGGCATTGGCTGTTTTTGCGTTTATTGTGACCTTGTTATTGGGGCAGATCCATCAGTCTCGACAGACAGAAAATGATTTACTAAAAAAAGAAGAAGTTCTAAGAGTGGCTAATATGGCATTACAAACAAAGCAAAGCCATTTAACAATAAACGGTATTGAAGTTCGTGTTGAAAAAAGTCAACAAGGCATCCAGATTTATCATGGGAAGGAGCTGATTGTCGGTGTTCAAGGCAAATAAAGTGAAAGCTTTTACACTTTTAGAGGCTCTGGTTGCCCTCTTTGTAATCAGCGGGAGTGTGCTATTATTTCAATCGATGACGCGTCTTCTGGCTTCGGAGGTCCGAGCTCGACAACACAGTGAACAACGAGAATGGCTTTTGTTTGCCCATCAATTAGAAGCGGAATTGATTCGTTCTTCATTTGAAAAAGTGGAGAATAATCGTTTATACATGAAGCAGGACGGTAAGACGATTGCATTTGGAAAGTCAAGTGGACAAGATTTCAGAAAAACCAATGCAAATGGGAAAGGCTATCAGCCTATGATTTATAATATGAAAAAAGCAGAAATCTCACAGAAAAATGAGCTGATTCATATCAGAATGACATTTAAGCGAGGATTGGAAAGGGAGTTCGTCTATCGTGTGGAAACAAAGAGTTAAAGCAGGTATTATGCTCTATGCCCTTTTTATAACAGCTGTCTTTAGCTTACTTTTGCAATTTTACCTTCATCGGCAAACTGCAAATCACAGGAATTTCACCCTAAACCGAGAGCGAATACAGGCTTATGCAATGGCAGCTGTAGCAAATGAAAATCCTAAACAAAGGAATTTTGAACAGGGGTATGTGCAAGATCAGAAAGATGAGAAAGAGTTCATCCTGACAGTAACAATGAACACTGGTCGCCGTTATCAATTTCGCTTCCCACTTATGCATTCCAATCAAACCAATGACAATTTAGACGAATAAGTGAGAATAGAACTAGATGTGAGCAACTGAGGACTCGCTCGCAAAAAGAGATAAATTTTGGTATGATAGGGAGCGGAGGATACTATGAATTTTGAAAAAATAGAACAGGCTTATTCGCTTTTGTTAGAGAATGTCCAGGAGCTCCAAAATACTCTTTTGACGAATTTTTATGATGCTTTGGTCGAGCAAAATGGGGTTTATCTGGATGGAAATACAGAGCTAGCTATTGTCAAAAAAAATAATGAAACACTTAAATCTTTGAAATTAGATAAAGAAGAATGGCGACGAGCATACCAATTTTTGCTGATGAAAGCGGCTCAAACAGAGCCTTTGCAAGCTAATCACCAATTTACTCCAGATTTTATCGGGTTTATCCTAACATTTCTCATTGACCAATTGAGTAATAAAGAACATATTGATGTGTTGGAAATTGGTAGTGGAATGGGAAATTTGGCAGAAACCATTCTTAATAATACAAATAAAAACGTGGATTATCTAGGACTGGAATTGGACGATCTGCTAATTGATATATCAGCCAGTATCGCAGATGTGATGGATGCAAAAGTTAGTTTTGTGCAAGGTGATGCGGTGCGCCCGCAAGTATTGAAAGAAAGCGATGTGATTATCAGTGATTTACCAGTTGGCTTTTATCCTGATGATAACATTGCGACGCGCTATGAAGTGGCTAGTAGACAGGAGCATACTTATGCTCATCATTTGTTAATGGAACAATCGCTCAAGTATCTCAAATCGGATGGTTATGCTATTTTCCTTGCACCAAATGATTTACTGACTAGCACACAAAGTGATTTATTAAAAAATTGGTTGCAGAAGCATGCACAAATAGTTGCAATGATTGCGTTACCAGAGTCTCTTTTTGGAAATGCAGCATACGCTAAAACAATTTTTGTACTGAAAAAGCAAGATGAACAAGCTGTCCAACCATTTGTTTATGCTTTATCTGATTTGCAGAATCAAGCGGATTTATTGACATTTAGCGAAAAGTTTCAAAATTGGAGCCAAGAAAGTGAAATTTAAACAAGTTTTTGATATAATAAATGAAAACGCTTAAAAGAGGTAATTTATGTCAAAAACAATTTCAATCAATGCCGGAAGTTCTAGTCTAAAATGGCAATTATACGAAATGCCAGCTGAAAAGGTCATCGCTAAGGGGTTAATTGAGCGAATTGGTCTCAAAGATTCCATTTCAACGGTCAAATTTGATGGTCGTGCGGAGAAACAAATTTTAGATATTGATGACCACACACAAGCTGTTAAAATTTTGTTAGATGATCTAATGCGCTTTGGTATTATTAAAGCCTATGATGAAATCACAGGTGTCGGTCATCGTGTCGTTGCAGGTGGTGAATATTTTAAAGAATCTGCACTTGTGGATAGCGAAGAAGTGATTCAAAAAGTAGAAGAATTAGCGCTTCTTGCACCACTTCATAACAAAGCAAATGCAGCAGGAATTCGTGCATTTAAAGAATTGTTGCCAGACATTACAAGTGTCGTTGTGTTTGATACGTCATTTCATACAACAATGCCTGAAAAAGCTTACCGTTATCCATTGCCAACTAAATATTATACTGAAAACAAAGTGCGTAAATATGGTGCGCATGGAACAAGTCATCAGTATGTTGCCAAGGAAGCCGCTAAAGTGCTTGGCAAACCGCTTGAAGATCTGAAACTAATTACTTGCCATATTGGGAATGGTGCTTCTATTACAGCAGTCAAAGGTGGTCAATCTGTTGACACTTCAATGGGCTTTACTCCGCTAGGTGGCGTGATGATGGGAACTCGCACAGGGGATATTGATCCAGCGATTATTCCTTATCTGATGGAGCATACAGAAGATTTGAATACGCCGGAAGATATTAATCGTATTTTAAATCGTGAGTCAGGTCTCTTAGGGGTATCTGAGAAATCCAGCGACATGCGTGATATTCATGCCGCTATGCGCGCTGGTGATGCCAAAGCACAGTTGGCGAATGACATCTTTGTTGATCGTATTCAAAAATATATTGGTCAGTATCTGGCTGTTTTAAACGGAGCAGACGCCATTATCTTTACCGCTGGAATTGGTGAGAATTCTGTGACGATTCGTCGATTAGTTATTGAGGGAATTTCTTGGTTTGGTTGTGAACTTGACCCAGAAAAGAATGTTTTTGGTAATTATGGAGATATTTCAATGCCAGATTCCAAGGTTCGAGTGCTGGTTATTCCAACGGATGAAGAATTGGTTATTGCTCGTGATGTTGAACGATTTAAAAATCAAAAATGAAATGTTAAAAGATTGAACCTAGAGCAATCATATGGAAGAAAAGGCTGGTTTTATCCAGTCTTTTTGTTTCTAGTTATGAAGTAGCGGATTATTTAGATCATAGATTGAATGTTCAATAGACTATGCCCAAAGTATACTTTGATGTTGTAAAGAAAACGTTTAGAGCAGATTACTTTTTTGTTTATAGAAGACAACTAAATTTGCTTGAAGTCTCTTGGTTGCACCGCCTTTCTTTTTTGAACTATACCAATTTTATTGTTGACAAATTCACAATAAAATTATATACTGACTTAGCTTGTTTTGTATAGCTATTATTAGACTATACCAATTTAAAAAATCAAAGAAGGAGATGGCAGACTTCTGAAAGTCGTTTGCTAGAAAGAATAGTATGTGTGGAATTGTCGGAGTTGTTGGAAATCGGAATGCAACAGATATTTTAATGCAGGGTCTAGAAAAATTAGAATACCGGGGATATGATTCAGCGGGAATTTTTGTGACAAATGGGAAAACATCTAGCTTAGTCAAATCGGTTGGTCGTATTGCCGACCTTCGTTCAAAAATCGGGATTGATGTAGCTGGAACGGCTGGTATTGGGCATACACGTTGGGCAACACACGGAAAACCAAGTGAAAGCAATGCGCATCCGCATACGTCTCAAACTGGACGCTTTGTTTTAGTGCATAATGGTGTTATCGAAAATTACCTAGATATTAAGAATACATATCTTGCTGAACATGATTTGAAGGGTCAGACAGATACAGAAATTGCGGTTCACTTGATTGGAAAATTTGTTGAAGAGGACGGACTCTCAGTACTAGATGCTTTTAAAAAAGCGCTCCACATCATTGAAGGTTCCTATGCTTTTGCTTTAATGGATGCAGAGGATGCAGACGTGATCTATGTGGCGAAAAATAAATCACCGCTCTTAATTGGCCTGGGAGAAGGCTACAATATGGTCTGTTCGGATGCTATGGCGATGATTCGTGAAACCAGCGAATACATGGAAATTCATGATAAAGAACTGGTAATTGTGACCGCTGACAGCGTAGAAGTGCAGAACTATGACGGGAATCCAATTGAGCGCGATAGTTATACTGCGGAACTTGATTTATCAGATATTGGCAAAGGCACTTATCCTTACTATATGCTCAAAGAAATTGATGAGCAACCGACCGTGATGCGTAAGCTGATTCAGGCATATACAGATGATAATGATCAAGTAGTTGTCGATCCAGCTATTATAAACGCTGTTCAAGAGGCTGATCGGTTGTATATTTTAGCGGCTGGAACTTCTTATCATGCTGGATTTGCAACCAAGCGGATGCTGGAAGAATTGACAGATACACCTGTGGAATTAGGGATTTCTTCAGAATGGGGCTACAGATGGCCATTACTGAGCAAGAAACCAATGTTTATCCTGATTAGCCAATCTGGTGAGACGGCCGATAGCCGTCAGGTTTTGGTTAAAGCCAATGCAATGGGGATTCCGAGCTTGACTGTAACCAATGTTCCAGGTTCCACTTTGTCTCGTGAAGCGACTCACACGATGTTACTTCATGCAGGACCAGAGATTGCCGTAGCTTCTACCAAGGCTTATACAGCACAGATTGCGACTTTGGCTTTTCTAGCAAAAGCAGTTGGAGATGCCAATGCCAATGAAAAAGCAAAACAGTTTGATTTAGTGCATGAATTATCCATTGTGGCGCAAGCCATTGAGGCTACGCTATCTGAAAAAGACAGTATTGACGAAAAAGTACATGAGTTACTCGCAACAACACGCAATGCTTTCTATATCGGTCGAGGACAAGACTATTATGTTGCTATGGAAGCCAGCCTAAAATTAAAAGAAATTTCCTATATCCAGTGTGAAGGATTTGCTGCTGGAGAGTTAAAACATGGAACGATTTCTTTGATTGAAGACGGTACGCCAGTAATAACCTTGATTTCTTCCGATGAGCAATTGGCCAGTCATACTCGCGGCAATGTATCAGAAGTTGTGGCGCGTGGTGCAAATGTTTTGACCGTTGTAGAAGAAAATGTAGCAAAAGAAGGGGACGATATTGTTTTAATGTCTGTTCATCCATATCTGTCACCAATTTCTATGGTCGTGCCGACACAGTTGATTGCTTATTTTGCAACTTTGCATCGCGGTTTAGATGTAGATAAACCACGAAACCTTGCTAAATCTGTTACAGTAGAATAAAAAGAAGAATCATCGAGTAAAGTACTTGGTGATTTTTTGTAGCATTGACATAAAGTGAAAAAGTTAATTTTGGTGAAATTGAGGAAAATGAAATTAGAAAAACTATTGTTAAGATTATAGTTCAAAATATCAAAAATTATGTAATTTTTTACAAAAATCTATTGACTTTTTGTTTGGAACACTGTATAATTACAATTGTAAACGGAAAGAGACAAAATCCGTTACACTCGCCAAAACAAGATGAATTTCTAGAGGTATTTTGCTAAAAGAATTTCATCTCTATTTTGGGAGACAATAAAAATTATGTAAACTATTAAACTGCCTTTGATAAATATAAATCCAAAAGATAGAGTTGCTCACTTTGTCTTATATTTTAAGCAGTTTCAAAAATTATGTAAAACATAAGCGAGGTGCAGATATGAATAACAACTACAACAACTTTGATAACATGGATGATCTTTTCAACCAATTGATGGGAAGAATGGGCGGTTTTAATAGTGAAAATCGACGTTATCTCATCAATGGACGTGAAGTAACACCAGAAGAATTTGCACAATATCGTGCAACGGGAAAACTGCCGAAACAAGCAGTAGAAGGTCAAAATCCGCAAATGCAAACGCAAACAGGCACTCCAAAACAAGATGGCATTTTAGCAAAATTGGGTCGCAATTTGACAGAAGAAGCGCGGCAAGATATGTTAGATCCCGTTATTGGGCGCAATAAGGAAATTCAAGAAACAGCTGAAATTCTGTCTCGTCGGACGAAGAATAATCCAGTGCTAGTCGGAGATGCTGGGGTTGGTAAGACCGCAGTTGTCGAAGGTTTGGCACAAGCGATTGTCAACGGCGATGTCCCTGCTGCTATTAAAAATAAGGAAATTATTTCTGTAGATATTTCTGGATTAGAAGCAGGTACGCAATATCGCGGTAGCTTTGAAGAAAATATTCAAAATTTGGTGTCTGAAGTGAAAGAAGCCGGCAATGTCATTCTCTTCTTTGATGAAATTCATCAAATCCTTGGTGCTGGAAGCACAGGTGGAGACAGCGGCTCTAAAGGTTTGGCAGACATTTTGAAACCAGCTCTTTCTCGTGGGGATTTAACTGTGATTGGTGCGACGACGCAAGATGAATACCGCAATACCATTTTGAAAAATGCGGCTTTGGCTCGCCGTTTCAATGAAGTAAAAGTAAATGCTCCGTCTGCAGAGGATACTTATAAGATTTTGCAAGGAATTCGTGATTTGTACGAAAAACACCACAATGTTATCTTGCCAGATGAAGTGTTAAAAGCGGCTGTGGATTATTCGATTCAATATATTCCGCAACGCAGTTTGCCAGATAAAGCAATTGACCTAGTGGATGTGACAGCGGCTCACTTAGCAGCTCAACACCCCGTTACAGATGTGCATGCAGTAGAACGTGAAATCGCAGAGCAAAAGGCCAAACAAGAAGCTGCTGTTGAAAAAGAAGATTTTGAAACGGCTTTGAATGCCAAGATGCGCATTGAAGAGCTGGAAAAGAAAATTGAAAATCATACGGAAGATATGAAAGTGACAGCGACTGTCAATGATGTGGCAGAGTCTGTAGAACGCATGACGGGTATTCCTGTTTCTCAAATGGGCAGCAGCGATATTGAGCGCTTGAAAGAGATGAATGCGCGCTTGAAAACAAAAGTCATTGGACAAAATGAAGCAGTTGAAGCGGTGGCGCGTGCTATTCGTCGGAATCGTGCAGGCTTTGATGAAGGAAACCGTCCAATTGGTAGCTTCCTTTTTGTCGGACCAACTGGGGTCGGAAAAACAGAGCTGGCTAAGCAATTAGCGCTTGATATGTTTGGTACAAAAGATGCGATTATTCGTTTGGATATGTCTGAATACTCTGACCGTACAGCCGTGTCGAAGCTGATTGGTACAACAGCTGGTTATGTGGGATATGATGACAATAGCAATACGTTGACAGAACGTGTTCGTCGCAATCCATACTCGATCATTTTGCTGGACGAAATCGAAAAAGCTGATCCGCAAGTCATCACGCTGTTATTGCAAGTCTTGGACGATGGACGTTTGACAGACGGTCAAGGAAACACTGTCAACTTTAAGAATACAGTTATTATCGCTACTTCTAACGCAGGATTTGGCTATGAAAGCTTTACGGGCGATGAAGAAAAGGATATGAAAATTATGGATCGGTTGAAACCATACTTCCGTCCAGAATTCTTGAACCGTTTCAATGCAGTCATTGAATTCTCTCATCTTGGTAAAGAAGATTTAGCTGAAATTGTTGAATTGATGCTGGCTGAAGTCAACCAAACGCTTGCTAAGAAAGACATCACGTTAACAGTAACAGATGCAGCCAAACATTATCTAGCAGAAGAGGGGTATGATGAAGTCATGGGTGTTCGTCCGCTTCGTCGTGTGATTGAGCAACAAATTCGTGATAAAGTAACCGACTTCCATTTGGATCATTTAGATGCGAAACATCTTCTTGCAGATTTGAAAGATGATGAATTAGTTATCGAAGAAGCGAAAGAGCATCAAACTAAAAAATAAACAGAAGAGTAACGCCGGAGCGGATTTCCGGCGTTTTTTAAGTGTGCTTAATTTTCAGGTCCAAGAGTGAACAGTTGCTTGTGTAATTCTTGGTCTTTTTGTTACCGCTTACATCTTTTATAATAGACTTAGAAAGAACAAATAAAATAGAAAAAAGGAGAGTTAAAATGAACATCATTTTAAACATTCTGAACTGGTTCTCGCAAAATATTTTGCAGAATCCAGCCTTCTTTGTAGGTCTTTTGGTTCTCATTGGCTATGCGTTATTGAAAAAACCAGCGCATGATGTCTATGCTGGTTTCATCAAAGCGACAGTTGGTTATATGCTGTTGAACGTTGGGGCTGGAGGTTTGGTAACAACTTTCCGTCCGATTTTAGCGGCTCTGAACTTTAAGTTTAAGATTGGTGCAGCGGTAATTGACCCTTACTTTGGATTGACAGCGGCAAATACAAAGATTGCAGAAGAATTTCCAAACTTTGTCGGAGCAGCAACAACAGCACTCTTGATTGGTTTTGGTGTCAACATCCTGCTCGTTGCTCTTCGGAAAATTACGAAAGTACGGACGCTGTTCATTACAGGTCATATCATGGTTCAACAAGCAGCGACCGTTTCATTGATGGTTCTTCTCCTTGTTCCTCAATTGCGTAATAGCTGGGGCGTGCTGGCAATCGGTGTCATCTGTGGACTTTACTGGGCAGTCAGCTCTAATATGACAGTAGAAGCAACACAACGTTTAACTGGTGGCGGTGGTTTTGCGATTGGTCACCAACAACAGTTTGCGATTTGGTTTGTGGATAAAGTTGCAAGCAAATTTGGCAAGAAAGAAGAAAATCTTGACAATTTGAAGTTGCCAAAATTCTTGTCTATTTTCCATGATACAGTGGTTGCTTCGGCGACATTGATGTTGGTTTTCTTTGGAGCCATTCTCTTAATCTTGGGTCCAGATATCATGTCAAATGCAAAAGTTATCACATCAGGTACAGTTTACAATTCTGCTAAGCAAGACTTTTACATGTATATCATTCAAACAGCCTTCACTTTCTCCGTTTATCTCTTTGTCTTGATGCAAGGTGTACGGATGTTCGTAGCAGAATTGACCAATGCCTTCCAAGGTATCTCTAACAAATTGCTTCCTGGTTCATTCCCAGCTGTGGACGTTGCAGCTTCTTACGGTTTTGGTTCACCAAATGCGGTGCTTTCAGGATTTGCTTTCGGTTTGATTGGACAATTGATTACCATTATGCTCTTGATTGTCTTTAAGAATCCAATTCTCATTATCACCGGTTTCGTTCCAGTATTCTTTGACAATGCAGCGATTGCAGTTTATGCGGATAAACGTGGTGGCTGGAAAGCAGCGGTTATCCTGTCCTTTATCTCAGGTGTGCTGCAAGTGGCACTCGGTGCTCTCTGTGTAGCGCTTCTCGGTCTTGCTTCTTACGGCGGTTACCATGGAAATATTGACTTTGAATTCCCATGGCTTGGATTTGGCTATCTTTTCAAATATCTTGGCATTGTAGGTTACATTCTTGTTTGTGTATTCTTGCTGATTATTCCACAACTACAATTTGCCAAAGCAAAAGACAAGGAAGCCTACTATCGTGGTGATGTTCAAACAGAAGAATAAAAATAGATTTAAATATTGGAGGAAAATAATATGGTTAAGGTATTAACAGCGTGCGGAAATGGCATGGGCTCATCTATGGTGATTAAGATGAAAGTAGAAAATGCTCTGCGAAAATTAGGACAAACAGATTTTACCGTCAATTCTTGCAGTGTTGGAGAAGCAAAAAGCCTTGCTTCTGGTTATGATATTGTCATTGCTTCTCTTCATTTGATTCATGAATTGGATGGACGGACAAATGGTAAATTGATTGGTCTGGATAATCTGATGGATGACAAAGAAATTACTGAAAAATTGTCTCAGGTACTAGAGTGATGAGGACGACTGACCTTGTCATAAGATTGATACAATAGGAAAGGATGAGGGGCTTAGAGCAAACGCTCTAGCCTCATTCACTTAACAAGAATAGAACTTGGACGAAAATGTTAGAACGGATAGGAAGCGGTAGTTTCTTTAGAAAAGGACTTTTTCTTATTCTTATAACTGATGAAAGGAAACATGATGAACCTAAAGCAAGCATTGATTGAAAACAACTCCATTCGTTTAGGTCTTTCTGCTTCAACTTGGCAAGAAGCGGTCAAACTTGCTGTTGACCCTTTGATTGAAAGTGGAGCTGTTAAGCCTGAATATTATGATGCTATCATCGAATCCACAGAAGGATATGGTCCTTACTATATTTTGATGCCCGGTATGGCTATGCCGCATGCACGACCAGAAGCTGGTGTTCAAAGAGATGCTTTCTCTTTGGTGACGTTGAAGGAGCCTGTAACTTTCTCGGACGGAAAAGGCGTGAGTGTTTTGTTAGCTCTTGCAGCAACGAGTTCAAAAATTCATACGAGTGTTGCAATTCCACAAATCATTGCTCTTTTTGAATTGGAAAATTCTATTGATCGTTTGTTAGCTTGTCAAACAGAAGCAGAAGTTCTAGCTTTGATTGATGAGTCAAAAAATAGTCCTTATTTAGAAGGATTGGATTTAGATAGTTAGTAAATGGTTGTGTTTCAATATATTAGAAAATAGAAAGTGAGAAAATGATGTCAAAACATATTCCAAATTTACAAGTTGCACTGGATCATTCCGATTTGCAAGGAGCTATTAAAGCAGCTGTCTCGGTAGGTCATGAAGTAGATGTTATTGAAGCAGGAACAGTTTGCCTCTTGCAAGTCGGCAGTGAGTTGGTAGAAGTGCTGCGTAGTTTATTTCCTGATAAAATCATCGTAGCTGACACTAAATGTGCTGACGCTGGTGGGACAGTTGCTAAAAATAATGCCGTACGCGGTGCGGATTGGATGACTTGCATTTGTTGTGCGACGATTCCAACCATGAAAGCAGCCCTGAAAGCTATACAAGAAGAACGCGGTGAACGCGGTGAAATTCAGATTGAGCTCTACGGTGATTGGACTTATGAGCAAGCTCAGACTTGGTTGGATGCTGGTATCTCGCAAGCCATTTATCACCAATCACGCGATGCCCTTCTTGCAGGCGAAACTTGGGGTGAAAAAGATCTCAATAAAGTTAAGAAATTGATTGAAATGGGTTTCCGTGTGTCTGTGACAGGTGGTTTGAATGTGGATACACTCAAACTCTTTGAAGGAGTGGATGTCTTTACCTTTATTGCTGGACGCGGAATAACAGAAGCTGAAAACCCAGCAGCAGCAGCGCGTGCTTTCAAAGACGAAATCAAGCGAATCTGGGGGTAAGCTATGGCACGTCCGATTGGAATTTATGAAAAGGCGACACCTAAGCATTTTTCTTGGCAAGAACGGTTAGAATTTGCCAAAGAAATGGGCTTTGATTTTGTGGAAATGTCGGTTGATGAGTCAGATGCTCGGCTGGCACGTCTCACTTGGTCCAAAAAAGAACGTCTAGAGCTTGTCAAAGCCATCTATGATACCGGTGTGCGGATTCCCAGCATATGCTTTAGCGGTCATCGGCGTTATCCATTAGGCTCAAACAATCCTGAACTAGAAGCCAAATCGCTTGAAACGATGAAACAATGTATCGAATTAGCACAGGATTTAGGCGTGCGGGTCATTCAATTAGCCGGCTATGATGTTTATTATGAAGAAAAATCACCTGAAACACGCGTTCGTTTCTTAAAAAATCTGCGACGAGCATGTGATTGGGCTGAGCAGGCGCAGGTCATGCTGGCGATTGAAATTATGGATGACCCATTTATCAACAGCATTGAAAAATATCTGGCTGTGGCGAAAGAAATCAATTCGCCTTATCTCTTTGTCTATCCAGATACAGGTAATGTTTCTGCTTGGCATAATGACCTCTGGAGTGAATTTTACCTTGGTCATCAGGCAATTGCTGCGCTGCACTTAAAAGATACCTATGCCGTGACGGAGCATTCTAAAGGGCAATTTCGAGATGTACCTTTTGGCAAAGGTTGTGTCAACTGGGAAGAAATGTTTGCCGTTTTGAAAAAAACCAACTACCAAGGACCGTTTTTGATTGAAATGTGGTCTGAAAATTGTGAAACGGTGGAAGAAACCAAAGCAGCTATCAAAGAAGCGCAGGATTTCCTTTATCCACTCATTGAGAAAGCAGGGTTATGAGAATGTTAGTACCAGAATTACGAGAACGTGTCTATAAAGCCAATATGGAGCTTCCAGAGCACGGATTAGTGAAGTTTACTTGGGGAAATGTTTCGGCGATTGACCGCGAGAAAGGTTTGATTGCCATCAAACCTTCTGGTGTGGCGTATGAAAATCTATCTCCAGAAAATATGGTTGTGACAGATTTGGATGGCAATATTGTCGAAGGTGATCTCAATCCGTCATCAGATTTGCCGACGCATGTTGAGTTGTATAAAGCATTCCTAGAGGTTGGCGGTATTGTCCATACGCACTCGACAGAAGGTGTGGCTTGGGCTCAAGCAGGACGTGATATTCCTTGTTATGGCACGACGCATGCTGACACTTTCTACGGTGCTATTCCTTGCGCTCGTGCTTTGACAACTGAAGAAATCAATGGCGAGTATGAAAAAGAAACTGGTAAAGTCATTGTTGAAGAATTTGCCAAGCGTGGCTTAGATCCACTCGCAGTAGCAGGTGTAACCGTCCGCAATCACGGACCATTTGCTTGGGGGAAGGATGAAAAGTCTGCTGTTTATAATGCAGTTGTACTTGAAGAAGCTGCTCGCATGGCACGCTATACGGAAGCTATCAATCCAACTGTTGCAGAAGTACCGCAAGAGCTCAAAGATAAACATTACCTGCGGAAACATGGCAAGAATGCTTACTACGGACAGAAAAAGTAAGAACAATGATAAGAAATATCTTAAGGAGTGGAACGATCACCATGATTGCAAAGTGTCATGCTGGTCAGTTCCACGCCTTCCTTTTCTCATTTTGTCTCCGTAAAAACTCAAGATAGCCAAATAATAACGAGGTGTTTCAATTGCGTAGGAAGATGTGTGAAAAGATGTTATAATAATTTACAGTCCCTTTCAAGGAGTAAATGATGATACTATTGGACCAGACAAGCTGTGACTTACTAAGATACCTCATTCGGTTGAAAGAGCCAGAAACGATTATGACGATTTCACGGGCAACCAATCAATCGCGGAGGAAGATTTATTATCATTTGGAAAAAATCAATGACGCTTTGGCAGAGGTTGGTGAAATGATTAGCAGTCGTCCGAGGGTAGGGATTGTCTTAACTGCACAGCAAAAAGAATTATGCCAATCCTTGCTGGAAGGAGTCGATTCTTATAGTTATGTCATGAGCATGACCGAGCGCATGCAGTTGACTGTTCTGTATATTTGTGTTGCAAACAAGCGTGTCACCATTGAAAAACTGATGGAATTGACCGAGGTGTCTCGAAATACCGTTCTTAATGATTTGAACGAAATCCGCAATCAGTTAGCTTCAGAGCAGTATCAAGTCAACCTTACATCCACAAAAGCGCAAGGATATCTTTTGAAATGTCATCCACTCAATAAAATCCAATATGTACATTCTCTCTTGTATCACATTTTTGCAGAGGGAAATCATAGTTTTGTTACGATTTTAACAAAGAAGATAAGGAATTTTGTTGGTGATGAGATTCTTCTGTCGGATGATTTACAAGACTTTCTTAACCAAAGGGTACAAGATGTAGAGCAAGACTTAGGTAAGAAAATCAATCGCCATGAAATCAAATTTATGTTGCAAGTCTTACCATATCTTCTGTTAAGCTGTCGAAATATGGCTTTAAGTGAGGAAGAACAGGAAGATTTGAAGCGTGAGTTTACCTTGATTCGCAAGCGGATTGAATATCAAGCAGCTAAACATTTGAACAACAATTTAGGGGCGACATTTGGCTTGAAATTAAATGATATTGAGATTTCACTCTTAACTGTTCTTTTGCTTTCTTACCGGAAAGATCGGGATATTCATGCAACCAGTCAAGATTTTGTCCAATTAAAAGAAGCGATTGATGAGTTTATATGGCGTTTTGAAGTTAGTTCGCACTTTGAAATTGAAAATAAAGAAGATTTGTTGCGAAATTTATTGACGCATTGCAAAGCTCTACTATTTCGTAAAACCTACGGCATTCTGTCTAAAAATCCATTGACACGACAGATCAAGGAAAAATATGCAGATTTGTTTGCAGTCACTAAATCTTGTTCTGTGATTTTAGAGGAAGCTTGGCTTATTTCATTAACCGATGATGAAGTTGCTTACCTTGCCTTGCACATGGGTGGATTCTTAAAACATAATCGTGCTGAAAAACAAGATGCCAAACGGATTTATTTAGTCTGTGATGAAGGAGTAGCTGTGCAGAAATTGCTACTCAAACAGTGCTTGTATCATTTACCAAATGAAAATTTAAGTGCTGTTTTTACGACAGAACAATTCAAAAGCGTCGAAGACATTTTAGATGTGGATTTATTAATTACGACAAATGACGGCTTGGAAACCACTCTGCCAACGATACAAGTTCAGCCTATTTTGGATTATGAAGATGTATTAAATATTACTTCTTTTGTCAAAGATCAAGCTCTTTCGACTAAAGGAGTACGATTTAGTCAAGAGTTAGAGCACCTTTTAGCGTCTTACATCAAAGATTCAGCTCGGACACAAGAGCTGAAAAATAAAATTCAAAAACTTGTAAACGAAGAATTATTATCAACTTCAACGGAAGAATGAAAGAATGGATGACTAGCTAGGGATAGAATTCCCGGCTTTTTTAGGTACTAAAAATAGTCCAATCTTGAACACAGCCTTGTGTTTTATTTGGTCTTTTTTTCTCTCTTAGAGCAGCTTATACTAAAGATAGAAATATAATATTATCTTGAGGAGGAATGATCATGCCAAACGTAAACGAAATTACTCGGGAATCTTGGATTTTAAGTACTTTCCCAGAATGGGGCACTTGGCTTAACGAAGAAATTGAAGCAGAAGTAGTGCCTGAAGGTAACTTTGCTATGTGGTGGTTAGGGAATTGTGGTGTTTGGATTAAGACACCAGGTGGAGCTAATGTGGTCATGGATCTTTGGTCTAACCGCGGAAAATCAACTAAAAAGGTCAAAGACATGGTGCGTGGTCACCAGATGGCAAATATGGCAGGCGTACGTAAATTGCAGCCAAACTTGCGCGTGCAGCCAATGGTGATTGATCCATTTATGATTAATGAGTTGGACTATTATCTGGTATCGCATTTTCACAGTGACCATATTGATATCAATACTGCAGCAGCGATTGTCAACAATCCGAAATTGAATCATGTTAAATTTGTCGGACCTTATGAATGTGGCGAAATCTGGAAAAAATGGGGTGTCCCAGAAGAACGTATCATCGTGATTAAACCCGGCGAAAGTTTTGAGTTTAAAGATATTAAAGTATCAGCTGTGGAATCTTTCGACCGAACTTGCTTGGTAACACTTCCAGTTGATGGTGCTGATGCCCAAGATGGTGAACTGAAAGGTCTGCCTGTAACAGATGAAGAAATGGCGCGTAAAGCAGTCAATTATATTTTTGAAACGCCAGGTGGTACAATTTATCATGGTGCAGATTCGCACTTCTCAAATTATTTTGCCAAACACGGAAAAGATTTCAAGATTGATGTGGCTATTAATAACTATGGTGATAACCCAATCGGTATTCAAGATAAGATGACTTCGATTGATTTGCTTCGTATGGCTGAAAACCTTCGTGCCAAAGTTATTATTCCAGTTCATTATGATATTTGGTCTAACTTCATGGCTTCAACGGACGAGATTTTAGCCTTGTGGAAGATGCGTAAAGAGCGCCTCCAATATCAATTCCATCCATTCATCTGGGAAGTCGGTGGTAAATATACCTATCCGCAAGACAAAGACAGGATTGAATATCATCACCCACGTGGCTTTGATGATTGCTTTGAGCATGATTCAAACATTCAATTTAAAGCTTTACTATAAAAAATTAAGTGGGAATTATCCGTATACATTGCGATATGCGGATAATTTTCATATAATAGAGGATGGAATGTTATCGTTTTCCAAATGATTAATAGCGTATCTTTGTTAAAGATAAGTGCTTATATAAAAAGGAGAGTTCAATGTCAAATTTATCTGTCAATGCCATTCGTTTTTTAGGAATTGATGCCATTGAAAAATCAAAATCTGGTCACCCAGGTGTTGTCATGGGCGCAGCTCCGATGGCTTATGACTTGTTTACCAAGCAAATGCGCATCAATCCAGAAGTGCCAAATTGGATTAATCGCGATCGTTTTGTTTTGTCAGCAGGGCATGGGTCTATGTTGCTCTATGCTTTGCTTCATTTATCAGGTTTTAAAGATGTCACAATGGAAGAAATCAAGAACTTCCGTCAATGGGGTTCTAAAACGCCTGGGCATCCCGAATTTGGACATACTGCTGGTGTAGATGCGACAACTGGTCCACTTGGTCAAGGAATTTCTATGGCAACTGGTTTTGCACAAGCAGAACGTTTTTTAGCAGCAAAATACAATCGTGAAGGCTATAATATCTTTGACCACTATACGTATGTTATCTGTGGTGATGGGGATTTGATGGAAGGTGTATCTAGCGAAGCGGCTTCTTACGCTGGTCTGCAAAAATTAGATAAACTCATCGTTCTCTATGACTCCAACGATATTAATCTGGATGGAGAAACCAAGGATTCCTTTACAGAAAGCGTTCGGGCACGTTATGATGCTTATGGTTGGCATACTGCTTTGGTTAAAGATGGGACAGACTTAGAAGCAATCAATGCAGCGATTGAAGCTGCAAAAGTTTCTGGCAAACCTTCCTTAATTGAAGTGAAAACAGTGATTGGTTATGGTTCACCAAACAAACAAGGGACTAATGCCGTTCATGGAGCTCCTCTTGGTGCAGAAGAAGTAGCCGCTACTCGTACAGCTCTTACATGGGATTACGAACCGTTTGAAATTCCTGAAGAAGTCTACGAAGATTATCGGGTCAATGTAGCAGAGCGCGGGAAAGCTGCTTATGATGCTTGGGTAAAACTTGTTGAAGCATACAAACAAGCCTATCCTGACTTAGCTGATGAAGTAGCTGCTGTTATTGCGGGACAAGATCCAGTTGAGATCAAGCCAGAAGATTTCCCAGTAGTAGAAACAGGTTTCTCGCAAGCTACTCGTAATTCTAGTCAAGATGCTTTGAATGCAGCAGCTAAAGTTCTTCCAACTTTCCTTGGCGGATCTGCTGACCTAGCTCATTCTAATATGACTTATATCAAAGAAGATGGCTTGCAAGATGATGCCCACCGCCTTAACCGCAACATTCAATTCGGTGTGCGTGAATTTGCTATGGGAACGATTCTGAATGGTATGGCACTTCACGGGGGACTTCGTGTTTATGGTGGTACATTCTTTGTTTTCTCAGATTATGTTAAAGCAGCAGTTCGTTTGTCAGCTCTTCAAGGTTTACCAGTGACCTATGTCTTTACCCATGATTCGATTGCAGTCGGTGAAGATGGACCTACTCATGAACCAATTGAGCATTTAGCTGGACTTCGTGCTATTCCGAATCTCACTGTTTTCCGTCCAGCGGATGCGCGTGAAACACAGGCGGCTTGGTACTTGGCACTGAAAAGTAAAACAACTCCAACGGCGTTGGTTCTTACTCGTCAAAACTTGACTGTTGAAGCTGGAACTGACTTTAACAAGGTAGCAAAAGGCGCTTATGTGGTGTATGAAACAGTAGGTGGTTTTGATACAATTCTTCTTGCATCTGGTTCTGAAGTCAACTTAGCTGTTGCAGCTGCAAAAGAGTTGGAAGCACAAGGGGAAAAAGTTCGCGTTGTCAGTGTACCATCAACAGACATCTTTGATGCACAAGACGTTGCTTACAAAGAAGAAATTCTACCAAATGCAGTCCGCCGCCGTGTTGCCATTGAAATGGCTGCAACCCAATCTTGGTACAAATATGTTGGACTTGACGGTTCTGTTATCGGTATTGATAAATTCGGTGCTTCTGCTCCAGCAGCTAAAGTAATGAAAGAGTATGGTTTCACAGTTGAACATATCGTTGAGGTTGTGAAAAACTTGAAATAAAATCTCGAAAATCGAGGTGAGATTGCCTCGATTTTTTGTTTGTGAAAGTGGTATAATAAAAGCAGGAAACCTCTTACATAAGGAGCGAATAAATGACAAATGAAGAAAAGATTTATCAAGTATTGGATGATTTGCATATTGCTTATGAGCGTCTAGATCATGAACCAATTTCTTCAGTGATTGAAGCGGCTGAAAAAGGAATTGTTTTGCCAGGACAGCAGGTGAAAAATCTCGTGTTGAAAAGTAAAAAAGGACGACAATTTTATTTAGTCATTTTGCGCGACGAGAAAAGAGCAAACATTAAACATTTGGCAGAAGTCTTAGATGAAAAACGGTTATCTTTTGCTAATGACAAGGAACTAGAGGAGATTTTGCAGGTAGAGCCAGGTGCAGTCACACCTTTTGGGCTGCTTTTTGATAAGGAAAAGAAAGTTCAGCTTATTGTGGACGAGGAAGTCGATCCTAGTTTAACCGTTGGTTTTCATCCATTTGTAAATAGTACCACGCTCAACATTGCTTATAGCGATTTTCTTCGTTTGTTGGAAAAAACAGGTCATGAAGTAAAGAGAGTGAATTGCTAATCTCAGCCTTGAGATAGAGTTTTGTACAATCAATGGAACTGTCTTGTAAATCTCTTTAAAATCTGCTATAGTAGATAATATATGAAATCTAAAGGAGACTAAAATGGGTAACGGTTTTTCAATTTTAATTATGTTGGTTGTGATGATGGGCTTGATGTTCTTCATGCAACGTTCTCAAAAGAAACAAGCAGATAAACGAATGGAAAGCTTGAATAAATTACAAAAAGGATATGAAGTCATTACAATTGGTGGTTTGTATGGTACGGTTGATGAAGTCGATACTGAAAAGAAAACAGTTGTCCTTGATGTAGATGGTGTTTACTTGACGTTTGAATTAACTGCTATCAAAACTGTATTGCCGCTGACAGAGGGAATCACAGCAGTTGCAGGAGCTGATGGAAGCGTTGAAATGTCAGAAGATTCAGCTATTGAAGAATAAAATAGCAATTACAATAATGCAGAACAGCCTTTCGGCTGTTTTGTTCGTTTAGGGACAAAAATAGGGGTCAATTGCGCATATCCATAGGATTTATGATATAATGAAATGTAAAACTTTATTAGGAAAACAAGCAGATGTTTAGTTTTAAGAAAAAAGAAAAAATTGAAGTTCCATTACAGATACCAAAACATATCGGTATCATTATGGACGGGAATGGTCGTTGGGCTAAAAAGCGCATGCAGCCGCGTGTTTTTGGACATAAGTCCGGTATGGAAACATTGCAAAATGTTACGATTGCAGCCAAAGAATTGGGTGTTCAGGTGTTAACAGTTTATGCGTTTTCTACAGAAAATTGGTCTCGTCCTCAAAAAGAAGTCAGTTTTATCATGAATTTGCCTGTTGAATTTTATGGTCGTTATGTGCCTGAGTTGCATCGAAATAATGTCAAAATTCAAATGATTGGAGATACAGAACGTTTGCCTAAGGCAACTTATGAGGCGCTTTGTAAGGCGGAAGAATTGACGCGGCTCAATACAGGCTTAATCCTCAATTTTGCCCTGAATTATGGCGGTCGGGCTGAAATTGTTCAGGCTGTTAAAATGATTGCTCAAGATGTGTTAGATGCTAAATTCAGTCCGGGCGAGATTAATGAAGAAATGATTGCTAACTACTTACAAACCAGCAATCTACCTCGCTTGTTGCGTGATCCGGATTTGATTATTCGGACAAGTGGTGAAGTGCGTTTAAGTAATTTTTTGCCTTGGCAAAGTGCATATAGCGAGCTGTATTTTACAGATATTTTATGGCCAGATTTTAATGAAAAAGCATTGAAAGCAGCTATTGAGGAATATAGTAAACGAAATCGTCGATTTGGCGGTGTGTAGGAGAATTTATGGATAAAGATTTACAAAGACGTGTGATTTTTGGAGGCATAGCACTTGCTATCTTCATTCCGATTTTGATGATGGGAGGGCCTCTTCTGCAAATTGGTATGGGACTTTTAGCTATGCTAGGTGTTCATGAATTGCTACAAATGAAAGGACTTAGGACAACCACTTTAGAGGGTATTTTAGCCATGTTGGCTGCTTTTGTGCTGACTATTCCACTCGAAAATTATTTGAAATTTTTGCCGGTAGATGGAAACGTGGTGGCTTATAGTTTAGTTGTTTTTATATTGTTGGGCTCAACTGTTTTAGGGAAACATTACAGTTTTGAAGATGCCGCTTATCCGATTGCTGCTAGTTTTTATGTAGGGATTGGTTTCAATGCCTTGCTAGATGCGCGTATAGCTGGTTTTGATAAAGTACTACTGGCTCTGTTTATTGTCTGGGCAACTGATAGCGGAGCTTATTTGGTCGGGCGAAGATATGGTGTGCATCGTTTAGCTCCTCATGTTTCTCCAAATAAAACCGTAGAAGGTAGTCTGGGAGGGATTGTTTCAGCAGTCCTAGTGACATTCATTTTTATGTTGTTTGATAAAAATGTTGCTGCACCTCATCACCTCCCCATCATGCTTCTTTTTGCTGTATTCTTTAGTATTGCTGGTCAATTTGGAGATTTGGTAGAAAGTGCGATTAAACGTCATTTTGGAGTCAAAGATTCAGGTAAATTTATCCCAGGTCATGGTGGTGTTTTGGATCGTTTTGACAGTATGTTGTTCGTCTTTCCCTTGATGCATTTCTTTGGATTATTCTAATGAGAAAGCCGAAAAGAATTTCCAGAAATGGAAATTTTCTTTTGCGAGATGTATAATGTAAGCAAAACTTAAGCAAAATGGAGTATCCTTGTTTTGCTATAAAATAAAATGAAGGAAAATCATTACTATGAGAACGTAGAAAGGTTGGTGTAATGCAGTCAGGTATTATAGGAATTATCACCTTTATCATTATTTTTGGAATTATTGTTGTCGTTCATGAATTTGGACATTTCTATTTTGCGAAAAAATCAGGCATTTTGGTACGCGAGTTTTCCATTGGAATGGGTCCAAAAATTTTTGCTCATATTGGCAAAGATGGAACAGCATATACTATTCGGATGTTACCGCTAGGTGGCTATGTTCGTATGGCAGGCTGGGGTGATGACGCAACAGAGATTAAGACGGGAACACCTGCTAGTTTGACTTTAAATGAAGCAGGTAAGGTCGTCCGAATCAACCTTTCGGGCAAGAAAATTGATCAAACCGCTTTGCCGATGAATGTGACGGGCTTTGATTTGGAAGACAAGCTGGAAATCACTGGTTTGGTACTAGATGAACAAAAGACCTATGCGGTTGACCATGACGCAACAATCGTAGAAGAAGACGGCACAGAGGTTCGGATTGCTCCGCTTGATGTGCAGTATCAAAATGCTAGTTTAGGCGGGCGCCTCATTACCAACTTTGCAGGACCGATGAACAATTTCATTTTGGGGATTGTAGCATTTTTGCTGTTGATTTTTATGCAGGGGGGCGTTGCAGACCAGCATACAAATCATGTTCGTGTCTTACAGGGGGGCGCCTTAGCTCAGGCTGGTGTAAAAAACAATGACCAAATTTTAAAAGTTGGTCAAGCAGAAATCAAGAATTGGTCGGATTTGACCCAAGCTGTTCAGTCTGAGACGAAAAACAGTAAAGGGCAGTCAGAACTAAATGTGACTGTTAAAAGCGGAAATAAAGTTCAAGAGCTGACAGTTAAGCCTAAAAAAGAGCAAGGTAGATATTTATTAGGGGTGATGCCGGGCTTGAAATCGGATTTTCCGTCTATGATTGCGGGCGGATTTAGCATGGCTTGGAACGCTAGCTTCCGCATCTTTGATGCTTTAAAAAATTTAATTTTCCATCCAGACATCAATAAACTGGGCGGTCCTGTGGCGATTTACAAAGCCAGCAGTGAAGCAGCTAAAGGTGGAATTGAAAGTGTTATCGCTTTATTAGCTATGCTCTCTCTGAATATCGGCATTTTTAATCTCATTCCTATCCCGGCGCTTGACGGTGGAAAAATTGTGCTCAATCTGCTTGAAGCCATTCGTCGTAAACCATTAAAGCAGGAAACAGAAACCTATGTCACGTTGGCAGGTGTCGCTGTTATGGTACTCTTAATGATTGCGGTGACCTGGAATGATATTATGAGAACCTTCTTTTAAAAGGTGAATTCTAAATAATAAATAAAAGGAAGAATTTATGAAACAAAGTAAAATGTTAATCCCAACACTGCGGGAAATGCCTAGTGATGCGCAAGTCATTAGTCATGCCTTGATGTTGCGGGCTGGTTATGTCCGTCAAGTATCAGCAGGTGTTTATTCTTATTTGCCCTTAGCAAATCGTGTGATTGAAAAAGCAAAAAAAATCATGCGGGAAGAATTTGAGAAAATTGGTGCAGTCGAAATGCTGGCTCCAGCACTTCTTAGTGCCGATCTTTGGCGTGAATCTGGTCGTTATGAAACTTACGGTGAAGATCTCTATAAATTAAAAAATCGTGAAGGTTCAGATTTTATCTTGGGGCCAACTCACGAAGAAACATTCACCGCAATTGTACGGGATTCTGTCAAGTCTTATAAACAGCTCCCGCTCAATCTATATCAAATCCAAGCCAAATATCGTGATGAAAAACGTCCTAGGAATGGTCTTTTGCGGACACGTGAATTTATCATGAAAGATGGTTATAGCTTCCATGCCAATTACGATAGCCTAGACGTGACTTATGATGAATACAAGACGGCTTATGAAAATATTTTTACTCGTAGTGAGATTGAATTTAAAGGTATTATCGGTGACGGTGGTGCCATGGGTGGAAAGGATAGTCAAGAATTTATGGCCATTACACCTGAACGGACAGACCTCAGCCGTTGGGTTGTCTTGGACAAGTCAGTCGCTAGCTTTGATGAAATTCCAGCTGATGTGCAAGAAGCCATTAAAGCTGAATTGACAAGTTGGTTGGTGTCTGGTGAAGATACTGTTGTGTATTCAAGCGAGTCAAGCTATGCTGCAAATTTGGAAATGGCAACAAATGAATACAAACCAAGCAATCGTGTCGTGGCAGAAGAGGAATTGACTCGTATAGAGACCCCGGATTGCAAGTCAATTGATGAAGTCGCTGCTTTTCTTCATGTTGATGAAAGCCAAACAATTAAAACGTTGGTTTATATTGCTGATGAGAAACCGATTGTAGCGCTTCTTGTTGGGAATGATCAACTGAATGAAGTCAAGCTGAAAAATTATCTAGGTGCTGATTTTTTTGAACCAGCAAGTGAAGAAGAAGTTCGTGAATTATTTGGAGCCAACTTTGGTTCTCTTGGACCTGTTCATCTTCCAGAAGATGTTCAAATTATCGCTGATCGCAAAGTAGAGGACGTTCGAAATGCGGTGGTTGGTGCCAATGAAGACGGTTATCATTTGACCGGTGTTAATCCGGACCGCGATTTCACAGCAGAATATGTGGATATTCGCGAGGTGCGTGAAGGAGAAATTTCACCAGATGGACAGGGTATCTTGAAATTTGCACGTGGCATTGAAATTGGACATATTTTTAAATTAGGAACTCGTTATTCAGAAAGTATGAATGCGGCTGTTTTAGATGAAAATGGTCGTGCAGTTCCTGTTGTAATGGGCTGCTATGGTATTGGTGTCAGCCGTCTCTTATCAGCTGTTATGGAGCAACACGCACGTCTCTTCGTCAATAAAACACCAAAAGGAGACTATCGCTATGCTTGGGGAATCAATTTCCCGAAAGAATTAGCACCGTTTGATGTGCATCTAATCCCTGTAAATGTCAAAGATGAAGAAGCTCTTGCTTTGACAGAACAACTAGAGGCAGAACTAGTCAAGGCTGGTTATGAAGTCTTAACAGATGACCGCAATGAGCGTGCTGGTGTGAAATTCAGCGATAGTGACTTGATTGGGCTACCAATCCGTGTGACTATCGGGAAAAAAGCTGCAGATGGAATCGTTGAAGTTAAAATCAAAGCAACTGGTGATACGATTGAAGTCAATGGAGAAAATCTTCTTGAAACTCTTGAAATTTTAGTGAAGAAAAATGATTAAATAGGTCCGAAACAAGAACTAAATTATAATTCAAAAAATAGGCACAATCTTAATTTGACTTATAGTCCTAAAGAGATTGTTTCTATTTTTATTTTTTAAATGAACACTTTGTTTCAATTTATTAAAAAAACTGTTGTGGGATAAAGATGGACTGTTAAGAAAATTCTTATTTTACTTTATTTCATTTTCTCCTATTTTAGGTATAAAAGATAACCTTTTAGGGTATTTCCTGGTAAAATCGTTGAAATTTTTTATACTAAAAAGGTAGAAAAAGGAGTTAAAATGAAAAACATAAAAAATATTCTTCAAATGAGCTTGCTGATCGTTCTAACACAGATTACCTTGGTATTGTTGACGACACCTTTATCCAAATCGTTAACCTTTCAGCAGTCCAGTTTTGTATTTTTGTTCATTTTGTTTTTTTGTGGACTACTTTATTTTCGTTATTTTTCCAGAGAATTAACCGATTTTAAATCAGAGATATTGGTTGCTCGTTACTGGCCCTTACTACATTTTTCCTATCTTATGATGGTATTTATCAATGCGATAGGAGCTTATCTGATGATTGTAGAAGGTTTGGCAGAAGTCTCAGAAAGTCAGAAATTGTTTATGAGTCTTTTCATTCACTCCTCTCTTTTTTTACTAGGTGTTGATGTAGTTGCGCTTGTTCCTGAAGTGCGATCCTATGTTGTTCGCTTTCTATTTTTAAAAGGTCAAGCACGAGCGAGTTTTATTATAGGAAGTCTGATATTTATCGTTTTACGAAATCCAGCTGATTTGGTATGCTTTATCATTTATACAGGTTTGGGGTTATTGCTTTCTTTTGTTATTCCAAAGTCAAGTCTTCGTTTAGAATTCTCTGTTTTTAGTCATTTAGTGCGTAATAGTGTTTCTCTTATTTTCTTGCTGATTTTTTGGTAAATCTTTTTGTAGAAATCTCACTTCTATGATAAAATGAGAGCATTATAGATTGGATAAGAAAGATGATGAAAGAAAAAGAAGAACAACACTTAGAATGGTTGCAGCAGCATCAAACAACAGAACCACATTTGGGCTTAGAAAGAGTGAGGCGGCTTTTAGCATTGCGGGGGAATCCGCATTTGCAAGTATCGGTCATTCATGTTGCCGGTACCAATGGAAAAGGATCAACAATTGCGCATTTACGTCAGCTTTTGCAAGCAAAGAAGCTACGTGTTGGAACGTTTACATCACCTTATCTGATGTCTTATAATGAACAAATTGCCATCAATGGAGTGTCTATTTCTGACCAAGATTTTCATTCTTTATTGCAAACCTATCAGGGCTTATTAAAAAAACAGGCAGATGATACGATTTTACAGGAAATAACAGAGTTTGAAATTATCACAGTTTTGGCTTATGAGTATTTCCTTCAGCAACAGGTAGATGTGGTTATCATGGAAGTAGGGCTAGGTGGTTTATTGGACAGCACCAATGTATGTCAACCGGATTTAACAGCTATTACGACAATTGGACTTGATCACACGGCAATTTTAGGAACAAGCTTAGCAGACATTGCAGAGCAGAAAGCCGGTATTATCAAAGAGGGTGTGCCGTTGGTGACAGGAAAGATTGCTTCCGAACCACTAGCAGTTATTCACAATAAGGCTCAACAACTTCAGTCTCCTCATGTTTGTTATGGGCAAGACTATCAGGTGGAGCTTGTGCAAAGTTCGGCAGAGGTAGAAGAATTCTTGTTTTCAAACGCATGTAGGCTGAAAGAAGGCTATCAAAGTGCTCTTTTTGGTGTTCATCAAGTTGAGAATGCGGGATTGGCACTTGAATTGTGCGATCACTATTGCTACTTGAAAGGTTTGCCGTTGTTAAGGCAAGATGAGATAAGACGGGCATTGAAACAAACGTATTGGCCTGCTCGTTTGGAAAAAATTTCAACTGCACCTTTGATTTTTCTAGATGGTGCACACAATCCTCATGCAATGAAAGCACTGATTGCTTCTATAGAAAGCCATTTTCCAGATTATCAAAAAAAGGTTTTATTTTCTTGTATTCAGACAAAAGATGTACAAGAAATGATTGCTTTGTTAAAAGAGGTTCCACAAGTACAATTATTACTAACTTCATTTGCTGATGCACGAAGTTTTTCAAAAGAAGAGATGCAAGGTTTGGCAAAGAATGAAAAGCTTGCCTTTGTTAATTGGGAGCATTATTTAACACAGTATCAAAGAGATGAACACGAAGAGAAAGAGCTGTTGCTTATCACAGGCTCTCTTTACTTCCTTGCAGAAGTCAGAAAATATCTACTGAATGATAGATAAAAAATAATTTTCTAACTAATTAAAATATGATAGAATAAAAGAGCAATTCATTTGCACAGAGTAAGTGGTCTGCGTTAAGTGTGTATGGATGGGATGTTGCCATACAACGAAACTTTTGTGCGGTAGGCCATTGCATCCGCTGTCGATCAGACGGCTCCCGAATAGAAAAGGAGCGAACTATGAAAAAGAATTCGCCTAAGTTGTCGGTGCAACTTTTGGTTGCCCTTGCTATGATTGTGGCTCTCTGCTTTGTGTTGGAGAAGTTCTCAGTCTTTGTTATTCCTAATTTATGGAAGCTAAGCCCTGCCTTTATTAGCTATACCCTTATGGGAACGATTGCTGGTCCATTATTGTCTGGTCTGGTTTCTGCTATTTACGATGTAGCCTCTTTCTTTTTTGTAAATCAAGGACATCCATTTATTATCTGGTTTACATTGATTGAAGCGCTGCAAGGTATGCTCTATGGTTATTTCTTTTATGGAAAAGAATTGAAAGTAGAGCGCAAGAAAGACTGGTTGTGGGTTACATTAGCCACATTAGCTATTATGGGAGTGGGAACATTTACATTGATACCACTAGTTCTACATTTGCAATATAAGGTACCATTTTTTGCTCTATATGCAGCTCGGGCTTGGTCAGTTTTTGAAATTCCTTTACGAGTATTTGTGACGATGCTCATTGTTCCGCAGCTGCAACGGATTCCTGAGTTTCGTAAGTTGATGGGCTTAAACAATAAGTAAAAATGATGAAAGCAGAAAAAGGCTGGGACATCACTGTCCGCAGCCTTTTCAAATGTAAATTTATAACCTAGCTTATTTTATATTCAATAAAATATAATATGATATGATTGTATTGTTAGAAATCTAAATATATTAGGTTTAGAGGCATTCTTTTTTATATCTTAAAATCGGCAAACAATTACAGAATATGAAGTTTGGTAGAGGGAAATTCGGGGCTATATGCGCAATAAAAGCGTCCGAAACTGGGGGGAAAGATCGTTATGAATTTGAATGCTTATGTTATATATATCTTTGTGTGCCCTAAAGATTGGTCAAGGACTTCCATAGGTACGCTCTACGCTCGCAGCGGCCAAAGTTGAGCGTGGGGATTTTTTACTCGTAAAACTTATAAAAGATTATAAAGTTATAATCTTTTTCGTCCCACCAATTGGGCTCAGCAGTTGCTATGCATTTGTATTTATCAGGTTCGTGGAGCATTTTTCTTAATTTTCTTAATTGTTTTCTTGGTACATATCCAATGAAAATATCAAAAATATAAATTTTAATAGCATAATGGTCGTAAGGATTAGTTGGTTCTGGTTCAAAACGGACTTCATTTGTCTTTTCATTTTTAGAGTCACAAATGAAGTTATAGGCTTTTCTAGCATCTTCTTTTCTATATTCCGTACCAGCTACAGCTGTAAATGTTCTATAAATTTCTTTCATACTCTCTCCCCGTATTTTTATTTTACTGAAAAAAACGAATTCACCAGAATCCACAATATAAATATTGTAAAAACAACTGCTAAACACCCACAACCAAACACACAACCATCTTCGTCTGTCCCGAAAGTAGTTTTATTATAGATTTTATTGTACAATGCTCGCTCTGGGTCGTTTGCGAATCCTGTGCTTTTTTTCCATATAACGGATTGGTGAGACTTCTCGTAGAACGTGTGAGTTTTCCTGTTGTGCGACTGCTTACACGTTTACTTAGATTAGGTGTTCTAAAACCTTTTTTCACAATATCCTTTTCCTTTTATTTTTCAAGAAATTTTATAATCTCATCTAGCCTGTCTGCAACTTTATCTAGCTTATCGCTAATAAAAGCAAATAAAGTGTGAAGCGGTTTTCACAAAGTATTAATAACCTTGGATCAAATCAACAGTTGAGCGATCCAACTTCTTAACCAGAGCTTGTAAGAAAGCTTGAGCTTGGAGAAAGTCGTCCATTGCATAGAGCGTTTGATGAGAATGAATATAGCGTGCACAGACACCGATAGTAGTTGAAGGTACGCCGCCATTTTTCAGATGTGCTGCACCTGCATCAGTACCGCCTTTGCCACAGTAGTATTGATATTTGATACCTGCCTCTTCTGCGGTTGTCAAAAGGAAGTCTTTCATATTTGGTAGCATGAGATGTCCTGGATCGAAGAAACGAATTAAGGTTCCTTCTCCGATGGCACCTTGATCGCCATAAATGTCACCAGCCGGAGAACAGTCCACCGCAAGGAAAACTTCTGGGTCAAATTTAGTCGTTGAAACATGAGCACCACGTAAGCCAACTTCTTCTTGGACGTTTGCCCCAACATAAAGTTCGTTGTCAAGTTTTTCTCCAGCCAGAGCTTGAACTAGTTCACTCACCATGAGAACACCGTAACGATTATCCCAAGCTTTAGAAATGATATTTTTGCCGTTGACTGTGAGGATAGCGGAACTGTCTGGCACAATCGTGTCACCGGGACGAATCCCGTAGCTTTCAGCTTCCGCTTTGTCAGCAAACCCACCGTCAAAAACGATGTCTTCAATCCTTGGTAGACTTGGTCCACCTGTTCCACGTGTCAAATGCGGTGGAATGGAGCCTGAAATAACAGGAATTTCGTCTCCTGTATGAGTAAATAATTTAAAGCGTTGGCTGCTGACAACCAGTGGATTCCAACCTCCGATTTGAACGACTCGGAAAGTTCCGTCTGCTCTGATTTCACTCACCATGAAGCCAACTTCGTCCATGTGTGCAGCAACGAGTATACGTGGCGCATCAATAGCTTCTGAATGTTTCACTCCGAAAATGCCTCCTAGGCCGTCTGTTACGACTTCGTCCACATGAGGGGTGATTTTTTCACGCAAATAATCACGAACAGGCGCTTCGTGCCCTGAAATAGCAGAGATTTCTGTCACTTCTTTAATTTTTGAAAATAATTCTGACATCATTAACCTTCTTTCTGCTCTTATTTTATCATTTTCTATCATAGTTGGGTAGCGTTCAAAGATAAAAAACAATAGTGTTTCGATTTGTCCCAATTTATCTTTTGTGTTAAAATATTGTCATGAAAGCTAAAAAGATTCTATTAACAACGGCTGCACTTGCGGGAGTAGGGATTGCAGCTTATGCTACTAAAAAAACGTTGGATGAACGAAAAGAAGCTGAGCAGCGTGAGCAATTAGTTGCTGACATTCGGAAAAGGTTATCTGAATTAGGTCCAATTGCTACACTGTATGTGCAATTATATAAGTCAGATGAACACCAATTGGTTGGTGGTGTGGTGTACGAAGATGATCGGCACTTTACATTTGTGTATGAAAATGGCGAATTGAGCTATGAGGAAGAGCAATGATGATTCCAGCAACTATCGAAGAATTAGCAACATTAGTAAATCGTGAAGGAAAAACTGTTTTCCTTTTCACAGCTGACTGGTGCGGAGATTGTCGTTTTCTAAAACCATTGCTGCCTGAAATCGAAGCAGAAAATCCCGATTTTACCTTTGTTGAGGTTAATCGTGATGACTATATGGAAGTTGCCAAAAAATGGAATATCTATGGCATTCCTAGCCTGGTAGTCTTAGAAAATGGGCAAGAAATTGGTCGTTTTGTTAATCGAGAGCGAAAAACGAAGATGCAAATCAATGAATTTTTAGCACAGTTAGTATGAATTGTATATAGTGGAGGAACAATGATTTTTACATATAATAAAGAGCATGTTGGTGATGTGTTGATGGTGATTGTTGCAGACAGTCAAGATGCTAAGTTATCTGCTGAACGCAAAGGTGATGTGGCGCGTGTCTATCGCCAAGATACTGGAGAAACGGTTGCTTGGAATATTTTTGGGGTTTCCAATCTTTTTAATATCACTGATCGCGGACAAGTTTTCCTGACCGATGAAGAAATTTCAATTCTTAACCAAGAATTGAGTCAAGCAGGTTTTGAGCCAGAATTAGTCAATGACCTTACTCCAAAATTTGTAGTGGGTGAAATTGTTGAAATGGAAGCACATCCGGATAGTGACCATCTCAATATTTGTCAAGTAAGAGTCGCAGCAAAAAAAGTAATTCAAATCGTAGCAGGAGCGCCTAATGCTAAAGTGGGTCTGAAGACGATTGTGGCATTACCTGGTGCTATGATGCCAAAAGGAAACTTGATTTTTCCTGGTGAACTGCGTGGAGTAGCGAGTTTTGGTATGATGTGCAGTCCTCGTGAGTTGCAACTGCCAAATGCCCCACAAAAGCGCGGAATTATTGAATTAGCAAGCTCAGAAGTAGTAGGAACAGCTTTTGATCCAATCAAACATTGGCAAGAATAAGTACAAATTAATCGTGGATTTTCACGATTTTTTCTTTTTTCTTACGAATAAATAGTTAGGAGGAAAAGAAAATGTATAATAAAGTAATTTTAATTGGTCGCTTGGTTAATACACCAGAGTTAAATAAAACAGCTAATGATAAATCTGTGGCGCGTGCAACGCTTGCTGTTAATCGCCGATATAAAGGACAAAATGGCGAGCGAGAAGTGGATTTTGTAAACGTCATTGTTTGGGGCAAATTAGCCGAAACCTTAGCAAGTTATGCAACAAAAGGAAGCTTAATTTCTCTTGATGGAGAACTTCGTACTCGCCGTTATGAGAAAGACGGTGTGACACATTATGTAACAGAAGTGCTTTGCAACGGCTTCCAGTTATTAGAAAGTCGTGCCCAACGAGCTCTTCGTGAGAATAATACAGGTGCAGACTTGGCAGATTTGGTTCTAGAAGAAGAGGAATTGCCGTTTTAAATAAAAATAAGGTAGGCTGGACAACATCCAGTCTACTTATTTCTAGTTAGAGAAAAAACTGTTAACATTTTGTGCTTTCAACAACGTACGAAAAATATGCACAATATAGAAACCAACAATCTGAAAAGATGTTGCATTTAGTTTCAACTTGAGTCTAAAAACAAGAAAGTGAGAGGGATTTTTCAAGTTTTTCACACTTCTTTTTCTTGTCGAAGTTTTGTTTTTTTGTATAAATATAATATAATAAACCTAGCTAAAACAGAGTTTTCTGTTTAAGATTGCTGTTGATAAGGAGAAAAAATGAGAGCAGGTAAAGGAAAAAAGCAATATCGCAATTGTCGTAAATATCTATTATTTTCTCTATTAGTTTTTGTTTTGACGGGCTTAGTTTTTCTCTATGTAAAGGGAATTTCATCAGATAGTAAACAGGTCAAGATAGGAGCAACCTATATGACGATGAATAATGATTTTTATAAAACTTTAAATGCGGAGATTGAGAAAAAAACGAATCAACAGGGCAATCGGCTTTATGTGCGAGACCCAGAACTAGACGAAGACAAGCAAAGCCAGCAGATTGATTATTTTGTTCAAGAAAAAGTGAATGTCATTGTCATTAACCCTGTTAAATGCGATAGTTCAAAAATTATTGCATCTTTGAGGAAAGCTAAAAAAGCAGGTATTAAAATTATTGTTGTAGATGCACCGATTAGTAAGGAAGCCAAGGTTGATACAACTATTGTATCTGATAATTATCAAGCAGGCGTGTTAATCGCAAATGATATGATGAAACGATTATCAAGTGCGAAGATTTTACTGTTGGAACATCGTAATGCAGTGTCTGCGATGGACCGAATTCAAGGATTTTTAGACACGATTAAAGGACATCCTGCTTATCAGGTGGTCTCTGAGCGAGAGACATTGGGGCAAACAGAAGAAAGTATGCCTCAAGTAAAAAAAGCCCTGAATGAAGGGATGCAATTTAATGTGGTCATGTCTTTAAATGATCGTGCAGCTATCGGAGCTCTTGCGGCTATAAAAGATCAAGGTGTGACAGACAAGATTGCAATCTATGGCGTAGATGGCTCACCTGATATTAAAAATTTCTTGGCAAATACCAATGATATTCAAGGGACGGTTGCTCAGTCTCCGATTCAAATGGGCAGAAAGGTGACAGAAGTGATTGAGCGCATGATGAAACATCAAGCTTACAAAGAGGAATATCTCATTCCTGTTCATTTAGTAAATAAAGAGAATATCGCTCAATATACAATTACAGGGTGGCAATAATGAGACAAAATAGAAGTATCTTTTATAGCAAAATTGCTTTGATGGTCATCAATTTTATTGCCATTGTTTATAATGCCTCTATTTATCTTTTTGCAACGAATTATGTAGTGGCAAAAGGATATGCTCATTCACTGTTAGGACGTTTAGATGCTATACCAGGATCGCCGAGTTTTAGCTTTTGGATGTCTATTGCTTTTTATGCTTGCTTATTGTTGGTTTTTTATTACCGTGAGAAGCATCCAAATCAGCTATCCGTTTATGATAAAGTAACTATTATTGAGATTTTGCTGATGTTAGTTATCTTTTCTGTCTTGCATTCTTCTTATAATGGTCTGATTCTCTTAGTTTTTGCAGATATTTTTTATGGTTCCAAAGAATTTAACACCTCAAAAGATCGGAAATACTGGTTTTCCTTTATCATTTTGAGTTTTACCATGTTGCTCTTATCCAACTATGATTTAATGTCGCTTTTTGTCAAATTGCCTTCGTTAGATACTTATATTCGCTTTTGTCCAGAATCGATTCGCATGGCTCTCCTTTTTGGAAAGAATTTTCTCTTTTCACTGAATCTAGTTGTCTTTATGATTTCTCTACTATTCTATATTTTATCTGCGATGACCGAAAAACATCATATTGAAGAAGAGCTACGCATGGCCGCACAAGCCAATCGCGAGTTGAATAGTTATTTAGCCTTATCTGAAAAAATCGCAGAAGACCGTGAAAGAAAGCGAATCGCTAGAGAAATTCATGATACGCTAGGGCATGCTTTGACAGGGATTTCTGCGGGGATTGATGCAGTTAAAGTATTGGTGGATATTGACAAAAATCGTGCTAAGGAACAGTTAGAAAATGTTTCTGTAGTTGTACGGGATGGTATCCGTGATGTGCGAGGTTCACTCAATAAAATGCGACCTGGTGCTTTAGAAAATAATAGCTTAAAGGAAGCGTTGTTCAAAATTATTCGAGAATATGAAGCCATTTCTAATTTGGAAATTCATTTTCGCTATGAATGGGCCACAATTGATTTGGATATTGCAAAAGAAGATATTGTCTTTCGGGTGATTCAAGAGTCCATTACCAATTCGGTACGGCATGGGCATGCCAAAACGGTTTGGATTGAGTTATTAGAAGAAGAGAATTATATCATGACTATACAAGATGATGGAGTTGGTTTTGACGAGCTTCACTATGGTTATGGTCTAAAGCAAATGCAGGAACGCCTAGCGATTATTGGCGGTAGTGTCCATTTTGAAAATCGTAATGGCTTTTATACCTATATTAAAATTCCGAAAATAGGAGGAAAGAATGATTAAAGTTTTAATTGCAGATGATCAGGCCTTGATTCGTGAGTCTTTACAGATTGTTTTATCGGCACATCCAGATATTGAAGTAGTGGGAATAGTCGGAGATGGCAAAGAAGTGCTTGACAAACTGCATCATGTACACCCTGATGTGATTTTAATGGACATTCGAATGCCTGTTATGGACGGTGTTCTCTGTACAAAGGCAGTTAAAGAACACTATCCAGATATCAAAATTATTATTCTAACAACTTTTGATGACGATGATTTCATTTTTTCTGCTTTAAAATATGGTGCTTCTGGTTATATCTTAAAAGGAGTCTCTACTGAAGAATTGTATCAAGCTATTCAAACGGTTTACAAAGGCGGAGCTATGATTAATCCGAACATTGCTAGCAAAGTGTTTAAAATCTTTTCACAAATGGCGCAGTCGAATTTTGCCATTTCTGTTGCGGAAGAAAATGTAGAAGATATGAGTCAGACTGAGTGGAAGATTATCCAACAAATTGGTTTTGGAGTTTCAAACAAGGAAATTGCAGCGAAGTTGTTCTTGTCTGAAGGGACTATACGGAATTATTTATCTGGCATCTTATCAAAGCTAAACTTACGTGACCGCACGCAATTAGCTATATGGGCTGTACAGACAGGTGTTACCCAGCGTGATTTTAATAAGGACAATGACAAATGAAGTGGCAATTTCGATATATGGTAATTTTAATCTCAAGCCTTCTTCTAGTGGCTCTGGGCTTTGTTTTATGGACATCTACTCAGAAGAAAATTTTGCGAATCGGAGTTTATGCTGGTAGTAGCTGGGATGTCCCAAATAGCCGTGAAAATAGAATATTAGACAATATTATTCGACAATTTGAAAAGTCACATCCACAAGTTAGAGTGGTCTATGAGAGTGGTATTCCTAAGAAAGATTACGACGGCTGGCTAGCTGAAAAAATTTTAAAAGGGGAACAGCCAGATGTGTTTATGGTGCCTGAAAATGATTTTTCGATGTTAGCGGCTTCCGGGGCTTTCAAATCCTTAGACTCTTTACTTAGCAAAGATGAAGTTGCCGCTTACTATCCAGTTGCTTATCAAGCCGGACAATATCAGGGGCACAGCTATGCTTTGCCGATTGAAAGCAATCCTGTCATGATGTGTGTCAATAAGGATTTACTGGAAAAGGAAGGAGTTTCGATTCCCGATTCTAATTGGACTTTAGAAGACTTGTATGCGATTTGTCAAAAAGTCACAAAGGACACAAACGGGGACGGTCTGATTGACCAGTATGGTATTACGGATTATACCTGGAAGCAGGCCTTAGTAGCTTATAATGGTCATCTGAGAAATCAAAGTGGTGTCAATGTTGATAGCGCAGAAATGCATCAAGCGTTGTCCTTTATCAGCAAATTAACTTCATTGAATCAACGGTACAAGGTAACATCAAATGATTTTGATGAAGGCAAGGTTGCTTTTTATCCTATGAGTTTGGCGCAATATCGAACTTATAAACCTTATCCTTATCATGTAGCAAAATATTCTAGATTTTCTTGGACTTGTATTCCCATGCCAGCTGCTAAAGCAGGCATTCCTGCAACACAAGTGAAAACATCCCTTTTTGCCATGTCTTCAAAGACAAAACAAGATAAATTAGCTTGGGAATTTATGAAATTATTGTGTCAAAATCAAAAAACTCAACAGAATTTATTTGAAAAGTCGCAAGGAACATCTGTCTTGCTATCAGTTGTTAAAAGCAGTCAGACGAAAAAGATTTTACAAGCAGATGATTTTGGTCTGAATTCATTGACTTCTCAAAGATTGGATCATATGATGAAACATTCTGTCTTAGATATTAGTCGAGAGGTGGATTATCATTCTCTGGAACGCATTGATCACTTACTTGAAAATGCTCTTAAGAACAATGAAATCGACAGTCGCTTGCCAAGTATTCAAAGAGAAATGGAAGAAACAGGCAAATAGAAGTTTAACAGTATTAAAAAGAAAATAGCTAAGTGAGTATTGAACTGTGCCCCAAAAGTTAGATTTTTGAGTCTAACTTTTGGGGCGCAGTTCAGCTCAAAGTTGGCTATTTTTTATTTTTGAAAATCTAGATGACAAATGTCACATTTTAATTAACAATTGTCATCTTTACAAAGTGACATTTGACAATATGAAACCGGTTCCAGCTTTAGTAAAATAAAGACAGGAAATGAAGGAGGAAAGAACATGAAATATCTGGTACTAGTCAGTCATGGTGGACTAGCAGAAGGAGTACAAAGCTCGCTTAAGATGTTTGCTGGTGATAAGACAGATCAAGTCATTGCAGTAGGATTAAAAGAAGGCAAGTCTGTTGATGATTTTGCTCTTGACTTTCGGCAAGCATTATCCGGTCTTAGTGTAGAAGATACGGTTTTGGTATTAGCAGATATTGTCGGAGGAAGCCCTTTGACAACAGCTTGCAACGTTTTAGCGGAACTTGACAAGTTAAATACTGCAGTCGTACTTGGTGGTCTCAATTTAACAATGGGACTCACAGGTTTAGTGATGAAAGATATGCTAGAAGGAAAAGAATTGACACAAGCCATTCTCTCAGAAGCCTCTGCAGCATTGCAAGAATTTGATGTGACTTCTAGTGACGAAGAGGATGAAGACGATATTTAAAGAGTGTAAAAAGGAGATGTATCATGACAATTTCATTTGTGCGTATTGATGACCGTATGATTCATGGTCAAACAGTAACTCGCTGGGCAAAGGAATATCCTTGTGACGGTTTAGTTGCGGTCAATAATGCTGCAGCAGGAAATGCAGTTTTAAAGCAAGCCTATAAAGCAGCTTCTGATAAAAAAACATTTGTTTGGACAAAAGAAGCATGGAAAGAAAAATCACAAAAGGTATTGGATTCCGATAGTCGCTATTTCTTGATTACTAAAAATCCAATTGATATGAAAGAAATACTAGTTGATCAAGGTTTTGTGCCTGGTGATATCAAAGAAATCATCGTTGGTCCAGCTAATGATCGTCCGGGCGCTACTAAATTGGGAAACAATCAATCCATTACACAGGAAGAAGCAGAAGCACTTGAAGCAATTCAAAAAGCTGGTTATAAAGTAAAATTCCAACTCTTACCAGATGTGTCTATTGGCTATTGGGACGATTTCAAGTCTAAATTCGGTTTTTAATAAAATATAATAAGCATTAAGGAGGCTTTATTATGACAATTTCGTGGTTTCAAGCCGCTTTATTAGGGTTATTTGCCTGTCTATCATCCATGCCTGGCCTAGGTGGTACATCCATTGGTAACTATACTCTTGGACGCCCACTTGTAGGTGGTCTCGTTTCAGGACTGATCCTAGGAGATGTGAAATTAGGTATCATCTGTGGGGTTGCGATGCAACTTGTTTACATCGCTTTGGTAACACCTGGCGGTACTGTTTCAGCTGACGTTCGTGCGGTTTCTTATATTGGGATTCCTCTGGCAATGGTTGCTATTCAATCACAAGGACTGTCACTTGACTCTGCAGATGCTGCTAACTTGGCTAAATCAATGGGAACACTCGTTGGTACAGTCGGTACAGTTCTTTTCTATGGTACAGCTACTATGAATCTACTTTGGCAACATATTGGCTGGAAAGCTGTTGAAAAAGGTGAATTTAAACGCTTATATGTGGTAGACTGGGGCTTCCCATGGATTTCCCATTTAGTATTCTCATTCTTGCCAACGCTTATTATGTGTAAATTAGGTGCTGATGCTGTTACTGCTTTAAAAACAGCTCTTCCATTGGATGGTATTCCAATGAAAACCCTCTTTACGGTCGGCTCTCTCCTTCCATGTGTCGGAATTGCCATCCTCTTGAAACAAATCGTTGAAAAAGCTGTTGATTTCATTCCATTCTTTGTTGGCTTTACTTTAGCAGCTTCATTAGGACTTAACCTTGTATCTTGTGCAGTCATTTCATTAATCTTTGCAGTATTATTCTATGAAATTCAAATGGCGAAAAATGTAAGAGCACAAGCGGCTGCCAGTGCAAGTTTTGATGATGACGATGAGGAGGATATTTAAAATGGTTAAATTAACGAAAAAAACATTAGGAAAATCTTTTCATCATTGGTATTATGGGAACTTAACTTGCTTCTCACAAGAACACATGCAAACATTTGGTTATTTGTCTTCAATGTTGCCAATTGTGGAAGAATTATATTCTAAAAAAGAAGATCAAGCAAAAGCAATGCACACCTACACCGCATTCTTTAACACGGAGCCGCAATTAGGTGCATTGATTGTAGGGATTACAGCAGGTTTAGAAGAAGCGCGTGCGAATGGGGCTGATGGAGTAGATGATGAAACAATCAACGGTCTTCGTGCTGGTCTCATGGGACCTGTTGCAGGAATTGGTGATTCACTGATTGTTGGTACCTTGATTCCGATTATACTAGGTATTGCTCTCGGTTTGTCAAATGGTGGCTCACCACTTGGTGCGATTTTCTATATCGTGGTTTGGAACTTGCTCGCCTACTTTGGTATGAAATTCGCCTACTTTAAAGGGTACGAACTAGGAGATAAAGCAGTTGAATTTCTTGTAGGCCCTCAAGGACAAGCTATCCGTAAGTCGGTGTCTATCATTGGTGGTATGGTCATCGGTGCGGTTGCAGCGACATGGGTACCTGTTAAGACAGCTTTCAAATTGAAAGATTCTTCAGGGAAAGCCTTCTTGGTTTTACAAAGCCAATTAGACGGTGTTTATCCAGGTTTATTGACAGCTTTGTTTATCGTCTTTTGCTGGTGGTTAATGGCTAAGAAAAATCTCTCACCTATCAAAGTAATGTTGCTTCTTGTAGTAATTGCTTTCCTTGGTGTATTGGTTGGCTTCTTCAACCCAGGATTGAAATACTAAATAGGAGAAAAATATGACAGAACAAGAATTGATTCAAGGATATGAAACGGAAATTCAATACCAAAAACACATGATTGAAAATCTAGGGCGTTGGTTTAGTCTCTTCTTTACTATTGCTAGTATCGGTCTTGTTCTGGTTTATTTCTTCCGTCAGACCAATTTTATTGCCTTTATTGCTGGAACGATCCTAGCGGTACTAGGAATTCTAGCAATGCTTGTCTTTGGTTATGGTATTTATAAAGGACGATTGAATCTTAAAAAAGTTATTGACGATTTTGAAGAAAAATTAAGATTGGTCTAATAAAAACTTATTTGCTTTCCCCTTAAAAACTTTGTCATTTGACAGAGTTTTTTTCTTGACTATTTCTGACCAAGTGATACAATAGAAAATGTAAATATTAGCACTCGTGTATATAGAGTGCTAAAACAAGATATTGGAGGTAAACAAATGCTTAAACCATTAGGCGACCGTGTGGTCCTAAAAGTAGAAGAAAGAGAACAAAAAGTTGGTGGCTTTGTCATTGCAGGAGCAGGACAAGATGCAACGAAGACGGCAAAAGTTATAGCTGTCGGGGAAGGAATTCGTACGCTCAACGGTGAACTCGTTGCTCCAAGCGTGAAGGCCGATGATACTGTTCTCGTTGAAAGCCATGCAGGAATTGAAGTCAAAGATGGCGAAGAAAAGTATCTCGTTGTCAATGAGACAAATATTCTAGCGATTGTTGAATAAATTAAACATTTATAGAAAGAGGAATTGTAAAAATGGCAAAAGATATTAAATTTTCAGCAGATGCAAGAAGTGCTATGGTACGTGGTGTCGATATTTTGGCAGATACCGTTAAAGTAACCTTAGGACCTAAAGGACGCAATGTTGTTCTTGAAAAATCATTTGGCTCACCACTCATCACAAATGACGGTGTGACTATTGCAAAAGAAATTGAACTCGAAGATCATTTTGAAAATATGGGCGCTAAGTTGGTGTCAGAAGTTGCTTCAAAAACTAATGATATCGCTGGTGACGGAACAACTACTGCGACTGTCTTGACCCAAGCCATTGTCCGCGAAGGAATCAAAAATGTAACGGCTGGTGCAAACCCAATTGGCATTCGTCGTGGTATTGAAACAGCTGTTGCAACAGCTGTTGAAGCCTTAAAAGCAAATTCTGTTCCGGTTTCTAATAAAGAAGCGATTGCGCAAGTTGCAGCTGTCTCATCACGTTCTGAAAAAGTCGGAGAATACATCTCTGAAGCTATGGAAAAAGTTGGCAACGACGGTGTCATCACTATTGAAGAATCAAAAGGAATGGAAACAGAGCTAGATGTTGTTGAAGGTATGCAGTTTGACCGTGGCTATCTTTCTCAATATATGGTAACAGATAATGAAAAAATGGTTGCTGATTTAGATAATCCATATATCTTGATTACAGATAAGAAGATTTCTAATATCCAAGAAATTCTTCCTTTGTTGGAAAATATCTTGAAGACTAGTCGTCCATTATTGATTATCGCAGATGATGTAGACGGTGAAGCTCTTCCAACTCTTGTGTTAAATAAAATCCGCGGTACTTTCAATGTAGTCGCTGTGAAAGCGCCAGGATTCGGCGACCGTCGTAAGGCTATGTTAGAAGATATTGCGATTCTGACTGGCGGTACAGTGATTACAGAAGATCTTGGTCTAGAATTGAAAGATGCAACCATTGAAGCACTTGGACAAGCCTCAAAAGTGACTGTCGACAAAGATAGCACAGTGATTGTGGAAGGTTCAGGAGCTGCTGAAGCGATTGCTAACCGCGTGGCTGTCATTAAATCGCAAATTGAAAGTGCTACATCTGAATTTGACAAAGAAAAACTACAAGAACGTTTGGCGAAATTATCAGGTGGTGTGGCAGTCATCAAAGTGGGTGCTGCAACAGAAACAGAACTCAAAGAAATGAAACTCCGCATTGAAGATGCCCTCAATGCAACTCGCGCTGCTGTTGAAGAAGGAATTGTCTCAGGTGGTGGAACAGCCTTTGTGAATGTTTTAAATGCTGTTGAAGCCTTAGACTTATCAGGTGATGAAGCAACAGGTCGTAATATCGTTCTTCGTGCTTTGGAAGAACCAGTTCGTCAAATCGCTCTCAATGCAGGATTTGAAGGCTCGATCGTCATTGACCGTTTGAAAAACTCTGAAGTTGGTACAGGCTTTAATGCTGCAACTGGCGAATGGGTTAACATGATTGAAGCAGGGATCATTGACCCAGTCAAAGTCACTCGTTCTGCCCTTCAAAATGCAGCTTCAGTAGCTAGCCTTATTTTAACAACAGAAGCAGTTGTTGCCAGCCAACCAGAACCAGCTAGCCCAGCTCCAGCAATGGATCCAAGTATGATGGGCGGGATGATGTAATTTAAGATATAGAGAGTTTAAAGAGTAAAACAAGCTAGAAAATCAACGAATTATTTGATGAATAAGAGAAGATTTGTTTTTCTCATACAGCTCTTAACGATGTTTAATGTTGCACGAGATTGCTTTTATGTTGAAGCGCAAACGTGCTTTTGAAGGATATAAAAAGCGAAGTGAGTTTGGATTTGATAAATCCAAACTCACTTTTTTTAAAGTTTTTAGCTGGGGTATATGTACGATCAATACAAAGAGAGCCAAAAGAACCAGAACTTTATTTTTCTTGCTTGATAAATTAATGCTGTTTGAAAAAGTTATTCTCTTTTGTCTATTTGTCTCCGCTCCTTTTCTGTGGTAAAATAGTGATACATTTCTAAGGAGAAAACGATGATTGATGTTGAAGAAATTCTGAATAAAATGAATCCCAACCAAAAAATAAACTATGATCGTGTCATGCAGCAAATGGTCAAAGTTTGGGAATCAGATCAGAAGCGTCCTATGATTTTGATGCATACCTGTTGTGCACCCTGTTCGACCTATACTCTGGAGTATTTGACCCAGTATGCGGATGTGACGGTTTATTTTGCTAATTCAAATATTCACCCTAAGGCAGAATATCAGCGCCGTGCCTATGTTGCACAAAAGTTTGTTCATGATTTTAATGAAAATACTGGTAATCATGTTCGATACTTAGAAGCTCCCTATGAGCCACAGGAATTTTTCCGGACAGTACATGGCTTGGAAGAAGAGCCGGAAGGTGGCGATCGTTGTAAAGTTTGCTATGATTATCGCTTAGATAAGACAGCACAAGTGGCTGTTGATTTGGGATTTGACTATTTTGGAAGCGCCCTGACCATCAGTCCTCATAAAAATTCGCAGACGATCAATAGTGTTGGAATAGAAGTACAGAAAGTTTATGCAACGCAGTATCTTCCTAGTGATTTCAAGAAAAATCAGGGTTATAAACGCTCGGTTGAAATGTGTGAAGAGTACGACATTTATCGACAATGCTATTGTGGTTGTGTTTTTGCAGCACAGGCACAAGGAATTGACCTCATTCAGATAAAAAAAGATGCAGTAGCTTTTTTGAAGGGGAAAGATTTAGAAAAAGATTATTCGCATATTAAATTTACTGTCACAAATGGAGAATGCTAAAAATAACACTTGTACTAGAGTTGATCGTGTTTCTTCTTACAAGGTTGTTTTTGTTTGTACATTTAGAAGTTTTATATCTTGACGTCATCAATATATTGTGTTATTATTTTTTTTAGCACAATATATGGTGTTTTTATTGAAGTTGATGACCTGATATTAGATAGATTTTGGAGGTGCAGGAAGATAGTGATTATTTTAGCGGGCATGATTGGGGTAGGCAAGACGACTTACACTTATCGATTAGCCGAGGAATTAGGAACGCAGCCATTTTTTGAACCGGTAGAAGAAAATCCTATTTTGGATAAATATTATGAAGACCCAGATAAATATGGCTTTGCTTTGCAGATTTATTTTCTAAATAAACGCTTTAAAATGATCAAAGCGGCTTATCATGACGACAATAATATTCTAGATCGTTCTATTTATGAAGACGCTTTGTTTACTTATATCAATACACTCAAGGGAAGTATCAGTGAGCAAGAGTATGATATCTACTTGGAACTTTTGGACAATATGATGGAAGAAATCCAAGGTCTGCCTAAGAAAGCGCCAGATTTGTTGATTTATTTAGATGGTAGTTTCGACCATATTATGAACAATATCAAAAAACGCGGTCGCAATTATGAGCAACCAAATGAAGAAAATGGACTAGCTGACTACTATCAACTGCTTTATAAGCATTATCAAAATTGGTATGAGGATTACAACTACAGTCCTAAAATGAGAATTGCAACGGATGATTTAGATATTGCAAATCCAAATGACTGGAATCACGTCTACCAACAAATTCAACAAAAAATGAAAACGATTGGGCTTGAAAAATGAGGCTAATCAAGAAAGTTTCGAAATAGCTTCGAGATTTTTGTATACATCAATAAAAAAGAGAGACAGATGATAGCTGATCGACAAACGAAAATTCTTCAAGAAGCTAGAGATTTTGCTTATGCTGAACTGAAAGACGAAACAAGCGGACATGATTGGTGGCATATTGTACGTGTCACAAATATTGCTGTAGAAATTGCCAAACAAGAACGAGCAGATGTTTTTATTTGTGAGCTAGCTGCCTTGCTACATGATATAGCTGACGGGAAGTTAAATGAGAGTGAAGAAGTGGGCTTGCAAAAGGTTGAGCAATGGCTACAGAATCATCAGGCTTCAGAGGCGGAAATAGCTCATGTGTTAGAGATTGTTTCAACAATGTCATTTAAAGGTGATCATCAACAGAAGAATATCAGCACTTTGGAGGGCAAAATTGTTCAAGATGCCGACCGATTGGATGCGATTGGAGCGATTGGAATAGCGCGAGCTATGGCTTATTCAGGTCATATAGGGAGACCGATTCACGATCCAGATTTGCAGCCGAGAGAAAACATGACATTGGAAGAATATCGTACTGGGAAGAGTTCAGCTATCATGCATTTCTATGAGAAATTACTCAAATTAAAAGACATGATGAATACCGCTGCTGCTCAAAAAATGGCAGAAAGTAGACATCGCTTTTTGGAAGAATACTTAGATCAATTCTATGCTGAATGGAATGCGAAAAGCGACAAATAAGATATGAAAAAGCTGAGAATGTAACTTCCCAGCTATTTTAATATGCCCAAAATGGCAGCTAGATTATTTACGAAAGGCATCAACGATATAGCTAAAACCAGCAATTAAAAATGCAAAAGCAACGGCATAAATGACAAAGACGCTTGTAGCTATTGGATTGAACAAAATGACTAATCTAAGCAGAAATACAAGTAGTGCCACCCACATGATGTGATTGCCAATAGCAGAGAAAATCAGTCCTAGACAATTACCTTTAAAGAAAGCAATAATGGCTTCTACAATTAACTAAATTCCTAAAATGGTTGGAATGATGACAGGTAAGGTCACAATCCATAGGCAACGAGGTAAAGAGCTAAGAGCAGGTTGATAATCTTTGGAAAAGATAAACAGGTGAGCGAAGCTCTTTTGGCACAGAGAAATAGCTTAAAATAGCCACTATAGAAGCAACCAATAAACCAAATGCAATCCACCAGCTGTAAGCAACAAGATTAGCTGCTGGATCTGTAAATAGAAAAAGTGCTAATAAAACAAGAACAGTTCCTGCAAGAAATAGCAATAAACAATTAGAAAATTTCATATCTACATCCCCTATATAGTATAGTTTGAGAATGAAAGCACTTTAACTCTTTTGATGGGAGATGTCAAGAAAGGAAATAGATAGTTTGAGAATTTTAGTATGGCTTTTTGTGGAACAAAAAAGGCTGTTTTATTATTTTTTGTAACTATAACAAGGTTAGAAGATTATAAGTGAGAACAACAAAAAAGCCTATCATATAGGCTTTCTACTTAAATTTTATTATGCCCCCTACATGCATTTGTAAGAAATCTTCATATTGAAATTAATCAAAAATGTTGAAATGTAAGTGATTTTCAGAAGATACTTTAAGTAATTTTAAATGTGATTATTTCAAAATGGGGCAAAAGCGGGGTAAATTTTTTTAGCATTAGAAAATAGATAAGTTTTGATATTATCTTTGCTAAGCAATCGAGTCATAATAATGTTAAGGTATTTTGGACTTATTTTGAAACATCTCAATTTTATTTTCGCAGTAAGTGATTAAATCTTGAGCTTTTTCAAAATTATATCCTTTTTCAGATACAGATTTTACTTTCTTCTCATCAAAATAGTAGCCAGTCAAACCAGTGACTTCTTCTGATAATGTAAGGTAGTAGCCTGTTTCAATTCCCTCATCTAAATCTTTAGAAAATGACTTCATCAGGCGTCCAAATAGAGATTTTTTTGCTTGTTTGTCACTGGAATCATTCCCCAAGTTGGTTGAAATCAAGCCAGGATGGTAAGAATTGATGGTGATGTTTGCCCCTCTTAAAAAGAACTCTCTTGCTAGATAGCGTGTCATCCAAATAGTGTAAAGTTTGGAATTATTGTAGGCTAAACTAGGATTGTAATTTTTCTCAAACCCAAAATCCAAATCTTTGACTTTGGCAAAATGATGCATATAGGAGGAGGTATTGATGACACGACCGTCAGGCGATTCTTCTAATAGAGAACTTAGCTCAGTTGTAAAAATATAGGGAACCAGAACAGATAACATAAAGGTTAGTTCGACGTTTTCAGCACTCGCTGTTCGTTCTTTCCCTGCATACAGTCCTGCATTATTAAACAAGACATCGATGCTTCGAAAGTCTCGCTTGATTTCCTCCACAAATTGGTAGACATCTTCTAGCTTTGAAAACTCTGCAAGGTAGCTAGAAACTCTGGCTCTCAAGGAGACTGCACGAACCTCTTGCGTGGCCAATTCAAGTTTTTGAGGATTTCGACCATGGAGGATGACATGATGGCCTTCACTGGCTAGTTTCTTTGCCAAATGCTTACCAATACCATCGGTGGCACCTGTAATCAGAATCGTTTTGACCATCTTAGTCCTCCAAGAAAGCTTTTAATTCTTTTGAAAATTCGTCTGCATATTGGAAAATCGAACCGTGCCCTGCATTTGGATAGATGATGAGCTTACTATCTTTTATTTTCTCATGCATGTCATAAGAATTTTCAGTTGGAACCTGCATATCCTTATCCCCGTTGACAATTAGAGTTGGTTGAGTGATGAATGTAAGGTCGTCTTGAGGAGCTTTTCCCCAGCGTTTAATAGCTCTAAGTTGAGTTAAGAATCCTGGCACTTTCATGTCTTTATCTGCAAATTCCTTGGTTCGCATTCCCATTCGTCCCAGAACTTTCAAGGCTTCGATTTTCCCTTGTTCATCATGATTATAGAAGATATAGCGTTTAGGATCGATTCGTTCGAGTCCAGCTTTAAATATATAGTTAAAGGTTTTTCCTGTTACCTTGTCAACCTCTTTTCCACCTCGAGATCCTGTTCCAGCTAAGATTAAACGATTAACTAAATTAGGCTTGATTCTGACGATTTCTTGTGCGATCATACCTCCCATGGAAAGACCTAGGAGATTGATTTTATGGTAACCAAGCGCTTCGATAAAGGCAATGGTCTGCTCAGCCATTCCAGGAATAGTCGAAGCAACTTTGCCTTGACTTGCTCCTACTCCAGGAAGATCGACCACAATTACATGGTGCTTCTCAGCAATCAAGTCTATCAATTTTGGATCCCAATTATCGAGAGTTGCAGCTAAATGGACAAGCATAAGAAGGGGAAATTTTGCTTTGCCTTTACTGAGTTCACGATAGGCAATTTGATTTCCTTGGACAGTGATGTATTGGTTTTTCTTTGTAATATATGACATAATATTTTCCTTTTTCTTTTTTTATTTCTTAAAGCTGAGAACTGTTTTACCACGAGAGCGACCGTTAGCGACCTTATCTAATGCGCTATTCACCTCTTCAAATGGATAAACTGTATCGATAGATGGTTTGATTTCTAATTTGCTAAAGAGGTCAGTGACTTCTTGTAATTGAGCGCCATTACTTTCTACAAAGATGAAATGATAGTGAACGCCATATTTGTCAGCCATTTTATCAAATTTACGACCTGCTAAGCCGAGAATAATTTGTTTCCATTTTGGCAGATTCATGCGTTTAGCAAAGTCTCCATTTGGCATGGCACGGAGAGAAACAAGATGACCACCTTTTTTCATGATAGACATTTGTTTTTCTGTTTCTGCACCACCGAGGGTATCGAGAACATAATCAACCTCGCTGACAGTTTTTGTATAATTCTCTTTTTTGTAATCGATAAATCTATCTGTTCCTAGTTTCAAAACACGCTCGGCACTATCTCCAGCACCATTAGTGATTACTTTCAAGCCTTTGGCCTTGGCAATGGGAATAGCCATTCCACCAACACCTCCAGTGCCACCTGAGATAAAGATTGTTTTTCCAGCTTGAGCCCCCATGAGTTCTAGGGCTTGCATGATGGTCAAGGCAGTCAGAGGTACAGCAGCCGCTTCCTCGTCTGATAGATAGTCTGGAACCTTGGCTAAGGCTTGGCTATTGACAGCTACGTATTCTGCAAAGGCGCCAATATGGTCAAGCGGTAGACGTCCAAAGACACGGTCTCCTACTTGAAGGTTATCAACCTTCTTGCCAATGCTTTCGATGATCCCAACAACTTCATTACCTGCAGTCTGAGGGAGCTTGTAAGGAACAATCATCTTGACCTCACCACGAGAAATCATGTTATCCAGAGGATTAACCCCAGCTGCTGATACTTTCACCAAGACTTGTTTGTCTGTAATACTTGGTTTAGAGACTTCTGTGATGTTCAGTGTGATATTGTTTTTGTTATAAGTAGTGTGTTGTGCGACTTTCATGTGATTTCTCTTTTCTTTTTTAATTCGATTTTATGCACCTGTATCTAATACAAGTATATGTTGTTTCCAGTAAAAACTGACTTGCCTGCAAATCAGTTTCGGACTTGTTTAGCTTGTTTATATAGATTGTCAATGACATCTTCTAAAGTTTGATTTGCCAATTCCTTCTCTAATTGAGATTCGGCATTAGCGAAAAGTGGTGAGACTGCTCCTTTGATATGTTTTCCAACGGGACAATCGAGATTACTATTTTGATGAACAGGAAATAAACTGATATGCTTGATTTCTTGAGTAGCATAGTAGATTTCTAGTAACGTCATTTCCTTTGGAGATTTACTGAGTTGATAGCCTGTTTTTCCTTGCTGAGAACGAATCAAACCTGCATTTTTCAATAAGGCAATCACTTTACGAATGTAACTAGCATTTGTTCCAACACTAGTCGCTAATGCTTGAGAGCTTAGGGTTTTCTTACTCTCGCTAATCATTGTTAATATGTGCAAAGCAACTGAAAATTTTGTATCCATATGAACTCCTTTAGTCAACCTGTATCTGATACAAAAACCAATTTATCATAAATCTAAATCCTTGGCAAGATTTTTGTATTTTTTTAAAACTTACCAAGGTTTTTTGCCTTTATTGGCGTTTTCCGTCTTGGACGAAAGCCAGAGTCTTATCAATTTGATAGGCATGTAGGGCAGAAGCATAATTTACTAATTCCACGTTCATCCGAGGTGCTAGGTTATTATAAAAATCCTGACGTGCTTCTTGATCCGCAAATCCGATGATAATTGAGGCATGTAAGTGATCTTCTTTAGGATTGTCGTGAGCAACGTTTGGAGTATTCCAAGTTGCTTTGTTCCATGGAAGATAAACTTGAGAACGCACCTCAGTTACACCAGCAACTTTAGCTAGTTGACTTGCCAAGCTCTCATTCACATAGTTTTTAAAACTAGAGCTGTTTACATCCTCTTTTCTTCGAATATAGAGGACATCTCTAAAGGATGTTTCTGTTTGGCTCTCTGTGTGATACCAGCGAGAAGTGTATGGAAATCCCATGTGCATCAATGTGCGACGGAAGACGTTTACCTCATCTTCAAAGGCAAGAGCCGTTTGTTGGCGGCCTCCAAGTGGAGCCAAGAGTTTTTCATAGGTTACTTCGGCAATACCATCAATACGGCGATCTTCTGGTATTACTGTTTCTAGGCCGTCTGTTCTTGGCCAGAAACTGTGTTCTTTTTCGCTCAAGTGTTGTTGGCGATACTCTAGTAGCCCAGGAGAAGAGGCAATAATCTGTGCATGCCCTCCGCTCCAGTAATCCATACCCTCTTGACGTGGCTTATCTTTACGCATCCATAGTAAGATAGAAAGTGAAAATCGTTTATCGAAATCTTTTGACATAGTTAGCACCTTTAAAAAAATTACTTGTATCTGATACAAGAACAAGTATAACACAAATAAAAATAAAAGCAAGACTTTTGTTTTAAATTTTTTAAAATTTTTTGAAGAGTGTAATCGGATTAGAGATGTCTGGACAGGAAGTTCAAAAAAATGTGGGGCAAATGATGGAGCAAATGCTCTTTAGACAAACAAAAAAGCCTTGTAAATCAAGGCTTTTACTTTTGAAGTTAGATGCCCCCTACAGGGCTCGAACCTGTGACCCATGGATTAAGAGTCCACTGCTCTACCAACTGAGCTAAGGAGGCAACAGAAAAAGCTGTATTGGTGCCGAACTTTCACGATTTGTATTGAACCCGCGCAATTAAGCAGGTGGGCAACTCGCTCAAACTGAAGCTGCTTCCGCGTGAAACGGCCTGCAAGCTGTTAGAAGTCTTTTGTTTCCCTAATAATACAAAAAATAGTCGGTCAACACTTAAGTGTGAAGTCGTACACCACAGCGTTTCTATAATTATGATACCACAATTTTTGAAAAATTCAAGAGAAAAAATTGATTTTTTGCAAACGATACCACGATTTTTTAGTGGTTTTTGAGTTGATCAATCTTATTTTTAGTCATTCCAAGGGCTCGTTCGTACTTTCCATTTTCGTTCGGAGTGAAATAATCGGCATTTTTTATTTTTTCAGGAAGATAGTTTTGCTGTACCCAGTTACCAGGATAGTTATGTGGATATTTGTAATCTTGGGCATTTCCCAGCTCCTTACTACCAGCGTAGTGACCGTCTCGTAGATGGCGAGGGATAGCAAGATTTCCGTTCTGGCGCAAGTTAGAGAGTGCTTTGTCTATGGCTACGTAGGCCGAGTTGGACTTAGGAGAAAGTGCTAGGTCAATGACAATGTTGGCAATGAGGATGCGAGCTTCTGGGAACCCAATTTTTTGAGCGGCTTCAAGTGCGGTCACTGTATGAATCTGAGCATCGGGATTTGCCAAACCAATGTCTTCATAAGCAATGACCGTCAGGCGTCGTGCGAGGCTGGGAAGGTCTCCAGCTTCAATCAAGCGAGCTGCATAATGGAGACTGGCATTGACATCAGACCCCCGAATAGACTTCTGTAAGGCGGACAGGACGTCATAGTGACCATCCCCGTCCTTGTCCATAGTGATGTAGCTCTTTTGTAGGCTGTTTTCCATAATATCCAGAGTGATATGGCGAACGCCTGAATTATCCGCTGAGGTAGAGAGGACTGCTAAATCTAGAGAATTAAAGGCTGAGCGCAGATCTCCATTCGTGGAAGTGGCAATGAAGTCCAGTGCGTCATCATCTAATTGGACAGGAAAATCAAAACCTCGTTCGGTGTCTGCCAAGGCTGTTTGAATAGCTTGTTTAATATCGTCATTTGTCAGAGGCTCCAGCTCGAAAATCTGTACCCGGCTGCGAATAGCGGGAGTGACGGAGAAAAAAGGATTTTCTGTTGTGGCACCAATCATGATGATTAGACCGTTTTCTAACAGAGGGAGGAGGAAGTCTTGTTTGGTCTTGTCCAAGCGGTGAATCTCGTCTAACAGCAGCACCAAACCACCAGAGAATTTGGCTTCTTCCGCAATCTCTTGCAGACGCTTCTTACTATCAACAGTAGCATTAAAGGTCCGAAAAGCAAATTTGGTAGTTCCAGCAATAGCCGAAGCAATTGAAGTCTTGCCAATCCCTGGCGGACCATAGAGAATCATGGAAGACAGGCGATTGGCCTCCACCATGCGACGAATGATTTTTCCTTCACCGACCAGATGTTTCTGACCGATGACCTGATTGATATTTTTAGGCCGCATGCGAATCGCTAAATTGTCTGGCATACGTTTTCCTCCTTACTGGTATTCTTTTCAACTGTTCTGATTTATGTTACTATAGTTGTATCTATTTTAACACATTTTAAAGGATTGGAGAGAGGCTGGCTATGGTTAAATATGGATTTTTGGATATATTAAATGAAGAAATGGGGCAATGCTTTCCATTTGACTATGAGATAAACTGGGATAAGAAGAATCATGCCGTAGAAGTGTCCTTTCTATTAGAAGTACAAAATGCAAATGGCATCGAACTGTTAGATGTGGATGGAGAAAGTAGCACAGAAGACATTTTCTTTGAAGAAAGCGTTCTCTTTTATAATCCTACTAAGTCTCACCTTGAAACAGAGGATTATCTAACAATTGTCCCTTACGAGCCCAAAAAAGGTTTGTCTCGTGAATTCTTGACCTACTTTGTGGATTTTTTGAAGCAGACAGCAGAAGAGGGATTAGATGCTCTCATGGATTTTCTGGCAGATCCAGCGGCAGAGGAATTTGAAATCGTCTGGAATAATGAAGCTTTTGAAAAAGGCAGAGCAGGGCTGACGGAGACGGAATTTTATCCATATCCGAGGTACTAAAACACAAGGGTGTCCCAAGAAGACGACTAATTGTGCGGAGGAAAGTAAGAATGAGCGATATGACTGTTTTGCATCAAACGTTTGATTTATCAGGCTGTAAAATTGCTTTGCTGCATGGTGATACAATTTTAACCATTTTAAGAGACGATATTTCGACTATTCCTTACCCGAATATGTGGGATTTTCCCGGCGGTGGGAGAGAAAAGGACGAGACGCCTTTTGAGTGCATTAAAAGAGAAGTCTTTGAGGAATTAGGCATTACGATTAAGGAAAGCTCAATTCTTTGGATCAAAGCCTACCAAGGCATTGTCAATCCGGCTAAGACCTCTGTGTTTATAGTGGGAGTGATTAGCCAGAAGGAGATTGATCAGATTGTCTTTGGTAATGAAGGACAGGGCTACAAATTGGTAAATATAGAAGAATTATTAGCAGACGAAGACGTCATTCCACAGTTGAAAAGTAGATTGAGAGATTATTTGGAGGAGGTTCAAAGATGATTTATATAGAACAAGCAGAAGCTACAGATTTAGAAACCATTGTCAGTATTCAGCGGGCTGCTTTTAAGGCAGTTTATGACAAATATCAGGATGAGTATGATCCTTATCTGGAAGAACGGGAGCGCATCCAGTGGAAGTTGGCAGAACGTCCTAATAGCTTTTATTATTTTGTCAAGGATGATGAGGAAGTGTGTGGGTTTATCCGTATCCAGACCAACGATGAGCAGACAGAGTGTTGGCTGGGAACAGCGGCGATTCTGCCCGATTATCAAGGCCGGGGAATTGGTTCAGCAGGTTTGAAACTTGTAGAGGAACAGTTCTCAGCTGCCAAACAATGGGATTTGTGCACTGTCTTGCAGGATGAGGGTATGGTGGCCTTTTATGAGAAAAATGGCTACCGGAAAACCCATATCAAGCCGGAAAAAGAGGATATGGATATGGTTTATATGACCAAAACAATTGAGTGAAAGAAGGAGTGAGCAATGGATACATGGCAGGAGTTAACGATTGAGGTAGATAGGGAATCCGAGGAAGCGACAGCCAATATTTTGATTGAGTCAGGCTGTCAGGGCGTGGTTATTGATGACAGTGCAGACTATTTGGGTCAGGTGGGTATCTATGGGGAGATTTTCCCAGAGGTTAAGCAAGAGAGACAGGTCCGAATCACTGGCTACTATCCTGATACGGTAGATATGGAGGTGGTCAAGGCCCAGGTCCACGCCCGGCTGAAAGAGCTGACAGAGTTTGGCTTAGAAACGGGTCAGGTCTGTTTGACTCAGCAAGAATTGGCAGAGCAAGATTGGGTGGATAATTGGAAAAAATATTTTGAACCAGCTCGGATTACCCATGATTTGACTATTGTGCCATCATGGACGGAGTATGAGGCGACAGCTGGTGAGAAGATTATCAAGCTAGATCCTGGCATGGCCTTTGGCACAGGGACTCATCCAACGACCAAGATGAGTCTCTTTGCCTTAGAACAAGTACTACGAGGTGGTGAGACGGTGCTGGATGTAGGGACAGGTAGTGGAGTCCTTTCTATAGCAAGCTCACTCTTGGGTGCAAAAAAGATTTATGCGTATGATTTAGACGAAATAGCTGTACGTGTGGCGCAGGAGAATATTGAGCTCAATCCAGGTATGGAAAATATTCATGTGGCGCCGGGTGATCTTCTCCGAGGCGTAGAAATCGAGGCAGATGTTATCGTTGCCAATATTTTGGCCGATATTCTCATCCATCTGATAGAGGATGCTTATCGTCTGGTCAAGGATGAGGGCTATCTGATTATGAGTGGAATTATTTCTGAGAAATGGGAAATGGTGCGCGAGTCAGCAGAAGCAGCAGGATTTTTCCTGGAAACGCATATGATTCAGGGCGAATGGAATGCCTGTGTCTTTAAGAAAACACAGGATATTTCCGGCGTGATAGGAGGCTAAATGCAGCAGTATTTTATCAAGGGAGTCGTCCAATCCCCACTGACTGTGAGGGACAAGGATACAGTGAAGCATATGTTTTCTGTTATGCGTTTGGTAGAAGATGATGAGGTAGTGCTGGTTTTTGAGGATGGTATTAAACGCCTAGCAAGAGTTGCAGATAGAGAGCGCCATGTGCTGAATCTGGTAGAAGATTTACCAGACAACGCGGAGCTGCCGATTCATGTGACGATTGCTTCTGGCTTTCCCAAAGGAGACAAGCTGGAATGGGTAGCTCAGAAAACGACGGAACTGGGTGCAGCTGCTATCTGGGCCTTTCCGGCCGACTGGTCTGTTGCCAAGTGGGACGGTAAGAAACTTGCTAAAAAAGCAGACAAACTAGAGACGATTGTTTTGGGAGCAGCAGAGCAGAGCAAACGCAATTGGGTACCAGAAGTTCGACTTTTCGAGAAGAAAATTGATTTTTTAGATTGTTTGAGCCAGTTTGACCGTGTTATTGTAGCTTATGAGGAATCTGCTAAAGAGGGAGAGTCTGCTGCTTTGGTCAAGGCTGTGACAGAACTCAAAAAAGGAAGTCGGATTTTATTTATTTTTGGTCCAGAAGGTGGCCTGTCTCCAGCAGAAATTGCCACATTGGAAGAGATGGGAGCTATACTTGCAGGGCTGGGTCCACGTATCTTGCGGACAGAGACAGCTCCACTTTACGCACTCAGTGCAGTCAGTGTACTGACAGAGTTGATGTAGTCGGAAAGTTTCATTAATAGGGCTGATCTTTATTGTTCTTAACTCCTAACTTTGGTATAATATAAGTGAAATATCTAGCTTAGCTAGAAAGGATGGAAGTACAGGAACAAATTTGCTAGCTAGATGGCGAAAACCGCTTTTTCTTGATAAGGGGAGGAGGTTCATCATGTCTTTATCTACCTTATTTGAGTTGTTGATTGCTATGTTAGGTGTTGTTTCAGCTTGTTATCTCATTTATGCTTATGTTGAATTTATCGGAGATATGTTGCATACTGAAAAACATCACTTCTTCCATCACAATCCGCCTATTTAAAGGCGGGCTTTTTACCTGAAATGGTGCCATGTTCTTTTTCCTAGTATTGGGGAAATGGTATTGAATCTGCAGCTTTTAGGTATTTCTTATGATTCTATTGCTTTCTTCTGTATTTCCTTGTTTTCATATCGGTCTAAAAATGATAAAATGGTAGGAAGAACTGGAGAGAGAAAATGCCAAAAGAAGTGAATTTGACGGGCGATCAAGTGGTCGCTCTTACTAGAAAATATTTATCATCAGAAGACGTCACCTTGATTCAAAAAGCTCTTTTTTATGCGGTAGATCGGCATCGGGGGCAATTTCGCCAATCAGGTGAGCCATATATCATCCATCCGATTCAAGTGGCAGGGATTTTAGCTAAGCTAAAGTTGGATGCGGTCAGTGTCGCTTGCGGTTTTTTACATGATGTTGTAGAAGACACAGCTGCAACTTTGGACGATTTGGAAGGCGAATTTGGACATGATGTGCGCGTGATTGTCGATGGTGTGACCAAACTTGGTAAAGTCAAGTATATGTCTCACGAGGAACAGTTGGCTGAAAACCACCGCAAAATGCTAATGGCGATGTCCAAGGATATCCGTGTCATTTTGGTAAAACTAGCAGACCGTTTGCACAATATGAGAACACTTAAGCACCTGCGCAAAGACAAACAGGAACGCATCTCACGCGAAACCATGGAAATTTATGCTCCATTAGCTCATCGTTTGGGGATTTCGAGCGTCAAATGGGAACTAGAAGATTTGGCTTTTCGATATTTGAATCCGACAGAGTTTTATAAGATTTCCCACCTGATGAAGGAAAAACGTCGGGAACGTGAGGATTTAGTTGACGAAGTGGTTCACAAGATTGAAACCTATGCTTCTGAGCGCAATCTTCATGGGCAAATCTATGGTCGTCCTAAACATATTTACTCCATTTATCGGAAAATGCAGGACAAGAAAAAGCGTTTTGATGAGATTTATGACTTGATCGCTATTCGTTGCATTTTAGATACGCAAAGTGATGTATATGCTATGTTGGGCTACATTCATGAACTCTGGCGACCAATGCCCGGACGTTTTAAAGATTATATTGCTAATCGCAAGGCAAATGGTTACCAGTCAATCCATACGACCGTCTATGGGCCTAAGGGACCGATTGAGTTTCAAATTCGGACCAAAGAAATGCACGAAGTGGCAGAATACGGGGTTGCTGCACACTGGGCCTATAAAAAAGGTATTAAAGGGCAGGTTGATAGCAAAGAATCGGCGATTGGGATGAATTGGATTAAGGAGATGATGGAACTCCAAGACCAGTCCAATGATGCACAGGATTTTGTGGATTCCGTCAAGGAAAATTACCTTGCTGAAGAAATCTATGTCTTCACGCCGGATGGTGCTGTTCGTTCGCTGCCAAAAGACTCAGGACCGATTGATTTTGCCTATGAAATCCATACAAAAGTGGGTGAAAAAGCGGTTGGTGCAAAGGTAAATGGTCGCATGGTGCCCTTGACTACGAAGTTAAAAACTGGGGACCAAGTTGAGATTATTACCAGTTCCAATTCCTTTGGACCGAGTCGTGACTGGATTAACCTTGTTAAGACTAGCAAGGCACGCAATAAAATTCGTCAATTTTTCAAAAATCAAGATAAGGAATTATCCATTTCTAAAGGTCGAGAACTTCTGCAAGCACAATTTCAAGAAAATGGCTATGTGGCTAACAAATATATGGACAAAAGACACATGGAAGAAGTCCTGCAAAAAACGAGCTACAAAACAGAAGAAACTCTTTTTGCGGCGATTGGTTTTGGTGAAGTTAGTGCTGTTTCGATTTTTAATCGTTTGACAGAAAGAGAACGCCGTGAAGAAGAGCGTGCTAAAGCAAGAGCTGAAGCAGAAGAGCTTGTTAAGGGCGGTGAAGTCAAGGTTGAAAACAAGGACACCCTCAAGGTCAAACATGAGGGCGGCGTCATTATCCAAGGTGCGTCAGGGCTTTTGATACGGATTGCCAAATGTTGTAATCCAGTTCCTGGTGATGAGATTGTCGGGTACATTACAAAGGGGCGCGGGGTTGCCATTCATCGTAAGGACTGTATGAATCTACGAGCGCAGGAAAATTATGAGCAGCGCTTGATTGATGTCGAATGGGAAGACAATAGTTCTGTTAAGGAATACACTGCTCACATTGATATATATGGTCTCAATCGCACTGGCCTTTTGAATGATGTCTTGCAAGTCTTGTCCAACACAACCAAAAATATTTCCACCGTCAATGCACAGCCAACCAAAGATATGAAATTTGCCAATATCCATGTTTCTTTCGGAATTGCTAATCTATCTATGCTGACAACAGTAGTTGATAAGATTAAGAGTGTGCCGGAAGTCTATTCGGTTAAACGGACAAATGGCTAAGTGAGAACAGCAGAGCAGAAAGATTCTACTCAAGCAATCTCTTGTGATTTTTTCTCAATATAAAAATAGGAAGTTCAAAATGAAAATAGTGATTCAGCGTGTGAAGCGAGCTTCGGTATCAATTGATACCGAACTTTACAATCAGATTCAGCAAGGACTGCTGTTACTAGTCGGTGTAGCACCAGATGATGCTCAAGAAGATGTAGAATATGCAGCAAGAAAAATTGCCAATATGCGGATTTTTTCAGATAAAGAAGATAAAATGAATTTATCTGTCAAAGATGTGAAAGGAGAAATTCTCTCTATTTCTCAATTTACCCTTTACGCAGATACAAAAAAAGGGAATCGTCCAGCTTTTACAGGCGCTGCTCAACCAGACTTGGCTAGTCAATTGTATGATGATTTTAACGAATTGCTAGGTCGAGAAATACCTGTTAAAACAGGTGTTTTCGCGGCTGATATGCAGGTTGAGTTAATCAATGACGGACCGGTGACGATTGTGTTAGATACGAAGAATCGTTGAGAAAATGATAAATAAAACCGAGTCTGGAACACTTTTGTTCCAGACTCGGTTACTTTCTAGAATAAAACTCAATACGAAGTAGTTGAGTGACCTCTAATGCACTGATGTTAGAAGCTTTGACAGTCCCTCTTCCTTTTAGAGCGTTTCCACATAAAGTTGTTGGGCAATCGTTGAATTGATTTGCAGCTCTTTTTCATTTACTTTGAGCAAATATAGTTGAGCATAAGGATCGTATTGCTCCAGAATCAGCGTATCTCCCAGATGTAAATCGTGTTTTTCCAAATATTTTAATAATTCAAACTCATCATGAACTCTTGCTAAGCGATAGACTCCAGCATTTTGGACTTGGTTTAACGTTAACTGGTATTTTTCAACCAGTAATTCACCTTTTTGGGGAATGGTCCCGCCATGAGGACAAGTTTCTGGGTAATCCAACATTTTTTCCAATCGCTCGACAAATAATTCTGAAACAGTGTGTTCTAAGACTTCTGCTTCTTCATGGATTTGATCTGTTGTAGTGTATTGTAAATTATGCACTAGAAAGTATTCAATTAAACGATGTTTGCGATATAGTTCAGAGACAAGGTGAAGACCAAGATTGGTTAATAAATAGCCCTTAATCTTGTCTTTGATAATTAATTTTTCAGCAATCATCTTTTTAATCATTTCTGTGACAGCTGGAGGAGATACTTGCATTTGAGCAGCAATTTCTTTATTTGTAATTTTTTGACTATGCGTACCAATCTCGTAAATACATTTGAGGTAATCTTCTTTGTTTGGGGTCATGTTGTTTACTCCTTATCGTATTAAGTATACCAAAAATACCTGAAGAATACAGCCGTTAGCCATTTGCTTAGTAGAATGAAGTATTGGCTATTTAAGGAAAATTCAAGTAAAAAGGAACTGGCAATCAATTCCGGCTCCTTTTTCCATTTCTTATTTGCTAAGACCTTCAGCAATTTTATCCAAATTCCATTTCATCATGTCGTAGTAACTATCACCTTTTTCACCTTTTTCAGCGATTGAATCAGTGAAAATCTTGGCATAAATTGGAATTTTTGTATCTTTTGAAACAGTCTTCATTGGACGGTCATCAACACTACTTTCAACAAAGAGTGATGGCACTTTTGTTTTACGAAGTTTTTCAACCAATGTTTTGATTTGATCTGGAGTTCCTTCTTCTTCAGTGTTGATTTCCCAAATATAAGCAGATGGGACACCATAAGCTTTAGAGAAGTACTTGAAGCAACCTTCGCTGGTAACAATCATTTTCTTTTCAGCAGGAATATTATTGAATTTTGCTTTTGCTTCCTTGTCCAATGTTTCAAGTTTTGCAGTATAAGCTTTCAGATTCTTTTCATAAGTTTCTTTGTTTTTAGGATCTTTTTCAATCAAACGTTTTGCAATGTTTTTAGCATAAATAATTCCGTTTTCAAGATTGAGCCAAGCATGAGGATCTTCTTTCCCTTTTTCATTTTGACCTTCCAGATAGATAACGTCCACTCCGTTACTTACAGCATAGTAATCTTTGTTCTCAGTCTTTTTCGCATTTTTGACCAATTTTGTAAACCAAGCATTTCCGCCGGTTTCCAAGTTGATACCATTGTAGAAAATCAAATCAGCTTTTGATGTTTTTTTCACATCTTCTGGTAATGGTTCGTATTCATGTGGATCTTTTCCGACAGGAACGATACTGTGCAGATTGATTTTATCACCAGCGATATTTTTGGTAATATCAGCGATGATCGAGTTGGTAGCAACAACATTCAATTTTGAAGATTTGTTGGTAGAAGTTCCTTTTTGACCAGCGCAGGCAGCAAGCCCGACGATGGCTAAAAACAGAACGGCGATAAAACCTAATTTTTTCATATAAGGTTCTCCTTTAATAAATGAAATACTAATTTTATTTTAGCTTGGGTTTATTTTTTAGTTTGTTAAATCGTTGTTTTGGAGCGATAAAGAAACTAATGGCAAAGATAATGGCGGATGTCAGTACAATGCTTGAGCCAGCCGCAACATTAAAGGTATAGCCAATGAAAAGTCCTAAGACAGATGCAATTGCCCCCAAGCTAGAAGACAAGATAATCATCGTTTTAAGACTGTTAGCGTAAAGATAAGCAGTAGCAGCAGGTGTAATCAGCATAGCAACAATCAAAATTGTTCCCACGCTTTGCATAGCTGTAACTGCAACCAGCGTCAAGAGAATCATTAAGAGATAATGATAAAAGTTGACTGGCATCCCCATCGCTTTTGCCAGAAGTGGATCGAAAGATGTAATCAATAATTCTTTGAAGAATAGTCCAATAATAATTAGAACAGCGATTCCTACACCAATTGTAATCCACATATCAATGTCTTGCACAGCTAAGATATTTCCAAAAAGAATATGGAAAAGGTCGGTTGAACTATTAGCAACTCCAATCAAAATGACTCCAAGAGCTAAAAAGGAACTAAAAGTTATTCCAATGGCAGTATCACTTTTGATAATTGAATTTCCTTTAATATAAGTAATAATGACCGAAGCTAAAAGTCCAAAAACAATGGCTCCGATAAAGAAGTTGATTCCTAAAATAAAGGAGAGTGCAACTCCTGGCAAGACTGCGTGTGAAATGGCATCGCCCATCAAGGACATGCCTCTTAGGATAATGAAGCAACCAACTGCTCCAGCAACAATCCCGATGACAATGGCCGTAATCAGTGCATTTTGTAGAAAATGGAAATTTTGTAGTCCATCAATAAATTCTGAAAACATATTAGAGACCTCCATTCACAAAAAGCTGAGAGCCATAGGCTTTTTTCAAGTTTTCTTCTGTGAAAGTTGATGAAGTTTCTCCAATGGCAATGAGTTCTTTATTCAAAATTAAAACTTGATCAAAGTAATGTGGGACTTTTCCTAAGTCATGGTGAACAATGAGAATCGTTTTTCCTTGTTCTTTTAGACTGCGTAGCGTTGTCATGATGATTTCTTCACTGATTGAATCAATTCCAACGAATGGTTCATCCAGAAAGATACAGTCAGCTTCTTGTACTAGACAGCGCGCAATCAAGACCCGTTGAAATTGCCCTCCTGACAATTGGCTGATTTGGCGTTCAGCATAATCCTCTAAGCCGACAATGCGTAACGCATTTGTCACCTTGTCCCAGTCTTTGCTTGTTAGTCTGTGGAAGAGTTTCACTTTTGGATACAGTCCAAGAGACACACATTCTTTCACTTTGATAGGGAAGTTGTAGTCAATGTGAATTTTTTGTTCCACATAAGCTACATGGCTAAGTACTTTTGAGAATTCTTTATCATCAAGGTAAGTTTGTCCAACATGATCAATGATACCCAACATTCCTTTTAAAAGGGTTGATTTACCAGCTCCGTTGGGACCAATAACTCCCATGATAGTTGGGCCTTGGATTTCCAAAGAAATCTGATTGAGAGCAAGTGTTTCTTGATAAGAAACACTTAAATTTTCGATACGTATCATTTTATACACCCCTACAGTTAATATACATTAAAACAAAAATTAAGTCAAGTTAATTTTTAGAATTTTTAAGAAAAATCAGAAGCAAGATTTGGCATAAAAATCTCTTTTGATAAAAGTTTGATTATTCAGAACTTTTTTGATAGGATTAAGATAAAACAATGAAAGCGAGAACAAGATGACACGTTTACAAGATGACTTTTTTAATTATGTCAATGGTGAATGGGAAAAAACTGCTGTGATTCCTGAGGACAAGCCTGTGACAGGTGGATTTATGGATTTGGATCAAGATATTGAAAAATTGATGCTAGCAACAACTGATAAATGGTTAGCAGGTCAAGATGTTCCAGAAGATCCAATTTTGCAAAATTTTGTGAAATACCACCGTTTGGTGGCAGATTTTGACGGACGGGAACAAGCAGGAGTTACCCCTGCAATGCCGCTTGTGGAAGAATATAAAGCTTTAAGTTCTTTCAAGGAGTTTGCAGCGAAGATTGCTGAGTATGAAATGGCTGGAAAGCCGAATGCTTTTACTTTTGACGTCGCGCCAGACTTTATGAATGCTAAAATGAATGTTCTCTGGGCCGATGCACCTGGAATCATTTTACCAGATACGACCTATTATGAAGAAGGAAATGAAAAAGGCAAGGAATTGCTGACAATCTGGCGCAAGATGCAGGAAGAATTATTACCTAAATTTGGCTTTTCAGCAGAAGAAACAAAAGATATTTTGGATAAATATCTGGAATTAGATGCTAAATTAGCTAAGTATGTCCTTTCCAATGAAGAAACTTCAGAATATGTGAAGTTATATCACCCTTATGATTGGGCAGATTTCACGAAGCTCGCTCCAGAATTGCCACTTGATGTAATTTTTACAGAGATTTTGGGACAAAGCCCAGACAAGGTGATTGTTCCTCAAGAGCGTTTTTGGAAAGAGTTTGCAGCGGAATATTATTCAGAAGAAAATTGGGAATATTTGCATGCAGCACTGAAATTATTCTCTACTGGAGCATGGACTTCCTTGCTAACAGAAGAAATTCGCGTCCTTTCAGGCACCTATGTGCGTGCTATTTCAGGCGTTCCAGAAGCTCGTCCAAAAGAAAAAGCAGCTTATCAACTAGCACAAGCACCTTATAACCAAGCCCTCGGTCTTTGGTATGCAGAAGAGAAATTCTCACCAGAAGCCAAAGCAGATGTGGAACATAAGGTCAAGACGATGATTGATGTCTATAAATCACGCTTAGAAACAGCTGATTGGCTTGCTAAGGAGACACGGGACAAGGCCATTGTCAAACTCAATGTTATCACTCCACATATTGGTTATCCAGAGAAATTGCCAGAAACTTATGCGAAAAAAGTGATTGATGAACAGCTCGGTTTAATTGAAAATGCTCAAAATTTAGCGAAAGTAGCCATTGCACACACTTGGAGTAAATGGAACAAAGAAGTGGATCGCAGTGAATGGCACATGCCAGCTCATCTGGTAAATGCCTACTATGATCCACAACAAAATCAGATTGTTTTTCCAGCCGCTATTCTTCAAGCACCTTTTTATGATTTGCATCAATCTTCATCAGCAAACTATGGCGGAATCGGTGCAGTAATTGCGCATGAAATCTCTCATGCTTTTGACTCAAACGGTGCTTCCTTTGACGAGCATGGTAGCCTTAAAAATTGGTGGAAGCCAGAAGACTACGAAGCTTTCACAGCTCGGACTCAGAAGGTGATTGAGCAATTTGACGGACAAGATTCTTACGGAGCTAAAGTCAATGGAAAGCTGACTGTTTCAGAAAATATTGCAGACCTCGGTGGGATTGCGGCAGCGCTGGAAGCAGCTAAGAAAGAAGCTGACTTCTCTGCGGAAGAATTTTTCACCAACTTTGCTCGTATCTGGCGCATGAAAGCTCGTCCAGAATATATGCAAATGCTAGCAAGTGTAGATGTGCATGCTCCCGGAAAACTTCGGACGAATGTTCAATTGCCAAACTTTGATGATTTCTTTACAACTTTTGATGTTAAAGAAGGCGACGGCATGTGGCGCAAACCAGAAGATCGCGTGATTATTTGGTAATTTCAACGTTTGTTAGTAGCAGAAGAATATAAAAAGTTCTCAAATGAAAATTGACCTGTACCCCAAAAGTTAGATAAAAAATCTAACTTTTGGGGTATTTTTTATGAATTAAGTTACAAAGACAAAATCCATATCAAGGGGGAAGTTTAAAAAATTTAAAGTAAAATCTCCAGCAAAAGTTAATTGAGATTAGTCACATAATAAATTCAGTTAGTCAAAGCACGCTTTTCTCTAATTATGCCTTTTAAAATCGCTTAAAAATGGTATAATAATAACATCACAAAATTGGAGTGAATCAATGACTTTTTATAATCACAAATCAATTGAAAGAAAATGGCAGACCTATTGGGCTGATAATCAGACGTTCAAAACAGGAACGGATAGTGCAAAACCAAACTTTTATGCGTTGGATATGTTCCCCTACCCATCTGGTGTTGGTCTTCACGTAGGACACCCAGAAGGCTATACTGCAACTGATATTCTTAGCCGTTTCAAACGTGCTCAAGGTTATAACGTTCTTCACCCAATGGGGTGGGATGCTTTCGGTCTTCCAGCTGAACAATACGCAATGGATACGGGAAATGACCCTGCTGAGTTTACGGCAGAAAATATTGCCAACTTCAAACGTCAAATCAATAGCCTTGGTTTCTCATATGACTGGGATCGTGAAGTCAATACAACTGACCCTAACTACTATAAGTGGACACAGTGGATTTTTACAAAATTGTATGAAAAAGGTTTGGCATACGAAGCTGAAGTGCCAGTAAACTGGGTTGAAGAATTAGGGACAGCTATCGCCAACGAAGAAGTGCTGCCTGACGGAACATCTGAACGTGGTGGTTATCCAGTTGTTCGTAAACCAATGCGTCAATGGATGCTTAAAATCACAGCTTATGCTGAACGCCTCTTGGAAGATCTAGATGACCTTGATTGGCCAGAATCTATCAAAGATATGCAGCGGAACTGGATTGGTAAATCAACTGGTGCAAATGTAACGTTCAAAATAAAAGATACTGATAAAGACTTCACCGTTTTTACAACTCGTCCAGATACACTCTTCGGTGCTACCTATGCTGTTCTAGCACCAGAACATGCTCTTGTTGATGCTATTACAAGTCCTGAGCAAGCTCAAGCCGTTGCCGATTATAAACGTGCGGCTAGCCTTAAATCTGACCTCGCTCGTACAGATCTTGCCAAAGAAAAAACAGGTGTCTGGACTGGTAGCTATGCTATTAACCCGGTTAATGGTAAGGAAATTCCAATCTGGATTGCCGATTATGTGCTTGCTAGCTATGGGACAGGAGCTATTATGGCAGTTCCTGCGCATGATGATCGCGACTGGGAATTTGCAAAACAATTCGATTTGGATATCATTCCAGTTCTCGAAGGTGGAAATGTTGAGGAAGCAGCCTATACAGAAGACGGTCTTCACATCAACTCTGGCTTCCTAGATGGTCTTGATAAAGCGCAAGCTATTGATAAAATGGTTGAATGGCTTGAAGCAGAAAGCGTTGGCAACAAGAAAGTCACTTACCGTTTGCGTGACTGGCTTTTCTCACGTCAACGTTATTGGGGGGAACCAATCCCAATCATTCATTGGGAAGATGGCACAACAACAGCTGTTCCAGAAGATCAACTACCACTTGTATTGCCAGTAACAAAAGACATCAAACCTTCAGGAACAGGTGAAAGTCCACTTGCTAACTTGACAGACTGGCTGGAAGTTACGCGTGAAGATGGTGTCAAAGGCCGTCGCGAAACTAACACCATGCCGCAATGGGCAGGTTCAAGCTGGTATTATCTGCGCTACATTGACCCACACAATACGGAAAAATTAGCTGATGAAGAACTGCTTAAGGCATGGTTACCAGTTGATATTTACATTGGTGGTGCAGAACACGCTGTGCTTCACCTTCTTTACGCTCGTTTCTGGCATAAATTCCTTTATGATTTAGGTGTCGTTCCAACTAAAGAACCCTTTCAAAAACTCTTTAATCAAGGGATGATTTTGGGAACAAGCTACCGCGATCACCGTGGCGCCCTTGTAGCGACAGATAAAGTTGAAAAACGTGATGGTTCTTTCTTCAATATCGAAACAGGTGAAGAATTGGAACAAGCTCCAGCTAAGATGTCTAAATCTTTGAAGAATGTTGTTAATCCAGATGATGTAGTGGAGCAGTATGGTGCAGATACTCTTCGCGTTTACGAAATGTTTATGGGGCCGCTGGATGCATCTATTGCTTGGTCTGAAGAAGGACTTGAAGGCTCACGTAAATTCCTCGATCGTGTTTATCGTTTGTTGACAACAAAAGAAATTGTGGCTGAAAATAATGGTAATTTGGATAAAGTTTATAATGAAACTGTCAAATCCGTTACAGAACAACTTGAAGCCATGAAATTCAATACAGCTATCGCTCAATTAATGGTTTTCATTAATGCTGCAAACAAAGAAGACAAACTTTTTGCTGATTACGCTAAAGGTTTTATACAATTGTTAGCACCATTTGCGCCACACCTTTCAGAAGAATTGTGGCAAACATTGACACAATCTGGTGAATCAATTTCATATGTTCTTTGGCCAACATGGGACGAAGCCAAGTTGGTTGAAAACGATGTAGAAATCGTTGTTCAAATCAAAGGTAAAGTTCGTGCGAAACTTGTTGTACCAAAAGACTCAAGCCGTGAGGAACTTGAAAAACTTGCTCTTGCCAACGAAAAAATTCAAGTAGAAATTGCTGGCAAGCAAGTCATCAAAGTCATTGTCGTACCTAACAAATTGGTTAATATTGTTGTGAAATAAAAAATTCTAGCAGAAGTTAATTTCTGCTAGAATTTTTATAAGCTTAGAAAAGCGTATGTTAGCTGAAGCCTTTTTCTGTTTATAAACACTATACCTCGAATAAAAACTTGCTACACTTGCTCTTGAAAATTATGGTAAAAAGTAAGAAAATGATGACTAGTTTATAAGAACAATCCATTCTCTTTCTTTATGAATATTATTTTTAAGGAGTTATCATACAAGCAAAAAAGTAGAGTTTATTGAGCTTTTCTATGACTTAGTCTTTTGTTTATGCTATTTCTAAAATGATGGAGCTAATCCATCATTTGCATCATAGGATGATTAGTTATACGAGTTTTATGTCCTTTATAGCTTGTCTCATCGTGCTGGTAACACTTGGATGATTCAGACGGTATACGAACCGCTATGGGGAGAATTCCTTTGTGAACATTTCCTTTATGATGGTTCGGATGGTTATGGTATTAGGTCTGTCCAACACATTCACAGATGATTGGTCTGCGTTATCCGATTTGGTGGGGACGTCCGCCACACCTTATCCAAACAGTAATGGAAAGTCTAGATTTAGCTGGTAAACGAGTCGCAACTTTTGCAACTTCAGGTGGTTCGACTTATAGTGAGGCACAAATTGTTATTGATCAAATGATGAAAAATAGTACTCAAGGGCGTGCATTGTCTAGCACAACAGATGCTATCAAATGGCTGACAGATATTGATTTTTAATTGTAGGTTTGCTGCTAATTATTGTAGCGAGCATTATTACTGTTTTTTATAAATGAAATAAAAATGATTGAAATCTCTGTGAAAAAACAGAGATTTTTTGTGTACGACGGGCATGTCATACATCTGAGGTGCAAGTCATCTGGGGCATCCGCTACCGGTGAACCCAATAGTGACTCCTAAGTTTGACTATCGTGAGGTAGCAGGGAGAGGAAGGGATAGCGAAATCGTGACTGTACGAATAGAAACGTGATATGAAGGCGCATATAGCGGATGATGGGTCTTATAACCTTAAAATCCAAATAGGCAGTCGTAACCTATATGCGTAAATCACGAGAGTAAACGAGGAAAGATGTATGACTTATCCCGTGAGGTCTTGTCGAGGGTAAAACCTAGTAACAGCGAACGACAAGAAGTCAGTCGAATCCATAGTAGTGAAGAAGTTTCTGTAATGGAGATGGAGTGAAGGGGTAAATAACTAATCGAAGTAATCCTAGACACTTGTGTCTGTAAAACGAACAGTCTGATAGAACTGAAAGTTAGTACGTATTGATAGTGGACAGCTCGCCGATATAAGATAGCCTACAGGCAACAAAACAGAAAGGGAATCCACACATGTCAGAATTGCTAAGTATGATATTATCTCGTATGGTATTGCTGGAATTACTATCGAACAGATGGACGGCTATCTCCGTCAAAACTGGCGAGAAACAAAACAGCTTATCAAGGAGAGGAAGGATAAACCTCAGCCCGTACTCAGAGTTGAAATTCCGAAACCCAATGGAGACATCCGCAACCTAGGAATCCCAACTGTCACGGACAGAATGATACAATAGGCTATCGTTCAAGTCCTGAGTCCAATCTGTGAAGTTCGTTTCTCAGAATACAGCTATGGTTTCAGACCAAATCGTTCTTGTGAGACAGCCATTGTCAAGTTACTTATGATGGTTATGAGCGGATTGTGGATATTGACTTAGAGAAATTCTCCGACACAGTACCGCAAGATAGACTCATGTCTCTAGTGCAGAATATTATTCATGATGGAGATACAGAATTACTGATTCGGAAATACCTTCATCGGGGGTAATTATCAATGATCAACGTCACAAGACTCTTGTAGGGATACCTCAAGGGGGTAACTTATCTCCGCTGTTATCAAATATCATGCTTAATGAGTTGTATAAGGAACTAGAGAAACGAGGTCTTCATTGCATTCGGTACGCAGATGATTGCGTAATCACGGTTAGGAGAGAAGCAGTTGTCAAGTGAGTTATGTACTTAGTCAGTCGCTTTATTGAGAAGCGATTGGAGCTGAAAGTGAACATGACAAAAACTAAAATCGTGAAACCTAGCCAACTCAAGTACCTAAGTTTTGGTTTTTGGAAATCTCCGCAAGGTTGGAAGAGTCGTCCTCATCAGGATAGTGTTCAGAGTTTTAAACGAAAGTTGAAACGACTGACGACTAGAAAGTGGAGTATGGACCTAACAACACATATTGAGCGATTAAACTGGGTTATACGAGGGTGGATAAACTATTTTTCTCTTGGCGACATGAAAAAGGTAGTAACTCAAATAGATGAGCGTTTGAGAACTCGTATCCAAGTGATTATCTGGAAACAATAGAAGAAATCGAGACGACTATGGGGATTACTAAAATTAGGCGTTCCTAAATGGATAGCGGATAAATTCTCAGGTTGGGGTGAGTACTATCAATTGGTTGCGACCAAGTCGGTATTCAAGCAAGCTATATCAAAACCAGCCCTCGCAAAACGAGGACTGGTTAGCTGTTTAGATTATTATTTTGAACGACATGCGTTAAAAGTTAGTTGAACTGCCGTATGCCGAACGGCACGTACGGGTAGTGTGAGAGTAACTAGAAATTAGCTCCTACTCGATTTTTTGATGGATTTATTGGACATTTTTCTGCCAATCTGTTTTTCGTCTATATAATTGGTCAGATAACTTGAAATGTTTTTATGAAAACGCTATAATTTTGATAGATTAATATTAGGAGGAATTGGTTTTATGAAATCATCTAAAGCCACAATCACAATTTTTTCAGCTCTTGCTTCAGTTATTTTATTGACTAGTTGTGGGACAAAAGCAACTGATAATAAGGCTACGCAAAGCAACACATCTGACAATAAAGTTACGATGACTTATGATCAATTGCGCTCAAGAGAAAATACCATGGGCACACTTTGGTATCAAAAGTCTGATGAAGCGAAGGCTCTGTATCTACAAGGTTATAATGTCGCCACGAACCAATTGAAAGAATTACTGCAAAAGCCGACAGATAAGCCCTATTCAATCGTTCTTGACTTGGATGAAACGGTCTTAGACAATAGCCCTTACCAAGTACAGAATGTCAAAGACGGCACAGCTTTTAATCCTAAAAATTGGGATGCTTGGGTACAGAAAGCTTCAGCTAAAGCTGTTCCTGGTGCGAAAGAATTTCTTCAATATGCTCATCAAAATGGTGTTCAAATCTACTATATTTCTGACCGTGCGGCAAATCAAGTAGATGCAACGATTAAGAACTTAGAAAAAGAAGGTATTCCTGTACAAGGGAAAGATCATTTGATGTTTTTAGAAAAAGGCGTGAAATCAAAAGAAGGTCGCCGTCAAAAAGTTCAGGAAAAAACGAATCTAGTTATGTTGCTAGGAGATAATCTGGTTGACTTTGCAGATTTCTCAAAGACATCAGCTGATGAACGTGGCAAGAAATTGGAAGAATTAAAGAAAGAATTTGGCGAAAAATTCATTATCTTCCCAAATCCAATGTATGGTTCATGGGAAAGCACAGTTTACAAAGGCAAAAAATTAGATGCGAAAGGCCAAGCTGAAGAACGCCAAAAAGCGTTACAAGGTTATAAATAATAGGAAGGAAAAACAGAACGCCCTTATTTTGAGGGATTCTGTTTTTTCTTTGTCTTTTAGCTTGTGCTTTGTGAATGTGTGAAAAAGTGGACTAAGATTTTCCGATTTTATTATAGTAAAGGTGCTTATATTTTCCAGATACTTACTCTTAAGCTAGCTAGCAAGATGTGACTTAAAATAAAAATGGTTTATACTAATGGCAAGACAAAGGGGATTCTTTATTTTTTAATCGAAAAATCCTTTGTTTTATGGTAGAATAGTGTCATTACAAGGCGAGGGAAAAAGATGTCATCAACGTTTGAAATTTTAATGAATCAGATCAATATGCCACTTGATATGAGACAATCAAGTGCCTTTTTACATGCAGAAATTGAGCAAGTTCTGGTGCATAAAGTCAGCCATATCTGGGAATTTCATTTTGCTTTTACAGAAATTTTGCCGATTGACATATTTCAAGAATTGAAAAAGTGCTTGAAGGAAGAATTTTCTAAAACGGGGAATCAAGCAGTTTTTGAGATAAGGACAATAAACAAAGATTTCACAGATGAGTTATTGCAGGCTTATTATCAAGAAGCTTTTACAGAAGGTCCTTGTACTAGTCAGGGATTTCACAGTATATATCACCGGTTGAAGGTGCATGCTGAGGAGAATCAGCTAGTGATTGAAGGTCCTTCAAGCATTGATACGGATCATTTTCGGAAGATTCATTTGCCAAATTTGGCAAAACAGTTGGTCAAGTTTGGTTTTCCACAGTTTCAATGTCAGGTTAAGGCAAGCGATGCTTTAACACAGCAACAAGTTGAAACTTTCCAAGCTGAGAAAGAAAAGATTGTACAAGCAGCGAATGATGAAGCTCTAAAAGCCATAGAAGCGCTGCAGAAAATGGCAGCTCCACCTGTTGAAGAAAAGACAAGTTACTCTGGTTTTCAAGCGAAAAAAGCTACTGCACGACCAAAATTGGATAAAGCTGAAATCACGCAGATGAATGCCATTCAGACTGAGGAAAATCGGATTGTCTTTGAAGGAATGGTTTTCGATCTTGAAAAAAAGGTTACTCGCACAGGGCGCGTACTCATTAATTTTAAGATGACCGATTATACTTCTAGCTTTGCGCTTCAGAAATGGTTTAAAAATGAAGAAGAAGCTAAGAAATATGACATGATTAAGAAAAATTCATGGTTGCGTGTACGTGGAAATATTGAAATGAATAACTTCACGCATGATTTGACTATGAATGTACAAGATGTACAGGAAGTGGTGCATTATGACCGTAAAGATCTCATGCCTGAAGGTGAGAAACGGATTGAATTTCACGCGCATACCAATATGTCAACTATGGATGCCCTACCAGAAGTTGAAGACTTGATTGCGACAGCTGCGAAGTGGGGGCATAAAGCAGTTGCGATTACTGACCACGGCAATGTGCAGAGCTTTCCTCATGGTTATAAAGCTGCTAAAAAAGCCGGGATTCAGTTGATTTATGGTATGGAAGCCAATATTGTTGAAGATCGTGTGCCTATTACTTACAATGAAATAGATATGGAGTTGGGAGAAGCCACTTATGTTGTCTTTGACGTAGAAACGACTGGTTTGTCTGCTATTTATAATGATTTGATTCAGGTGGCAGCCAGCAAGATGTACAAGGGCAATGTCATCGCGGAATTTGACGAATTTATTAATCCAGGACACCCTTTGAGTGCGTTTACGACAGATTTGACGGGAATTACAGATGAACATGTTAAAAATGCGAAACCACTTGAGCAAGTTTTACAGGAATTTCAGGAATTTTGCAAAGATACGGTACTTGTCGCCCATAATGCTACCTTTGACATGGGCTTTATGAATGTCAACTATGAGCGTCATGGCTTGCCGAAAATCACCCAGCCAGTCATTGACACGCTGGAATTTGCCCGCAACCTCTATCCAGAATACAAGCGGCATGGTTTGGGGCCTCTAACTAAGCGTTTTCAAGTATCGCTTGACCATCACCACATGGCCAATTACGATGCGGAAGCAACAGGACGACTGCTATTTATCTTCATCAGAGATGTAGCAGAAAAGCGTGGAATTACCAATCTTAATAAGTTGAATACGGATTTGGTGGATGAAAATTCCTATAAAAAAGCACGAGTGAAACACGCTACGATTTATGTGAAAAATCAAACAGGGTTGAAGAATCTTTTCAAATTGGTCAGTCTGTCCAATACTAAATATTTTGAAGTTGTACCACGGATTCCGCGAACGATTTTGGATGCGCATCGAGAAGGCTTGATTCTAGGAACTGCTTGTTCAGAAGGAGAAGTGTTTGATGCGGTTGTTTCACAGGGTCTGGATGCAGCTGTCGAAGTAGCGAAATATTACGACTTTATCGAAATCATGCCTCCAGCGATTTATGCTCCATTGATTGCCAAAGAGCAGGTTAAGGATATGGAGGAGCTGCACACGATCATCAAGAATTTGATTGAAGTGGGTGAACGCTTAGAAAAACCAGTTCTGGCTACGGGAGATGTGCATTATATTGAGCCTGAGGAAGAAATTTATCGGGAGATTATCGTTAGGAGTTTGGGACAAGGTGCCATGATTAACCGGACCATAGGTCACGGTGAAAACGCCCAGCCGGCACCGCTTCCCAAAGCACACTTCCGCACGACCAATGAAATGCTGGATGAATTCGCTTTTTTAGGTGATGAACTGGCTCGACAAGTAGTCATTGAGAATCCCAATCAGTTGGCGTCAAGCTTTGAACCAATTGAAGTGGTAAAAGGGGACCTCTATACACCATTTATTGATAAATCTGAAGAAAAAGTCGCTGAGCTGACTTACGCAAAGGCTTTTGAAATCTATAGTAATCCACTACCAGATATTGTAGATCATCGAATTGAACGGGAATTATCCTCTATTTTGGGGAATGGTTTTGCCGTGATTTATCTGGCTTCACAAATGCTCGTACAGCGTTCTAATAAACGAGGCTATTTAGTTGGTTCGCGTGGTTCGGTTGGCTCCAGTTTTGTGGCGACCATGATTGGGATTACTGAGGTCAATCCTTTGTCACCCCACTATGTCTGTGGTAAATGTCAATACAGCGAGTTCATCACGGATGGCTCCTATGGTTCTGGCTTTGATATGCCGGATAAGGACTGTCCAAAATGCGGCCACAAGCTGAGCAAGAATGGCCAGGATATTCCTTTTGAGACCTTCCTTGGATTTGACGGAGACAAGGTCCCTGATATTGACTTGAATTTCTCTGGAGAGGATCAGCCTAGTGCCCACTTAGATGTTCGAGACATTTTTGGGGAGGAATATGCTTTTCGGGCTGGTACTGTTGGTACAGTTGCAGCTAAGACAGCCTATGGTTTCGTGAAAGGTTATGAGCGAGATTACAATAAATTTTATCGCGATGCAGAAGTCGAGCGATTGGCGCAAGGTGCATCAGGTGTTAAACGAACGACCGGACAGCACCCTGGTGGGATTGTTGTTATTCCAAACTACATGGACGTTTACGATTTCACGCCGGTTCAATATCCAGCAGATGACCTGACTGCCGAATGGCAAACGACCCATTTTAATTTTCATGATATTGATGAAAATGTCCTGAAACTCGATGTGCTCGGTCATGATGATCCGACTATGATTCGGAAATTGCAGGATTTATCAGGTATTGACCCTAATGATATTCCTATGGATGATAAGGAAGTTATGGCACTCTTTTCAGGAACAGATGTTCTGGGAGTGACACAAGAGCAAATAGGTACGGCAACTGGTATGCTGGGGATTCCTGAGTTTGGAACCAATTTCGTGCGGGGAATGGTTGATGAGACGCATCCAACAACGTTTGCAGAATTGCTCCAGCTATCAGGTCTGTCACATGGTACGGACGTATGGCTTGGAAATGCACAAGATTTAATTAAGCAGGGAATTGCGGACTTATCTACCGTTATCGGTTGTCGGGACGACATCATGGTCTATCTCATGCACAAGGGCTTAGAACCAAAAATGGCCTTTACCATTATGGAGCGTGTGCGGAAAGGTGCATGGTTGAAAATTTCTGACGAAGAGCGTAATGGTTATATTGCCGCTATGAAAGAAAACAATGTCCCTGAATGGTATATTGAATCTTGCGGAAAAATCAAGTACATGTTTCCTAAAGCCCATGCAGCTGCCTACGTAATGATGGCTCTACGGGTAGCTTATTTCAAAGTACATCATCCGATTTATTACTATTGTGCTTATTTCTCCATCCGGGCTAAGGCATTTGATATTAAGACCATGAGTGGCGGACTTGATGCTGTCAAGCGCCGGATGAGCGAAATTGCTGAAAAGCGCAAGAATAATGACGCCTCCAATGTAGAAATTGACCTTTATACGACTCTGGAAATCGTCAATGAAATGCTGGAGCGTGGCTTCAAGTTCGGGAAGCTGGATCTCTATAAGAGCCATGCGACTGAGTTTCTCATCGAAGGAGATACCCTTATCCCACCTTTCTCTGCGATGGACGGTCTGGGTGACAACGTTGCCCGCCAATTGGTCAGAGCGCGGGAAGAAGGCGAATTCCTCTCTAAGACAGAACTCCGCAAACGTGGCGGTCTCTCTAGCACCCTAGTTGAAAAAATGGACGACATGGGTATCCTAGGCAATATGCCTGAGGATAACCAGTTGAGTTTGTTTGATGAGTTTTTCTAATACTGTTATATTGTTTTCATTTGTTACATTCTAAAGTTGATAAAATGATAAAATATTTGAAATTCAAATTGATAGCGTGGTGATATTATGTATAAACGATTAGAAATAGTGAGTTATCAAGATTTTGATAATTATGATAAAGAATACGAGAATAGATATAATAGTCCGGCTGCGTTGAAAACGGAATTATCACTCCATCCATTTTCAAAACGCCAGCAGAAAAGACTATCAGATAGATATCAGTTATTTTATTTATCCATACCTAGCCATATATCGATGATTGAAAGAATATATAAAATGAGTGCTGAATTATCCTCGTTTTCTTTGTCTAGTGTATTGGCACCAAAATTATTTTATTCGCAAATTATAGATGAGATAAAGAGCACTAACGATATGGAAGGTGTAAAGTCGACACGTAAGGAAATCAACGATGCCTATATATCGCCTTCAAAAACAAAACGCTTTTCTGGTATTGTGGAAATGTATAAAAGCATTTTAGAAAATAAATTTGAAAAAATTGATTTACCAGCTAAGTTTAGAATGATATATGATCAGCTATTTCTTGATGAGATGCCTGAAGATAAGAAGCCAGACGGAAAATTATTTAGAAAAGAAACAATATTTGTGGGAGATGGCAATTCTTATGTTCATCAGGGCGATCCGAATGAAGAAAAGATTGATGAAAATTTAACGAAACTCATACTATTTATGAATAATCCAGAAGTTCCTTTAATTATTAAAGCTATCATCACGCACTACTTTTTTGAATATGTTCATCCTTTTTATGATGGTAATGGAAGAATGGGACGGTTTTTACTTTCTTCGTATTTGGCGAGAAAGCTAGACTTTTTAACAGGGTTATCTATTTCGGAATCTGTTTTGCAGAATAAGAAAACTTACAAAGAGGCTTTTTCTATAACTTCAGATCCAAAAAATAAAGGTGATCTAACTCCTTTTGTAGATGCGTTGTTGAGGATTATTATTCAAGCTCAAGAGACTATGTTATCAAAATTATCTAAATTAACCACTGAGGTTGAACAGCTGAGAGAAATAATCAATAAATTGTCTCTATCTGAGCAAGAGAATGAAGTGTTATTTATCTTAGGACAAGATAAATTGTTTGATGTTTTACATATGGGAATTAGTAACAAACAACTAGTAGAAGTTTTTGAGGGAAAATATAAGCGTACAAAAATTGATACAATTATGAAGAAGCTAGAAAAGAAAAAATTCGTTGTAAAAATCAAATCCTCTCCAGTTGTTTACGAGATTGATGAAAAGTTACTTGAAGATTTTGTATGATTATAAGATTTTTATTGAAGTATTTGAACTAAGCAGAAAGGACTCTATCATGAAACTTACCATTTCCGCTCAAGATAAGCCAGCGCAAAAAGTGTTTGATTACCAGCTGGATCTTGACCCAGATACGATTTTGAAAATGACTGCTTTGATTTGCGGTACGGTGGCAGCGGTTAGCCTTCTGTCCTTGTTTAAAGAAAAATAACAAAAGAAAAGGAGAAGCAGCATGGTTCTGCCAAATTTTAAAGAAAACTTAGAAAAATACGCTAAACTATTGGTTGCTAATGGTATCAATGTGCAGCCTATGCGACCAGTGTAGTCGGCGGAGAGAATTTCTCTGAAGAAGAGCTAGAAGCAGCGGGTCTAAACCGCTCGGATGTCCATGTGGACTTTATGATTGGCTCAAATCAGATGGATATTGACGGTATCCGTGAAGACGGCAGTCGTGTAGCCATCTTCCGCAATGGGGACTGGGCAATCTAAGATTTCAAGTTGCCTTAAATGGCGCTTTCCATAATGACAGCTTCCACTTGCTTCTTGAGAAGCCTTGCTGGAAACATAGAAAGAAGGGGTATATATGATTGGTAGTATGTTTGTTGGTTTCATTGTTGGACTGATTGCAGCAGCAATCACCAATCGTGGAGAGAAAATGGGCTGTATTGGAAAGATCTTATTAGGCTGGTTTGGGGCATGGATTGGTCAAGCCCTATTTGGAAATTGGGGACCTCATTTATCAGAAACAGCCATTATTCCATCTGTATTAGGAGCCATTATTCTCCTTGCTATTTTCTGGAAGAGAGGGAGTTAATATAGAAAAAGTAGGGTGAGAATGATTCTCACCCTACTTTTTCTATTCGATCACTAACATTCCTTCTTTGATAGCGAAAGGATCTTTTTCATTGATACGGTCATAAAACATAATACCGTTTGTATGATCGATTTCGTGTTGCACAACGATAGCATTATACCCTTTTAGTTTGATGCGGTGTTTTTCGCCTTCTTTGTCAAAATAGTCAACAGTGACACGTGCATGGCGAACAACATAACCAGAAACTTCGCGGTCAACTGATAAGCATCCTTCTCCTTCAGCAAGTGCCGCATCTTGGACAGAATGTGCCACTACTTTAGCATTATACATAACTGTTTGTAAAGCATAGGTCTCCTTAGGGGGATTGCCATCTTTGTTTGGCATGTTTGGAACTAAGACGGCAATAATTCGCTTAGAAATATCTAGTTGTGGAGCTGCTAGACCAACCCCGCCGCGAAGCCCCATTTTTTCAGCTATTACAGGATCTTGTGAATTTTTCAAAAATTGAAGCATCTTTTCACCCAAGATAATTTCTTGATCTGTAAGTGGAAAAGTAACGTCTTCTGCTACTGCTCGAAGCGTTGGATTCCCTTCACGAATGATGTCATTCATATCAATTGAATGAGCCGGTTTTGTTAATTTTTCAATAACAGACATCTTTTCTCCTTTGTTTTCAAATTGGATTTTTATTCCAAGTTAAATTGTTTTGATATACGTTAAATATAACATAAAATAGAGGAGAAAGAAAGGAGAAAGAAATACAAGTAAATAGCAATGTAAAGAATGTGTGTACAAATAAATTAGTAAAAAATTAGTTTATTTTGCTTAAAGTTTCTAGCAAAAATATGTATGACATGTAGTTGGGCACATAAAATATTACTAGTAAAAAATAAGATTACTTTTTAAGTAGGGGAACCAGAACGACTGCAAACTTTTTAAATTGTACCGAGGAATTATCTCATTCTGAGATTCTTTATGTAACAGGTCCAGAGGTGCTTAACTATCCTCAAGAGTTAGAAATAGCATCAGAAAGTCTCTGTAAACACTGGGCTAAAGTGAACAGACAATCTCTTAAAATAGTCTGTAGTCCTTATTTGTATTCTTCCAGACTGCTGGAAGATTATTTCTATCGTTTATTTGATAAGGTTCAAAAAGGTACAACCGCTCATGTCGAAAAGCACCCCAATGAAATTGCGAATTTTATCAATTCAGAAGATTTAGTAGAGCTGATCAGCAAAATTTTTGATAGCTGGAATGAGCAAACAGAAATTTTAAACATTTATAATCCGTTTGAAATTACTTTTCAGCATGTTGCAGAAAAGTTAGAAGAGCTGGCATTCTCTAACAGTAAAATAGTGATTGATTCCAAATCGCCTGAACCTTGTCTTTACCACTCCACAAGATGAAGATAATTTAAGACAACTTATGGATGGTTTATTCATTATTCACTTTTAGATGATCTAGCCGATTTGTATAAAAATTTTATTAAAGAAAGTAAAAAATCGAATAAGACTTATCAAAAGATAGCTGAGATTTTATTTGCTTTTTTCTTGCCTAGGGTATTGAGCGCAATGTTGAACGTTTTTAATTAATTGACATCTGTTTGCTTTTTGTTACTTTGATTAGTATTATTTTTGAAACAATCTATGGAATTTTTGCAGGAAGTCTTTCTATAATCGGATTATTTGTAGCAACTATTTTTTTCTGGGAGAAATTGGCAATCAATCGTCTATAACACAGATAGATGGATTTCCTTTGCGGCTTATATGTTTGTCGCTCTTATTTGTGGGATTATCCAGATGAAATACCAAGATGAGAAGGAAATGTTAGAAAAAGAAAATCAGTTGCTAAATGAAAGAAATGAATTGTTATCTATCTCATATGAGGATGCAGCTTATAATCGCAAAAAATACTGCATCCGAGTGTATAATTTTCGTGAACGTAGTATCAAGTTGGAAAGAAAGAGAAAATTTGAAAATTATATAAAGAAACAGATTCTCTAACACGCGAGGAAACAGAGAAAATTATTCAAGGAGATTATGCATTTCTGCTTCATAGTCCTCATGCCTTATGTCGTGAGTTTTACTTTGAGTGTATGACAAATGTAAAATGAAATCAATGTTGTATCTTATGCGCAGTCTTGATTTCTTTTTTGTTTTCATACGTTGCTAGATTGCGTCTTTTCATAAAAAACTGTATGATAGTGGTAGTGTGATTTTAGAAAGAAGATAAGATGAAAAGATTCATGGAAAAAGCTAGCATTTTGGCTTTATCATTGGTTTTAACAACGGCATTTTCAATTTCTAGTAGCTTGCCGGCTATGTTCCAGTATTATAAGAATTACTCTTCCAGCCAAGTAGAATTATTAGTCTCCTTACCGTCCATTGGGATCATGTCTTTGTTGATGTTTAATAGTGTTTTGGAACGCTTTGTATCTGAGCGGTTCATGATTATACTAGGGCTAATTCTGTATTCTATTTGTGGTCTTATCCCATTTTTCAATCAATCTTATAATCTCGTTTTTGCTTCGCGCTTTGTTTTTGGGTTAGGTTTAGGTATGATGAATCCTCGAGCAATTGCTATTATTAGTGAGCGGTTTCAGGGAAGAGAACGTGTGCAAATGTTGGGGTATCGTGGTTCAGCGGAAGTTGTTGGGATGGCCTTGTTGACTTTAGCGGTCGGACAACTCTTACACTTTGGTTGGACAACTACATTTTTGGTTTATACAGTTGGTTTCATCGTTTTGGCACTGTATCTTATGTTTGTTCCTTATGAAAAGAATGAATCCGATAAGCATAAACGTCTCAAATCTGTTCGTAAAATGACTAGAAAACAAATAAATTTGAGTATCTTTTTAGCTTTCATAGCTGGTATGATTGTTTGTGCTAATGTCGCTATCACTTTACGGATCCCTAGTCTAGTCTTACAGGCAGAGATCGGCAACGCTGAAACAGCCAGCTGGATTCTTAGCTGTATGCAACTAGTGGGAATTTTGGCTGGTGTTAGTTTTGCCAGTCTAGTGAGCGTATTGAAAAATCGCTTATTGACAGTAACGGGAATTGTTTTTGGTCTAAGTCAAGTGATGATTGGATTTTCAAGTCAGATTTGGCTCTTAAGTTTGAGTGCTCTTTTGGCTGGCTTTGCTTATAGTGTATCTCTAACAGCGGTGTTTCATATTGTATCGGAGAAAATCCCTACTCATTTGGTAAATCGTGCAACAGCGATTGTCGTTTTGGGTTGCAGTAGCGGTGCTTCGGTATCAACATTCGTCTTATCTTTGATTGGAATCATTTCTTCTGCCCCAATCTTTATTTTTAGTGTATTAGGAGTTTTCATGATGGCAACGTCAACTTTAGCGGCTTTTGTCACTCATAAACAAAACGAGGAAAAAGATGCGATTAGATAAGTTTTTAGTAGAAATGGGGCTTGGTTCACGAACAGAAGTCAAGCAACTTTTAAAGAAGAAACAAGTTTTGGTCAACGGGAAGGCTGTCACATCAGCGAAAGTACAAGTAGATGAATATCAAGATGAAATTTCAGTCAATAATCGAGTATTGGACTATGAAAGATTTGTCTATTATCTTTTAAATAAGCCGAAAGGCGTCATTTCAGCTACTGAAGATGCTAACCATCAAACAGTTTTGGATTTGTTAGATGAAAGTGCACGCCAGAAAGAAGTTTTTCCAGTTGGACGACTTGATATTGACACTCACGGACTTTTGTTATTAACCAATAATGGTGCTTTGGCACATGCGATGTTGTCTCCTAAAAAACATGTAGCAAAAGTTTACCATGCAAAAGTAGATGGCATCATGACTGAAGAAGATAGGACACGCTTTGAAGCAGGAATAGAGCTTAAGGATTTTACCTGTAAACCTGCGCAATTGACCATATTGGAAACAAACGAAAAACAGGGAACTTCTCTGGTGGAGATTACAATTTCTGAAGGAAAATTTCATCAAGTGAAGCGAATGGTTGCAGCTTGTGGTAAAAAAGTAGCAGACTTAGAGCGCCTTGCTATGGGACCATTAAGTTTGGATAAAGAGTTGGCAACAGGAACTTTTCGTCGTTTGACACAGGAAGAAATAAAAAGTTTCAAACGATTTGGCGTAGAACTCTTATAATTTGTATCAGTTGACAAAAATTTTCCTTCTTGGTAAAATAAGAATGTCATAGAGACAAATAACTTCTTCTTGGTTGCAGGCCATGCCAAACCTGTCACTCGGATGAAGCGTAAAGAAAAGGAGCTTATCATGGCAATCTCAAAAGAGAAAAAAAATGAAATCATTGCACAATATGCACGTCACGAAGGTGACACTGGTTCAGTAGAGGTACAAGTAGCTGTCCTTACTTGGGAAATCAACCACCTTAACGAACACATCAAACAACACAAAAAAGACCACGCTACTTACCGTGGTTTGATGAAAAAAATCGGTCGCCGTCGTAACCTTCTTGCATACTTGCGTAAGAACGACGTTAACCGTTACCGTGAGTTAATCAACTCTCTTGGACTTCGTCGCTAATCTTGCGTCTAAAACGTTTCTATACTTCGTTGGCTTCGCCTCGATGTACCATCAGTACAATCTTCGGCTCGTTGCCTTGTCTATAAACGTTTTATCCAGCAAGAATCATGATGCTAAGGGCGCCAAAAATCCGTATGAAATAGGGAAACGATATAGTGTTCGATGAACACAAGGAGTTTCATCTTTTTCTTCACTAGGATTTTAGCCCAAGTTCAAATTAGCTCTCTGATTTCAGAGAGTTTTTTTATTTTGTGACTTTTTAATCCGTCTCGCTCCGTAAGGTTAAACCACTTGCTATGCGGGTGCGCAATGTTGGTTATACCCAAAAACTCCAAATGCGATACAATAAAGATATTCAGGATTACGATAAAGCGAAAGGAGAAAATATGACGTAAAAAGGTATATAGTTTATCTTATACAAAATAAAAGGGAGTGAGACAGAACCCATTTTGAAAAAAATCTAGTCCGTTGTCTTACTCCTACGAGGATGATTAGGCGCTCTTCCGAGCTTGAAAAGCAATAGACTTGAGGATTTGCTTTGCAAAATCCACCAATTCAAAGTCGTGTTTTTGACACATCCTTATGGATGTTTTATTTCCGACATCCAATAATCCAGTAGACTATTGGAGTGGTTAGCTGTAGCATCGTTAATTTATTAAACGGTCTCCTTTGAAGCTAGAGACTATCGCCCCAGTCTCCAATCATGTGTGCTTGTAAACTACCTGTTTGATGGGAATTATGATGGAAAACAATGTCCCTTGTTACAAGATCTCATTTCTCTTTTTAATATATTGTAGAGATGTATTTTACCAAGGCAATCCCGCTTCTGCGATTTCCTTCTTTGAAGCATATTGACCATTTGGGCGATGCCACCTGCCCCTCTTATCTCTAAAATAGCCACTAGCAGCTATAGTCTCTTGTTGTTGAGATGCTGCTTGTCTCTCTGCCTCTTGTCGAGCTTGCTCAGCTCGTTGCTGAATTGCATTTTGTACAAGATTAATTCGATGTTGAAGAGCTCCTTTTTTATTTGGATCGGTAATTTGCTCAACGGCAGCTTGAGCTGGAGCAATGTTCTCGGCTACTTGATTATCCTCAAGTTGTTTAACAGCCTGTTCACCTTGCTGGGTGATGCTCTGAATTTGAGCTTCTTTTTGAGCCTGTTCTTCTTTAGCTTTTCTCTCTGCCGCCTCTTTTTGTTTTCGCTCTTCCTCCGCTTTCTTCTCTTTCTTTTCTTTTTCGAGTTTTTCTTCTTTTTCTCTACTAGAATCGGAGTTTGAGGAGGAACTGCTTGCTTTTGAAGAGTTTGAAGATGAAGTTCTAGATGTAGAAGAAACTACTTGAGTTTGACTTTGTTGGCTTTCGGAGGATTCAAGATTGAATTTACTTACTGTATAGCTTCCTAGTATTCCTATTATCGCTGCAGCAATTGCTATATTTCTTTTGAAAACACTTGGATTTCGCTTTGCGAAATACCAAATACCAAAAACACCACCTAGAAACATTAATGGCATTGTAATTGGAGCCAATAAGATGATTAGAACAACACTCATGATAGCAAGAACGATGTTGAGCCTAGAATTATTTTTCCACTTTTTCATATTTCCCTCACATAAATTGGTTTTCGAAAATATCATATCACAACTTGTTATCGCTTTCAATAACTAGGAAGTGAAATTTTTCAAATTACCACAAACTTAAAAATTTTGTTTTAAATCAATTCATATAAAACAGCTTCAAATTGAAATCTGAAGCTGTGTAGATAATCTATTCTCTTAATTCCTCGCTGTAGGTAATAATCTGATCAACTGTATCAGACAAGAACTGAATTGTGTCGCGGAGTGGTTTGTCTGTGGAAATGTCGGCTCCGATGATACGAGCAGTCTCAAGTGGCGTTTTACTTCCACCAGATTTGAGGAAGTTGAGCCAATCGCGAGCGCCATTTTTGTCATTTTTCAAATGAAGATAGCCGGTAGTAGAGATGACAAGTCCAGCAGAGTAGGTATAACTGTATAGTCCCATATAATAGTGACTTTGCCGCATCCAAGTGAGCGCAGCATCATCGTCGATTTCGACTGCATCCCCCCAAAAATCGGTCAGAACTTCTTTCATAATACTGTTAAGCTTCGCAGCACCAAAAGTTTCGCCTGTTTCAACGAGATTATAAACCCGGCGTTGGAAGGCTGCTTCCAAGAGATGGGTGATAAAGTTATGGAAGTAAGTGTCCGTTAGACGGTGAGCGAGTGCAAATCGTTTTTGACGTGGATTGTCAAATTGGTGTTCCAAATAGTCGCTAAGTAAGAGTTCGTTGAAGGTAGAAGGAGCTTCTACGTAATAGGTCGACATGTGGGTATTGAAATAGCTTTGACTATTGTCAGAGAAGATGAACTGACCAGAGTGACCAATTTCATGAATCAGAGTATACACATCACTCATACGGCCTGTCCAGCTCATAAGAACATAAGGATGCACGCGATAAGGATCAGTGGCATAGCCGCCAGAGTCCTTGCCAGCATTCGCTGCAAAATCCACCCAGCGCTCTTTTTGGTAATTGGCAATTTCGCGTGTATATTCTTCTCCGAGTGGAGCAACGGATTTCATCACTAAGTCATAAGCGTCCTCAATAGTGACATCAGGATTGAGTGCACTATCCAAGTCCAACTTCCAATCTGCAAAGGTCATTTTTTCGAGGCCGTTGATCTTGGCGACATGTTTAAGGAACTTTTGTGCAACGGGTGCAAATTCAGTCATGATGAGGTCAATTTGCCGATCGAACATAGAGCGATCTACCTCTTGCTCAGCCAAAAGATAGTCAAAGACAGAGTCATAGCCTTTCATATCTGCTAGAAGCTTTTCAGATTTGACCTGAGCCAGATAGGCAGCAGCAGCAGTATTTTGGTGCTGACGAAGGCCTTCTGAGAAAGAGCGGAAAGCTTTTTCACGGATTTCTGCATTTTCGTGGTTTTGATAGAAATTCTCATAGGTAACAAAGCTGTTTTTATAAACTTTGCCGTTTACTTCGAAGTCAGCCATGGCAAAGTCGCCAGCCCGCATCTTAGTGTAAATATCCTGTGGGCTGTAAAAAACTTCACTAAGATTTGTTAGTGCCTTTTCGACATCCGCTCCCAGATAGTGGGCTTTTTTAATTTTAGCTTGGCGGATAGCTGAGGTCAAATGGGCTTCTTGGCCTAGTCTCTCCAAGACAGCCTCATCTGCGCCGACCAGGGCGTCGTCAAAGAAGCTGAGAGCAACGCTAGCTTCTGTTTCGAAATCTGTACCAGCTTGCGCAATCTGTGCAAAATTTTCATCACCGTAGTCCGTTGTTTGTGGCATAAAACTGTAGTTGCCGATATGACTTCTTTGAATATAGATTTGTTCCAATTCAGCAAAGGCCTTTTCAAAATCCTCAAAAGTATGAAGGTTGTCCTTATAATCCCGTATGAACTGGTTGATGTCTTCACGAGTTTTTTCAATCGCCCTCAAGAAATCTTCACGGTCCTTATAGAGAGCTGTTAAGTCCCACAGTTCCTTTTCTGGAAATTCAGAACGTTGTTTTTGTTCAACCATATCTATTCTCCTTGTTACTAGCTTTCTTTCTAGTATAGCAAAAAATAAGAATAATAGATAACATTTCAAAAATTCTTGCTAAAAAGCTATTTTAAGGCTTTTTCTTTTGGTGTAAAATATGATAAAATAAGGTTTATACGTGCTTGATACAAAGATGAGGATAGACAAAGTATAAAAAACGCTTAAACTTTCTATCAACAGTCGTGGCTATGGCAAAAGGTGTGTTGAACAGGATAATGAGTTGTTTTATTGAAACAAAGCTTATGCCTAATTATGCAAGCAGAAATTTTTGGAGTGGAACTCAGGATTCATTTTTAATATCCTAAATCTATCTTGATCTTTGTAGGCAAGACGTATAAAAAATTAGAAATTGAGCATAGACTCAAAGAGGAATAATTATGGTAAAACAAATCTTTAAAACCACTTTTTCTGGCAAAGAATTAGTGGTTGAAACTGGACAAGTGGCGAAGCAAGCGAATGGTAGCGTAGTGGTGCGCTATGGTGAAAGTACCGTTCTGACAGCAGCCGTTATGTCAAAGAAAATGGCGACTGGCGATTTCTTCCCGCTTCAAGTCAATTATGAAGAAAAGATGTACGCAGCTGGGAAATACCCTGGTGGCTTTAACAAGCGCGAAGGACGCCCTTCGACGGACGCGACTTTGACCGCTCGCTTAATCGACCGTCCCATTCGTCCCATGTTTGCGGAAGGTTTCCGCAATGAAGTTCAGGTTATCAATACCGTTCTTTCTTATGATGCGGATGCTTCAGCACCTATGGCAGCTATGTTTGGTTCATCTCTTGCGTTATCAATCTCAGATATTCCTTTTAATGGTCCAATTGCTGGTGTGCAAGTTGGCTATGTCAATGGAGAATTGGTCATCAATCCAAGTCAAGAACAAAAAGAAGCTTCGTTATTGGAATTAACCGTTGCAGGAACTAAAGAAGCGATTAACATGGTGGAATCTGGTGCCAAAGAATTATCAGAAGAAGTGATGCTGGAAGCCCTTTTGAAAGGTCATGAAGCAGTGAAAGAATTGATTGCTTTCCAAGAAGAAATCGTGGCAGTAGTTGGAAAAGAAAAAGCAGAAGTTGAGCTTCTTCATGTGGATGAAGAATTGCAAACAGAAATAGTAGCCGGCTATAACGCTGATCTTCAAAAAGCCGTTCAGGTAGAAGAAAAATTAGCTCGTGAAGCCGCAACGCAAGCAGTCAAAGACGAAGTAATAGCCCTTTACGAAGAAAAATATGCAGATTACGAAGAATTCGACCGTATCATGCGTGATGTGGCTGAAATTTTAGAGCAAATGGAGCATGCAGAAGTACGGCGTTTAATTACTGAAGACAAGATTCGTCCAGATGGTCGAAAAGTAGATGAAATTCGTCCACTAGATGCTGAAATCGACTACCTGCCACGCGTGCATGGCTCTGGTCTCTTTACTCGTGGGCAAACGCAGGCTTTATCTGTCTTGACCTTGGCGCCAATGGGTGAGACGCAAATTGTGGACGGACTTGATCCAGAATACAAGAAACGCTTTATGCATCATTATAACTTCCCACAATATTCCGTAGGAGAAACGGGACGTTATGGTGCACCTGGACGCCGTGAAATCGGTCATGGAGCTCTTGGTGAACGTGCACTTGCGCAAGTTCTCCCTAGTCTAGAAGAGTTTCCTTATGCAATCCGTTTGGTAGCAGAAGTTCTTGAGTCAAATGGTTCATCTTCACAAGCCTCGATTTGTGCTGGGACACTTGCTCTCATGGCTGGTGGGGTACCAATTAAAGCACCTGTAGCTGGAATCGCCATGGGGCTCATTTCAGATGGTAGCAACTACACGATTTTAACAGATATTCAAGGCTTAGAAGACCATTTCGGAGATATGGATTTCAAGGTAGCCGGTACACGTGAAGGAATTACTGCTCTTCAAATGGATATCAAGATTGAAGGAATTACTGCTGAAATCTTGCAAGAAGCATTGGCTCAAGCTAAAAAAGCACGTTTTGAAATTTTAGATTTGATTGAACGTACGATTCCAGCTCCTCGCACAGAACTCGCTCCAACTGCTCCGAAGATTGACACCATTAAGATTGATGTTGATAAGATTAAGATTGTCATTGGTAAGGGCGGTGAAACGATTGACAAGATTATCGCAGAAACAGGTGTCAAGATTGATATAGACGAGGAAGGAAATGTTTCTATTTACTCTAGCGATCAAGATGCGATTAATCGTGCTAAGGAAATCATTACAGCTCTTGTGCGTGAAGCGAAAGTAGATGAAGTGTATCATGCAAAAGTGGTTCGAATTGAGAAATTCGGTGCTTTTGTCAATCTATTTGACAAGACAGATGCCTTAGTGCATATCTCTGAAATGGCTTGGACGCGTACTAATAAGGTTGAAGATTTGGTACAACTTGGTGATGAAGTAGATGTCAAAATCATCAAGATTGATGAAAAAGGTCGTGTGGATGCTTCTATGAAAGCATTGCTTCCGCGCCCTCCTAAAGAGGATAAGGAGAAAAAACATCATCATAAAACACATAAAGAGCATAAAGTTGTTCGAGAAGAAAAGGCACAAGACTAGAAAGGTAGCTAAGTGTTTACTTTCAATCTAAAGCTAGAAAGGAGTCATCATGGGTTGGTGGAAAGAGACAATAGCGATTGTAAAAGAAAATGATCCAGCAGCTCGCTCCTTGCTCGAGGTGCTGTTGACTTATCCTGGTATTAAGGCTTTAGCAGCTCATCGGATTTCTCACTTTCTTTGGAGTCATGGTTGTAAACTCTTAGCTCGGATGCATAGTCAATTTTGGCGTTTTTGGACCCAGATTGAGATTCATCCGGGAGCAAAGATTGCTTCGGGTGTTTTCATTGATCACGGGAGTGGCTTAGTAATTGGTGAGACGGCTGTTGTGGAAAAAGGAGTGATGCTTTATCATGGTGTTACTCTTGGAGGAACTGGCAAAGATGCTGGGAAACGTCACCCAACGGTTCGCCAAGGCGCACTCATTTCCGCTCATGCGCAGCTCATTGGTCCGATTGAAATCGGTGAAAATGCCAGGGTAGGAGCGGGTGCAGTAGTGGTGGCAGATGTACCAAGTGATGTGACAGTTGTTGGTATACCGGCTAAAATCGTCCGTGTGCATGGTCAAAAAGATACTCCAACTATCAAGAATTTAGAAGAAATCCGCGAAGAAAGTTATTACTCATCTAAATTGTAGTGAGAAATGGTTGCTACACAGCTGACTATGTGGATCATCATAACCGAACCTGGGATGCCCGCCATAACGAACGGAAGGCTGATGCCATGACTTTTTTCACGATCGCTTTGACAATAGCAAAGGAACTAGAAAGGAACTGAGTAGGAATAGAAAGTTTGACACTAGATGACTGCTTCTGCAGTTGATTTTATCTACTTTCCAGTCACTCTCAGTATCGTAAAATATGATCAAAATCTATGATACTATGACTCGCAGCCTGCGTGAATTTGTGCCTATTGAGGAGGGTAAAGTTCGCATGTATGTCTGTGGTCCGACGGTTTATAATTACATTCATGTCGGTAATGCCCGCTCAACAGTAGCTTTTGACACGGTTCGTCGCTATTTTGAGTATCGAGGCTTTGAGGTCAACTATATATCCAATTTTACAGATGTAGATGATAAGATTATCCATCGAGCCAAGGAAGAAGGCATCACACCAAAAGAAGTGGCTGACAAGTACATCGCAGCTTTTCGTGCTGACGTTGAACAACTAGGTGTTAAGCCAGCTACTCAGCATCCGCGCGTGATTGACTTTATGGAGGATATCATTGACTTTGTGCAGACGTTGGTGGATAAGGGCTACGCTTATGAGTCAGAGGGTGATGTCTATTTCCGAGTGGAAAAGTCTCACAATTATGCCAAACTAGCTAATAAAACCTTGGCTGATTTAGAGTTAGGCGCTTCTGGTCGGACAGATGAGGAGACCACCCGCAAGGAAAATCCAGTGGACTTTGCCCTCTGGAAGGCGGCTAAACCGGGCGAGATTTTCTGGGATAGCCCTTGGGGGGCAGGTCGTCCGGGCTGGCACATCGAGTGCTCGGTCATGTCAACAGAGATTTTGGGCGATACCATTGATATCCACGGTGGCGGAGCAGACTTAGAGTTTCCTCACCATACCAATGAAATCGCCCAGTCGGAGGCCAAAACTGGTCAGACTTTTGCCAACTACTGGATGCACAATGGCTTTGTCAATATCGACGACGTTAAGATGTCCAAATCTCTAGGCAATTTTATCACCGTTCATGATGCTCTTAAGACCATTGACGGTCAGGTGCTGCGTTTCTTCTTTGCTACCCAGCATTATCGCAAGCCGATTAATTTCACGGAAAAAGCTGTCCATGATGCAGCGATTAATCTCAAATATTTGAAGAATACCTATGAGCAGCCTTTCACTGATCAGGCAGATTCAGCTCAGCTTCAAGTCTTGCTGGATAAGTTCACTGCCGCTATGGACGAAGATTTCAATGCAGCTAATGGCATCACGGTTGTCTTCGAGCTAGCCAAGTGGATCAACTCAGGCAACTACACCGCTGAAGTCAAGGAAGCCTTTGCCAAGCTTTTGGAAGTTTTTGGCATCGTCTTTGTAGAAGAAGTCTTGGATGCGGACATTGAACGCTTGATTGAGGAGCGCCAAACAGCGCGTGCTGCCAAGGATTTTGCGACAGCTGATAAGATCCGTGATGAATTGGCAGCACAAGGAATCAAGCTATTAGATGGGAAGGACGGAGTGAGGTGGACCCGTGACTGATGTCAATTTGATTAACGGCATCGCCCTCGCTTTTGAGGGAGATGCTGTCTACTCCATGTATATCCGACGTCACCTAATTTTTCAGGGACTGACCAAGCCCAACCAGCTGCATAGAGAGGCGACCAAATATGTATCGGCACGTGCGCAGGCTAATCTCATTTCGCAAATGCGTGAAGATAAACTTCTGACAGAAAAGGAAGAAGAAATCTACAAGCGTGGACGCAATGCCAATAGTCATACAAAAGCTAAAAATGCCGATATCATTACTTATCGCATGTCTACAGGATTTGAGGCTATTATGGGCTACCTACATATGACGGGAGCTATTGAGCGCTTAGAAGAGTTAATTGACTGGTGCATTGTCAGAGTGGAGAGCACAAATCATGATAAAAAGTAATTTGTTAGAATGGTTTCCTCAAGGGAAGTTTCAATCCAATCCGAGCGTAAAAGAAGATGAAGTGGCAATTCCCTTATCAAAAAATCAATGGCTGTTATTAAAAATGAGTAGCTTGACAGAAAGAGAACAACAGCTTGTTTCTTTACTGACTGGAGAAGAGTCAGCGTTTGATGGTGGACCTTGGTACGATTATCTGGTTCATAGTCGTGGCAAATTGCCAAAAAGTGTACAAAAGATACAATTTGTTCATTGTCATTTATTCCATTATGAAAATGAAACAATCGGATCTTGGTTAGAAATGATGCGGACCATACTGCCCAATAGAATAGCAGATTTTCAGCTGTCTTCTCAGGATTATATCTTTGTACTAGATCAAACGCAACTTATCCCCGTAAAAGCTGTCCTTCATGATACTTTATCAGCCATCGAATATGACTTTAGCCTAGCTCTCACAATTCAAATAGGACAGATTTGGACTAGAATGTTTGAAGAAAGCTACTCTGAGCTATTTCGAGCAGAGAATACCCTTTTTGCTAAATGGTGGGAACAAGCTCAGCATTCTAATGTCCATTCTTTTTCCCAACTCTTTTTATGGGGGATTAGCCAAAAGGATTTCATATTGCCAATCTTAACGAAGAAACTTCATCAATTGATTGAAAGTCAGGATCAGCTCGTTGATATTATTGCCGCTTTGTGGGAAAATACAGCGGTTGTGACAAAAGCTGCTCAGCAGTTGTATATTCATCGGAACACGTTACAATATCACATCGATAAATGGGAAGAATTGACGGGTTTACAGCTAAAAGACCTAACAGATTTGACGCTATGTTATCATGTTATTTTAACTGATTTATTCTAATGTTTTGTGCACCCTGCACAAGACATTTTCTTTTAAATTTGTTCACATTGCCATAGAAAAATAAAGCGTTTTCATATAGAATGAAATCATAACAACAAAGGAGTTCTATTTTATGGTAGAATTAAATTTAAAAAATATTTACAAAAAATATCCAAACAGCGAACATTACTCTGTAGAAGACTTCAACTTGAATATAAAAGATAAGGAATTTATCGTTTTCGTTGGTCCTTCAGGATGTGGGAAATCTACTACACTTCGTATGATTGCTGGACTTGAAGATATCACGGAAGGTGAATGTTCAATTGATAGTCGCGTGGTCAATGATGTTGCGCCAAAAGATCGTGACATTGCCATGGTTTTCCAAAACTACGCTTTGTATCCACACATGACTGTGCATGATAATATGGCTTTTGGTTTGAAACTTCGTAAATACAGCAAGGATGATATTGAAAAACGTGTAAATGAAGCAGCAGAGATTCTTGGCTTGAAAGAATTTTTAGATCGTAAACCTGCAGACCTTTCTGGTGGGCAACGTCAACGTGTAGCGATGGGACGTGCTATTGTTCGTGATGCAAAAGTATTTCTTATGGATGAACCGCTTTCTAACTTGGATGCTAAATTGCGGGTATCTATGCGGGCAGAAATTGCTAAAATCCACCGTCGTATTGGGGCAACCACTATCTATGTTACCCATGACCAAACAGAAGCAATGACTTTGGCTGATCGTATCGTTATCATGTCTGCAACAAAGAATCCTTCAGGAACGGGTACAATTGGACGTATAGAACAAATCGGTACCCCACAAGAAGTTTACAAAAACCCAGTTAATAAATTTGTTGCAGGCTTTATCGGAAGCCCAGCGATGAACTTCATCAATGTAACTTTGAAAGGTGATGAAATTGTAGCCCAAGACCTTTCTCTGAAAGTACCAGAAGGTGCCTTGAAGGTACTTCGTGAAAAAGGCTATGAAGGCAAGAAACTCATTTTTGGTATTCGTCCAGAAGACATCAATACAGAAGCTGCTTTCCTTGAAACCTTCCCAGATTCAGTAGTACATGCTAAAATCTCTGTATCCGAATTGCTTGGTTCGGAATCTCATTTGTATTGCCAAGTGGCTGACAATGAATTTATTGCTAAAGTAGATGCTCGTGATTACCTCAAAGCTGGAGCAGGTATTGACCTTGGCTTTGACTTGAACAAAGCACACTTCTTTGATCCAGAAACAGAAAAGACAGTTTATTAATTTACAATGCCTTTAGAATAACTAATAAGAGAATGCAGGATGCCTTGTTTTTAATACAAGACTCCTGCATTTTTTATAGAAGAAAATTTGGATTTAACGGTAAAGTGATTTATAAAATAAGAAGAAGCGTTTTAAATTTTATGTTATACTAAAGTCATGGAAAATAACGATATTGTATACGGTGTACATGCTGTGACGGAAGCTCTCATGGCCAATACTGGAAATAAACTCTATATTCAAGATGATCTACGTGGGAAAAATGTTGCTAAGATGAAAGATTTGGCAGCAGAAAAAAAGGTTTCCATTTCTTGGACTACCAAAAAAATACTACAAGAAATGACAGATGGTGCCGTTCATCAAGGTTTTGTCTTGCGTGTTTCAGAATTTGCTTATACGGATTTTGAGGCGATGTTGAAAATGGCAACTCAGGAAGACAATCCTCTCTTGCTCATTTTAGATGGTCTAACAGATCCGCATAATTTAGGCTCTATTTTACGGACGGCTGATGCGACAAATGTTACAGGCATCATTATTCCGAAACATCGAGCAGTTGGTGTCACGCCGGTCGTTGCTAAGACCTCTACAGGAGCTGTAGAGCACGTTCCGATCGCTCGGGTGACCAACCTCAGCCAAACTTTGGACAAGCTGAAAAATGCAGGTTTTTGGATTTTTGGAACGGATATGAATGGAACTCCGTCTACTAAGTGGAATACAGCAGGCAAACTCGCTCTGATTATCGGCAACGAAGGTAAAGGCATTTCTGCTAATATTAAAAAGCATGTAGATGAAATGATTACCATTCCTATGAATGGACATGTGCAGAGCCTTAATGCTAGTGTGGCTGCAGCCATTCTCATGTATGAAGTGTTTAGAAATCGCTTATGAAAAGACAAATTTTACTAGTTTATGCTTGCCAGATGACTGCCTTTTGAAAGGAAATTGGTCCATTTTTAAACCAGAGCGAACGGAGTGTAGAACGAAATTTTTTCCTGATAAGTTGAGGAATGAGGCTGATTTTTAAGATTTGGAAAGAATTTGTGACTTCAATGCTCAAGATATGCTTAGTGTTCGTCAGAACTTATTCAGTGTGACAGTCGTTTTGATTGATGAGAACGAAATGGTAGATGATGGCATTGAATATGAAGTAGCAAACCACGAGCTCAATCATCTGTGGTAATGAGCAATTTAAATGAGCAGTGGGATAATTTTACCTAAGGGACTTTACGTGTTTGGGTATGTAAATTCGGAAACCCACTTTGTGACCCTATGGGTAAGGCAAAATTACGCAATTTACAGAAAATGATGGAGAAAAAAGAAAGATGACTTTTAAGATTTTAACGGATTCAACAGCAGATCTTCCAGAAAGCTGGGCTTTAGAAAATGATGTTCAAATTCTCGGTTTGACCATTCAGCTGGATGGAGAGACGTATGAAACAGTCGGAGATAAGAAACTAACGAGTGAGCAGCTTCTTTCTAAAATGGAAGCTGGTAGCCAGCCGACAACTAGTCAAATCAATGTTGGCCAGTTTGAAGCTATCTTTCGTCACTATGCTGAGATTGGCATGCCAATCCTTTATATTGCTTTTGCATCTCTTTTATCAGGCACTTATCAGAGTGCAGTCATGGCACGGGATATAGTTTTAGAAGATTTTCCAGAAGCTGTCATCCAAATGATAGATACCAAGGCTGCATCTATGGGAGAAGGTCTTTTAGTGATGAAAGCGGTAGAAGCAAAAGCTGCTGGGCAAAGTTTAGAACAGGTAGTAACCTTGATAGAATCCTTACTGCCAAAAGTGCGTACTTATTTCCTCGTGGATGATTTGAACCATCTCATGCGAGGCGGACGGATTTCAAAAACGGCAGCTCTCATGGGGAATTTGGTCAATATCAAGCCGATTATTGCCGTTAAAGCAGATGGTAGGCTAGATTCTGTGGCTAAAGTTCGTGGCAAGAAAAAAGCTCATGCTGAAGTAGTGCGCATGACTTTGGAAGGTATTTCTGATCCACGTGTGGTAATTGCTTATGCAGGGTCAAACAGTCAGGATGTGGCTCAAGTATTAAAAGAGCAACTTCTTCTGTCAGATCAGGTTAATGAGGTTTTAATCCTATCATTAGGGCCCGTTATTGCCACCCATACTGGTCCTGGAACTTTGGGATTATTTAGTATTGCCCATGAAAATCAAGATTAAACGGAATGAAACCGTTCTTTCATAAATAATTTACCAAATATATTGACTTTTACCCCTAAAATTTGGTATGATAGTAGGCGGTATTGTTTACCCCATTTGTAAGGCCCCGGAACCTTTCAAATAACCCGCGGACCGGAACATCCGCCCTGTAAACAAAAACGATATTCATATAGGAGAAATCATGAACAAAACAACATACATGGCTAAGCCAGGTGAAGTTGAACGTAAATGGTATGTAGTAGACGCTACTGATGTACCTCTTGGACGCCTTTCTGCAGTTGTAGCAAGCGTACTTCGTGGAAAAAACAAACCAACATTCACACCACACACTGATACAGGTGACTTCGTAATCGTTATCAACGCTGAAAAAGTTAAATTGACTGGTAAAAAAGCAACTGATAAAGTTTACTACACTCACTCAATGTACCCAGGTGGTTTGAAGTCTATCACTGCTGGTGAACTTCGCTCTAAGAACGCTGTTCGTTTGATCGAAAAATCAGTTAAGGGTATGCTTCCACACAATACTCTTGGCCGTGCTCAAGGTATGAAATTGAAAGTATTTGTAGGTGCTGAGCACACTCATGCTGCACAACAACCAGAAGTTCTTGATATTTCAGGACTTATCTAAGGAAAGGAACAAATAAGCTATGTCACAAGCACAATATGCAGGTACTGGACGTCGTAAAAACGCTGTTGCACGCGTTCGCCTTGTTCCAGGAACTGGTAAAATCACTGTAAACAAAAAAGATGTTGAAGAGTACATCCCACACGCTGACCTTCGCCTTGTCATCAACCAACCATTTGCAGTTACTTCAACTGTTGGTCAATACGACGTTCTTGTAAACGTTATCGGTGGTGGTTACGCTGGTCAAGCAGGAGCTATCCGTCATGGTATCTCTCGTGCCCTTCTTCAAGTAGATCCAGACTTCCGCGATTCACTCAAACGCGCTGGTCTCCTTACTCGTGATGCCCGTATGGTTGAACGTAAGAAACCAGGTCTTAAGAAAGCACGTAAAGCTAGCCAGTTCTCAAAACGTTAAGAACCAGCTACAATACAGCATTTACAACACTTCATGGTTCACACCATGGGGTGTTTTTTTGATGATTTTTAGCAAAATTCACACCACTTTTCACACCAAATTCACACCATTATTTATTTTAGGTTACGGTAGGCGATTTCGCCAACTGCCATTGGAATAACATTTGAAGTATTAACATAAGTTTTGGTAGTAAAGGTGTCGCTATGTGTTAGAGCCTCTGAGATGGCTTCTAGTGATGTTCCCGCTTGTTTAGCTAAAGTTGCTCCCGTGTGGCGGAGCTTATGCGGTGTAGCGTGTGTCAGCCCCTTGTGTCGGCGTTTGACAGACTTCATCTTATTATTGAGATAATCAGCATGTAAAGGACTATTCACATTGCCTTTCATATCAATATAGGTAAATACGTATTGTTCATCAGATTGGATAATGCCAAATTTTGCTAATTCAACTTTCTGCTGTTTTTTCCATGCTTTAAGCAATTCTGCTAATTCATTAGGAATGTGGAAAGTTGTCTTTTTATTTCCTTTAGTTGATTTTGCAGTTTTATACTTATCCAAAGCTTGGACTAATTTAATTTCTTGTTGCTTGGTGTTGATATGTTTCCACTGCAAGGCATAGCTTTCGGATTTTCTATCGCCTAGAAAGAAAGTGGTATAGAATAATACATAATCTTTAAATGATATTTTATCTGTTTCAAGGTCTTCTTCAAAAGCAGTAAACCAAGCCTGAAGTTCAGATTGTGAAAGATATAAATCTTCCTCGTTCTTGGCTTCTTGTAACTTAATTTTTTTAGTAGCTTTGATACGTTTAATAGTTTTAGAAATACGGTTAGTTTCGATGTATTCCAATTCTTCTGCCCAGTCAAAGATAGAATTAACATAGCTTCTAATGGCCTTGAAGTTTGCATATTCTTCTGCTTTTTGGGTTAATAGATTCAAAACAACTTGCTTGTTCTGGTTGAGAAAATCAATAGAATAATTTCCAAGTATAGGTAAGATATGTTTTCTAAAGACAATTTCTGTTCCGTCAATTGTTGCTTGTGACGGTGGTTTTAAGGTTGAGGTTGTCTGCCCTACCTTGTAGGATTCCCACCACACTTGATGATAAAACTCTTTGAATTGTATAGAACCAGTTCTTTCAAGTTGTGAAGTAGAATCGCCACTTAGAATTTTATCTATTTTATTTTGTAGTTCGAGTTCATATTTTTTAGCCTCACTCCTTAACTTGAAGCGTTTTTCTATCACTTTTTTATCAATTCCAAGAGAAGTTTTGACTTCTTCAGGAATATAGATTCGTAAACGATAAGTTCCATTTTTGGTTTTTTTAATTGACATAGTATTCTCCTCGTGAATTGAGCTAGAAAAATACCGTGATTTTATTATAAACAAACCACGGCAAAATTTCTACTGTTTTTGCATCCAACGATTGATTTCATTTTTATCAAATCGAACAGTCTTTCCTATACGAATTGTTGGTAATCCTTTTTGAATCCAACTATCAAGCGTGTTATTGGAAATTCCTAAGTAAATACAAGTTTGTTGTTTATTTAAAAACGGACTTTCGAGATTGCTATTATTTAGTCTGTTTTCAATTTCTTGTTTGATTAAATCGGATATTAAAAGCTGTATTTGATGTATTTGCTCGTCTGGTAAAATGACCTGCATGCTGTCACCTCTTGTTTATTTTTTAGTATTTTGAGATAATAGCAACAGAGATAGTAGATTTGTTGCTATTTCGGTTGAGTGAGCGTATCTTTCGTACTTTGGTCGGTGTGAGTGATACGTTCTTTTTTGTTCCATTGCATATTGCGGATAATGGTTTTTATAATGTAATCAATAGCCATATTTCTATTAAAAACTTCAAAGTTTTGAAAATTGAATGAGTGAGAAGATAATGTGGATAGTGGTATAGAAAATGGCGAGGTCATAGATTCCAATTTTACTGGTTTAGATAATTTTATATTGTCACCAACTTCAGCTAACAAATCAATTCTTCTAACAAATTGTCCTAAGTCTTCTCCGAAATTACCTTTTGCTAGGCTAAAAAATTCTAAGGGTGCTTTTGTTGAAGTAATGATAATGAGCTTAGCTGCTCCCATTTTGTTATGATAACGAGCTGATATAGGACTGATTGTGTAGGGATCTAATAGCTTAAGCCAATCAGATACTGTTAAACTATCTCCGCGCATATCATCTAGAAATAGAACATCTTGACCATTGTATTCATCAAATGCATTGGTAGAAGCAGTAGAGCAGGAATCCCAAGGATATCCATTGTTAAAGGCAATTCGTTGAGAAATGTTGATTATAGATTTACTGAGTTTAGTTTTTCCTTGCCCGCTTTCGCCTTGTAAGAAAATTATAGTTTTTTTGAATTTGCCTGAATCAATATCTTCAATTGCTTGAAAACTTTTTCTTTCGCCAGCAGTATCTAAAGCTTCATTTATTTTTCGTTTATGCTGACCATAAATGGTATAGTAATCATCAGTCAACATAATATTGCTTTTTGTGACTTCTCCAGCCAATATTTTTTCAATTAACCAATCTATGCTAAGGTTTGTTTCTTTCGCTTTTTTAGTCGCTCGACCTTTGACCCAAGTTTTCATGTTACGATGATATAAACTTGTATAATCTTCGCCTAACAATGTTATAACTTCCTCTGGATGGTATTGATATTTTGATTCATCTTTTGCATGAACTAAATAAGCCAAACAGTTATCATAGCCATATCGCCCAGATTTCAATTTTTCCAAGTATTGTGGCTCTACACCAATAGCAAGAGCGATTTTCTTTAATGATG